>RXJA01000261.1 GCA_003963455.1 Hyphomicrobiales bacterium
GCTTGAGGCCCAGATAGTCGCGGCCCTCGTTGGAGCGCTTGGACCAGGCGGCGCCGATCTCGGCGCGGCCGACCAGGACCCGGTGGCTGGGGGCGTTCTCGCCGGTGGCGCGCTGGTCGGGGACGATGCGCACGCTCTTGGCCTGTACGCTGAGGGTGACGATTTCGCCGGTGAACTCGTTCGAGCCGGTCTTCTTGAAGGTGCCGATGGTCGCCATTGTAAGTCTCCTTTTTCTGTTCCCGAGCCCGCACCATTGCGGCCTCGATGGCGATCGGCAGGCCGGAGGCGATCGACGGCGCACCCCGAAGGGGCCTGACAGCCAAGGAGGGCTTTCTTGTCTCGCGAGGAATGGCGGCGCAGCCGGCAGGGGAAGAAAGTTTGACGCGGCTGTTGCGTCACAGGCGATCGAGGCGAAGCCGGCCTTCGGCCAGATCAGGCCATTGAAGAGGCCGTTTTGGAGCGGTCGAGCACGGTCAGAGAACGGAGAAGATGGCGGCTGTCCCGCATCGGCAAACCGGCGTCGCGGCAATGCTCACCGGCTTCGTTTCCTCCCGGCAGGGCATTGGCGCTGCATCCTGACCCTCCACCGCCAACTGAGATATCGCCGTGCCGGATCTTCGGTGTGTCGCGGAGACATGGACCTGGCACGACCAGCGCTCCAACGAGGGCCACTTCCCGGGGCCCAGGGTCTTTCCGCACCCCACGCTTTAATCCCAACAGCCTAACGCGACGGGGGCGGTTGCCGCCAGCCGCTGGCCTCGCCCTCGCAGTGGCGACAATGACGATCAGGCTCGCTGGAGATCCCGGCCTGACGGGCCTGGGGACGCCGCCATTCCTGCGACCCGCACGAAGGCGGTGATGCCGACCGCGATCGCCCCAATGACGGAGAAGGTGATCTGCCATCCCTCGGAAGCCATGAGGTGCTTCACAATGCCATGCGTGGCGTGGAATCCAGCAATCGCCGCCGGCGCGACAAAGGCGATGGCCAGGATGAGCTTCAGCCACATCGGGCGGACGAGGGTGATCAGCAGGTGACCGGCCGCTAGCGTGAGGGCGGCGGCGACGGCTCCGACCAGGACCGCGCCAGGGATACCGGCGCCGGTGCCGTGCGCCCAGGCGCCCGCAGTCACGCCGACGAACGCCGGCAGCGCGAAGACGGCCAGCGTGAACAGCAGCCAGCAAAGCAGGCCGATGGCTGCGAGGGATGCGAATATTCCGAGGATAATCATGGTGGTGGCCTCCGTGAGAAAAGGTCTGACGGTTGCGCCTCCACCACCACCGCGGCGCGACCGAATTATAGCTGAAAATCGATTGCGCCGGGAGCGGAAATCGCGTGCGACTTCCGCGTGGTGGCGCCGGTTCGCCCCCGTTATGGGGCGAAGGGATCGATCTCATGGACGATCGCGGCCATGTCGCCGTCGTACTCGCTGGCGGGCGTCACCGAGAGCGTGCCGTCTCCAGCCTGGAAGATGATGATGGCAGCCATCAGGGTGGTGGCGAGGCTGAAGGCGAAAGCGTGCGCGTCGTTGAGGGACATCGATCCGGCTCCTGTTTGAGCGGAGGACCATCCCCCGCTGACAGGCGCCCGAAGTGTCGGACTGAACGCTGCAATCACCGCGTAGGCGCAGCCGAAGCGGCGGCATGCTCGCATAGCCGACCCTTTACGGGTTGATGGCGTCAGGCGATCAGTCTGACCAAGGCTCAGCGCAGATAAGCGGGGGTGGTTTGCTCAACGTGGAGCCACTGACCAGCCCACAAGACGTCGTGCGTTTCGCCGTACGAATTTGCGCCGCATCGGCTAAGACATTGAACGTTGCGCTCGAAGGGTGCCGTCGTGCCGGTTTAGGCTATCTAGGCCTGACGCATTCCTGCTTCGGTTAGAAACTGATCTTCCAGGTAGTCCAGCGCTGAACGAAGTCCGTTCGCCGGTAGCGCTTTGAGGTGCTCAACGGCGCGAGCAGGGAGGACCGCGCGTAGCAACTGATCACAACCACTATCGCTCCGCCAATCTATGTATCGTTCTTCCTTGAAGGAGTTTGTCAGTAGCAGGCCAGTTCTGCCGTAGACGGCCTGTATGACGAAAAATATTGACCCAAGCCTTTGGCTGACAAACGGTCTTTCAATTGCTGCTTGATCGCCGCCTGCTTTCGTCATTTTCTCGATAGCAGTTTGTGGGTTCCGATATTCCAGGATGGAATCCATCAATGGCAGGTGGTCTGCACCGATAAAATACGCGTTCATCTCTTCCGGAAGGAGGATCGTATCTACGAATACCACCATACTGAACTCGGTCGAGAACCTTCGCAAAATCTGCCACAGGTTCTCTACCGCTTGAATTTGACGCTGGTTGAGAAGATTGCCGCTGGTTCCCGCGGCGGCCTGTACCGTGAGATGTGTAGCATGCACTGTATGTGCTGAGAGGCCGCCGGTCTGTCCGACTGTCGAAACGTTCTGCTGGATTGAAATCGCGATCCGTGAAACTTCGTCTTCGGGAAGGGCCGTCGCGTTTGCCTCATGGTCATGCTTGATGTGCAAGAGGCGTTCGACTGGATACGAGACCTCGTCGTCGTCGATCACCGTGTGGTGGGTAGGGCACATCAGGACCAAGTTATCGCGGTGGTGACGCTCGGTCGCTGGTTGCGCCGGATCGAACCGCGCGCTTCCCCGGCGAGCCCCTTTCATATGACAAACCTCACCGACGAGCGTGTCACCGAGGGCCATCGGAGCTTTGCATTTCGGAAAAGCACAGCGATTGCCAGACCTAGCAAACAGAAGCTTTATATCTGTGATACCTGGGCCACTGCTCGACATTATCCTGCTCCAGACCGAGAGGCTCTGATTGTGTGCAGACCTTTGGCTCTTTGAAGACTGCACAATATCGTTCGGCAACTGGGCGGCTAGTGGTCGCAGACGATTTGCAGGAGAAAATTCAGCGGCGCTCACGCGCCGCCAAACTTCCAGACCGGGATGCCGAGCTTCTTGGCCTTGTCGGCGAGGTTGTCGTTGATGCCGGTGCCGGGGAAGTGCATCACGCCTTTCGGCAGAACTTCCAGCATCTCGTCGTTGCGCTTGAAGGGCGCTGCGCGGCCGTGCTTCGTCCAGTCCGGTGCGAAACCAATCTGCGGCACGTTGCGGTTCGTGGCCCAGAGCGACGCGATCTTCTCGGCGCCCTTCGGCGACTTGCCGTGCATCAGCACCATGTCCGGGTGCTTTTCGTGCACCTGATCGAGCTTGGCCCAGATCAGCCGGTGATCGTTGAAGTCGAGCCCGCCGGTGATGATGATCTTCGGACCAGCGGGAAGAAGGATCGTCTGCTCGGCGCGCCGCTTCGCTGCCAGGAAGTCGCGGCTGTCGATCATCGCCGAGGTGAGATTGCGGTGGTTGACCCTTGACCCGCTGCGCGGAAGCCAGGTCTTGCCGACGTGGCGTTCGTAGTGTTCGGCCGCCTGATCGCGCATCAGCTCGAAGGCGTTCTGGCGTTCGATGAGGGTCTGGCCCTCGGCGATGTGGCGCTCGAGTTCGACCGCCTTCACCTCGCTGCCGTCCTGTTCACGCTGCCCGCGGCGTTGTGCCTGCTCGTTGTCGTCGAGTTCGCGCGCGATCCGGTCGGTGGCGCAGTGGAAGACGTTGACCGTAGACCAAAGGAGATCGTCGAGGTCGGGTTCGAGGCGAGTGTCCTCCAGCGTTCCGATCAGGGCGTCGAAGATGTCGGCGATGGCGCCTGCAACCGCGTTGCCGTCCGGCAGAAGCCGCTGGTCGGGTTCATCCTCGAAGGGACGATAGCCGTGGAGCTGGAGCTCGTTGAGGACATGATCGGTGGGCGATGAGGCGTGATGCGGTTCGAAGTCGTCGTGCTCGCTCATGGGATGCTCCGTCGGTTGGACCGCGACCGTCGCGGCCTTCATGGCGACGATGCCGGCGAGCGGGCCGGCCCTGCACCCGGAGCGCAGCGGAGGGCCAGAGCGTCAGCGGAGGATGGCGAAGGCCGGCGATTTTGCCTCGCGATGGAAAGGCGCGGCACGCGCCGCCGGAAAATCGTCGGCCGCAGCCATTGCCGGGTTGGTCCGTTTGCTGGTCGATCGCCCTCTCGAAGGCCGAGGCGCGGTCCCCTCCGATGGTTGGCGCATCCGCGCAAGCATGACGACGGACCGCCGTTGCCGCTCTCGCGTGCCGGGCTATGCCGCCAGCGCCATGAACCTTGCGAAGTCCTGAGGGGCGATCTGCGTCCGTGACTGCTGCCGGAGATGCTCGATCCCCAGGGCGCGGAGATCCTCGTTGAAGTCGCCGAGCGCCGGCGAGAAGATCGCCTCGATTCCGACGGCGTTGGCCCGTTCGATCAGCCTGTCACGCGCACCGTCACCGGCAGGGTCATTGTCGCGCACGATGTAGAGCCGTCGCAGCGTATCGGGGAACAGGATGGCGGCGAGATGCGCCGCCGAGAGCGCCGCCAGCATGGGCATGCCGGGAAGGACCTGTCGGAGCGACAGGACGGTCTCAATGCCTTCGCCGGCCGCGATCACCTCGCCAGCGACGCCAAAGCGCACTGCGTTGCCGAGTAGGTCGCCCATCGCTCGTCTCGGTGTGTCGATCGGCGCTTTGTCCCGCGATCGGGGATCGAGCCAGGTTCGGTGCGCGCCCGTGATCTTGCCGTCGAGATCGGTGACAGCGGCGATCATGGCCGGCCAGGTCTCCGTGGGCGCGTACTCGTCGGGCCGATAGTAGCAGCGTGGATGGAAGCGAAGGTTTCCGGTCCCGCGTAAATCCGTGATGCCGCGTTCCCGCAAATACGCTTGCACAGTTGTGCCCGTAATCGGCTGCGACATGCCGATGAGACGACGGGCCGCTTCCGGCGAGCCGCTCGGTGCTGGCCGTTGACGCGGCTGAATTCGCGGCTCCGGCGCGGGTCGCGGCATACTGAGGAAGGTCCGTGCCTCGTCGGCCACGTCCTTGAAGTCGATCAGACCGCAACTTTCACGGATGACGTCGAGAAGATCGCCATGCTCGCCGGTGGCGGCGTCGGTCCATTTGCCCGCAACACCTTTGGGCGTATCCTTGAGCCGGACGTACATCGACCGGCCAGGCGTGTTGCGCACGTCGCCGACCAACCAGTAGCGGCCCTCGCGACGCCCGCTGGACAGATAATGGCGGCACACCGCCTCGGGCTGCCGGCCGAGATTGCGCGCGAGTTCGGAAGCATCCTGCCGGGCCATCACGCAGCCTCCCGCTCGGAGATGCGCGTGATCGGGAACGCGTCGATCAGCTTGGCTAGCACGCCCGGTCCGGCGGCGTCGGCCGGCACGAAGAAGCGCAGCTTCCACGAGATGATCTCGCTGAACAAGCCATAAGCGCGCAGCCGATCGCGCATCGCATCAGTGAAGCCCGATAGCTCGATGCGGTTAGTCCCCATCACCCGGGTGCGGCGCAGCCGAATACCCTCGGCGAGGTCGAGGATCGTGGCGCCGTCGATCAGCGCCATGAAGGCGGCATCCGGCGTGAGCATGCTCGCGCCCATGGTGCTCGCGTTCGCGGCCCAGGCGGGCGATACGCGGCGACCGATGATGCGCTCGCCCGCGTCGGTCTGGAGCCGGTAAACCCGCGTCGACTCGTTGGGCAGCCGCTTCCATATCGGCAGCAGCAAGCCGGCGACGATGTGGATCGTGCTGTCGGAGAACTCCGGCACCTCGGCCAGCTCGGCGTCCCAGGCGGTCGCAAAGCTGCCGCGGTCGGCCTCCTCCCAATGGCTCTCATCCATCATGCGAAGCGGGGCGTAGTGCTGCTCCATCGGCCGGATCAGGCAGACGCGCCGTTCGATCTCGCCATCGTCGAGCATCATCGACGGTGCGGGAATCTGCACGGCGGCGCGACCGGAGCGGCCGTTGACCAAGAACCCCGCGCGCGGATCGGAGAGATGGTCGAGCGCGTCGGCTAGGCTTGTCGGCCGGTTGCGCTCCCGGCGGGTGATGGTGAGCAGCCGCGTTTCCGCGTCGGTGCCAGGGTGCGTGTGGATCACCTGGCTGTCGGTGATGACGAAGCTCTCGGCCTGCAGTGTCTCGAGCCCGATGTCATAGATGCCGCTGCGGATCGCGCCCTCGACCTTGGCGGTGAGGAGCTGTTCGAATGCTGTGAACAGCACGCCCTGCAGGTCGATCGTGAGCGCCAGCAGACGGTTGAGAAAGGTAGTGATCGGCGGCAGCTCGTCCTTGATGCCGTTATCGTCCATGAGCTTGAGGCCAGTGGCGGACTCGAAGCGGTCGAGCGAGCAGCCCTCGACCTTGCCGCGGACGAGCAGCAGGTAGAGCTGGCGTAGCGCATCGCGGGCGTATCGGCTTTCGAGATTGTCCTCGGGCCGGAACAGGCCCTGGCCGCCGGTCTGGCGCTGCCCGCGCGTGATGGCGCCGAGCGTGTCCAGCCGGCGCGCGATCGTCGATAGGAAGCGCTTCTCGGCCTTCACGTCGGTGGCGATTGGCCGGAACAGCGGCGGCTGCGCCTGGTTGGTGCGGTTGGTGCGGCCGAGCCCCTGGATCGCGGCGTCGGCCTTCCAGCCCGGCTCCAAGAGATAGTGGATGCGCAGGCGCTGATTCCTGACGGCAAGGTCTGCGTGATAGCTGCGCCCCGTGCCACCGGCGTCCGAGAAGACGAGGATGCGCTTTTGGTCGTCCATGAAAGAGGCCGCCTCGGCCAGATTGGCGGACGCCGCCCGGTTTTCGACGGCGAGTCGTTCGCCTTTGCGCACCACGCGCCGCGACCTGCCGGTGACCTCCGCCACCACGTTGGTGCCGAAGCGCTGGACGATCTGGTCGAGCGCGCCGGGAACGGGGGTCAGTGATGCCAGCCGTTCGATCAGCTCGTCGCGGCGGGCGACGGCTTCCCGGCTCTCGACAGGCTGACCGTCCCGGTAGACCGGACGCGACGACAGATTGCCCTCGCTGTCGGTGAACGGCTCGTAGAGCTGCACCGGGAAGGAATGGGCGAGGTAATCCAGGACATATTCCCTGGGCGTGATGTCCACCCGGACGTCGTTCCATTCCTCGGTGGGGATCTCGGCGAGACGCCGTTCCATCAGCGCTTCGCCGGTCGAGACGATCTGGATCACGGCGGAATGGCCATCGGCCAGGTCCTGCTCGATCGAGCGGACCAGGGTCGGGGTCTTCATGCTGGTCAAAAGATGGCCGAAGAAGCGCTGCTTGGCGGATTCGAAAGCCGAGCGTGCGGCTGACTTCGCCTGCCGGTTCAGCGTGCCGCTGTCGCCGGTGATGTTGGCGGCCTGCATCGCCGCGTCGAGATGATTGTGGATGATGGCGAAGGCGCCGGCATAGGCATCGTAGATGCGCGTCTGCTCGGGCGTGAGCTGGTGTTCGAGCAACTCATATTCGACGCCGTCATAAGAGAGCGAGCGGGCGGTGTAGAGGCCGAGGGAGCGCAGATCGCGCGCCAGCACCTCCATAGCCGCGACGCCCCCATTCTCGACCGCCTCGACGAATTCGGCACGGTTGGCGAAGGGGAAATCCGCGCCCCACCACAGGCCGAGCCGCTGGGCATAGGCGAGATTGTGAACCGTGGTCGCGCCGGTTGCCGAGACGTAGACGACGCGCGCGTTCGGTAGCGCGTGCTGGAGGCGCAAGCCCGCACGGCCCTGCTGCGAAGGCGCGACATCGCCTCGTTCTCCCTTGCCGCCACCGGCGTTCTGCATGGCGTGGCTTTCGTCGAAAATGATCACTCCGTCGAAATCGGTGCCCAACCATTCGACGATCTGCTTGACCCGCGAAAGCTTCTGACCGCGGTCTTCGGACCGTAGCGTGGCATAGGTGGTGAAAAGGATGCCTTCCGCTAGGCGGATCGCCGTGCCTTGCGGGAAACGCGACAGTGGCGTGACCAGCAATCGCTCCATGCCGAGCGCGGACCAGTCGCGCTGGGCGTCTTCGAGCAGCTTGTCGGACTTGGAGATCCAGACCGCCTTGCGCCGGCCCTGGAGCCAGTTGTCGAGGATGATCCCGGCAGACTGGCGGCCCTTGCCGGCGCCGGTGACATCGCCGAGCATGAAGCCCTTGCGGAAGCGGACGGCGTTCTGCGCATCGTCGGGCGCGGCCAAGACGAGATCGCACGTCTCGTCCACGGTCCAGGCGCCGGCGAGATAGTCGCCATGGGCCTCACCGGCGTAGATCACCGTCTCGAGCTGGGCGTCGGACAGCACGCCATTGCTGACGATGTGAGTGGGGAGCAGCGGCCGATAGCTGGGCTTCGGCGGTGCGACCGATGCCATGGCGGCCGACTGCACGAGCTTGGTAGGATGCGGCAGCGCGTCCGGGATGCGGATCGACTGAAGCGCGTAGGACTCGTAAATCGAGTCCGAGAGGCGACCGCCCTCCGGCGGCGTCCAGTCGATCGTCTCGTAGTGAAGAGGCACGCCTTCGGGCTGGGCTATGCGGCGCGTAGGCGCTGCGGATGCAGTCCGGGCGAGATGGCGGCGCACGGTGCGCGGTGTGACCGCCGTGCCCGCGATCGTCGTCGGCAGCAATACCGGCAAGCGGGCCGGAACCTGCTGGTCGATCCATGCGAGCAGGGTCGCAACATCGGGCGCGAGACCGGCGGAGTCGGGAAAACGTGCCGGGTCCTGGGCTGGCGCCTTGTCGAGGACGGTCAGGCGCGTCTCGATGGTCGTGCCATGCTTGGAATAGACCGAGCCCGCGAGGGCGGCCGTGAATACGACACGCCCTCGTTCCTGCAGGCGGATGAAGGCGTCGCGCCAGGCCGGGTGCTCAGGCGAGAAGTTCGCCCCGGTGATGGTGACGAGGCGGCCGCCATCGGCGAGACGCGCGAGGGCCGAGGCGACATGGCGATAGGCGGCGTCGGCCACCCGCCCGGTGACGTTCGCCATCACCGAGAACGGCGGGTTCATGATGATGACGCTGGGATCGGCCGTCCGATCGAGATGATCGTCGATCTGGGCGGCGTCGAAGCGCGTGACGGAGCTGGCCGGAAAAAGGGAGGCGAGCAGGTCGGCGCGGGTCTCGGCAAGCTCGTTGAGGATGAGGGCGGAGCCGGCGATCTCGGCGAGGATAGCAAGCAGGCCGGTGCCGGCCGAAGGCTCCAGCACGCGGTCGGTCGGGGTCAGCGATGCCGCGGTCAGGGCGGCGAGACCGAGCGGGACCGGCGTCGAGAATTGCTGCAAGGCCTGCGCTTCCTCGGAGCGCCGCGTGTGTGTGGGAAGAAGGGTGACGATCTTTGTCAGCGCGGAAAGGCGTGAAGCCGGCGAAGCGGCTTTGCGGAAAAGCGCCTTTCCGAATTTGCGTAGAAAGAGAACGGTCGCGACCTCGCAAGCGTCATAGGCCGTCTTCCAGTCCCACGCGCCGGCAGCGTCGGACCCGCCGAAGGCCGCTTCCATGGCCGTGCGCAGGGTCGCGGCACCGACCGGTCGGCCCAGTTCAAGATAAGGGAGGAGATGCTCGGCGGCGGCCAGTACGGCTGAGGCCGGCGGCGTCGCAGGCGCGAGCGGGAGGGAGACTGCCGGGCCGGCAGCCGGAAGCGGAGCGTCAAGCATGATGGAGACCTCGGAGAGCTGAGACGGACGAGCCGGCCCGGCACTCTCTCTCGACCGGACGGGCTCAAACCCGTCCCGGCCACCCTCTCACTCTGACGCAGGGTGAGCCCGGCTCATCGCTCCGCCTTCCGGCGGCGGCGATCCGGCGCTAAACTTTCCTCGGAAATGGAAGCCGCGGCGCCTCGGCTCATTGGAGTTCGCCGTGCCGTTAGACAAGAGTCAGGCGAGATGAAGGGAAGCGCGATCGGGATCATTGCGGCGGGTTGTCTGGCGGTCGGATTTGGCACGGGGTTTGTCCTCCGGCCTGCGATTGCGCCGGTCTCTCCGCGTCGCCGTCTGGCGCGGCCGGGGTCGCGCAGCCGACCGAGGATGAGGCAACGGCGGCGGTCCGGCGTCACCGCCTGTTCACGGGACCGCTCACCAATGCCACGCTGAAGCTCGGCGACTGTTCGCCGGGCGGTGTCGGTCCGGGCGTGACCTGCATGACGCAGATCGTGATGGATTCGACGAAGCCGAACGCGACGCCGCAGAACCGGCCGATCGGCTTTGCGCGCGTCAACGGTCAGTGGGAGGTCGCGGTTTGGTAAATTGTAGAGACGATCCCTAAATCAGAATCGCGTGACGCCGAAGCTTGAAACGTCTGTGTTCGAGCTCCATATCTTGAGAGATTCAGGGTCGCCGCAAATATTGCGGCATTGAGAAGAACCGCCTGCAGTGAGAGCTGCAGTAGCTGAACTGCCCGGTCAACGGGCCGCCGCTGATCTGTCCCGCGCTTGCGCGGGCGGGTCTCGGCTGTGCGGTTCACCGATCCCGTAAAACCATCGAACCGCTTCATTGGCGAAGGAGGTTCTGATGGCTCAGATCCTAAAATTTCCATCTAAGAAGATTGAACCGGTCACCATTAGGTCCCGGCTAAAGCATCGCATCGCTGTCGAAATTCTCGACGACGTGCGGCCAAGGCGAACGCGCTGGATCGTGCAATTCGAAATCCAGGAGGCTGCAGGCTATGACGCCCTAAAGGGGTTCAAGGATGCCGCGGTGGCCGTTGGATATCGTCACCGCTTTTGGGTGAGCGGGACGCATCCCCTGCGGCAGTTCGTGGCGGAGACGGCTGGACTTGTCGCAACTGGGAAGGTCGCCGTCTGGGTTGACGGTGTGCGGGTGCAGCCGCGCGTTAAGCGCAGCGCATAAAAAAGGGGCTGGAGCGACGCTCGTCGCTCCAGCCCCTAGCTCACTCGGCCGCTACGAGGTGGCGTTCGTCGTCTTCGCCATCGGCCGTGATTTCCTCATCGTCCTCGGCGAGGAAGTCGGGCAGCGCAGCTCCTTCGTCCTTGCCGCTGGCATCGGTGTCCGGTGTGGCCGCCTCGGGATCAGCGACCAGGCGCAACGGCTCCGGCAACCAGCCGGTGTCCGCCAGCAGGCGTTCGGCCTCCTTGGCCATGTCGCCCTTCTTCAGGTGGTCGATGAGTTGCGCTGCCTGTTCGCCGGCGCCCTCGCGGACGGCCTGAAGGATGCGGGGCTTCGTGACGCGGCCCAGATAGTTGCCGACGGTCGGACGCCAACCGACGTCCACCATGTCGAGGCCAGTGGCTCGGGCCAGTCGGTCGGCTTGGCCGAGCCGCATGTCGAGGCCGTGCTGCGAGACGCCACTCCCGCCATACGGGTTCGGCTTCTCGTAGAGCGCGTTGACGCCGTAGCTCACGCAATGCGCCAGGAGCGCCATGCGGCTGGCATCGTCGAGCGCCGCAAGCCAGTCCCACAGCGCATCGTCCTCCGCGGGAATGTCGCCCGCCCAGCCCTCGTGGCGCTCATGCACCGCGCGAGCACACGGGCTGTCCTTCAATGCATCGTCCTGCACCGGGAAGAAGACATGGCTGACGGCGGCCTCCATCGCGCCCTTGTACATGCGGTGCTGGAAGGCGTCGGAGGCCAGCTTGTGCAACAGCGCGGTCATCGCGACGTGCGGGTTGTCGGCGAGCGTGTTGCGCAGCGCCAACGTGCGATGGGCCGTCAGCTCGGTGACGAGGCGATCCGGCAACGGCTTGATCGCATCGTCCTCGTCATCTTCCGGCTCGGCGGGTTGGCCGCCGATCGTGATGACGGCCCGCTGCACGAGCGGTTCGGTCGGATCGCCGTCCGCTTCTACGCCAGTCTCGCCCTCAGGTGCGATCGGCGTTTCATCATCCTCTGGTCGGACGTAGCCGCGATCGATATCGACCTGACCGTCATGGGCGATGCTGATGAATACGCCCGCACGGCCGATATCGTCCGTCTCGTAGCGGATCGGTCGCGCCTCGAAGTCGGCCAGTGCCGTCTCGATCTCGCCGAGCCGCTGGTCGACCTCGTCCGGCAGCTCGTCGGCGCCCTCATGTTCGGCCTCGAGCTTCTGGTACTCGGCGTTGAGCGCGTCGATTGTGGCTTGCTCGTCAGCCGAGAGGTCGAGTGCTTCGCCCTGCAGCTCGCTCAGGCCGCGCGTCGCGTCATAGGGGAAGCTGACTGCGACCTCGATCCACTTCCAGCCTTCGGCGGCGACCTCCTCGGCCGTGGCCTTCAGCTTCTCAGCGACCAGGCGGTCGAGCAGCGCCGGATCCTGCAGCCAGCCGCCATCGTCGGACTGGAAGAGATCGCGCATGGTGACGCCGCCGGCGGCTTCGTACGCCTCGATGCCGACAAAGACGGCGCGCTTGTCGGAGGCGCGCACCGTGGTCTCGGTCAGCATGCGTCGGATCTGATAGGGCTCCTTCGACCAGGCGTCCTTGATCGCATCCCAGACCTGTTCCTGACGGGCGTGATCGGGCGACACCGTGAAGGCCATCAGCTGCTCCAGCGTCATGCCGTCCTCGGCATAGACGTCGAGCAGCGCGGGCGATGCGGATGCCAGGCGCAGCCGCTGCTTCACGACCTGGGCCGGTACGAGGAAGGCGGCCGCGATTTCCTCCTCGGTCATGCCCTTGTCGCGCATGTCCTGGAACGCTCGGAACTGATCCAGCGGATGCAGCGGGGCGCGCTCGATATTCTCGGCTAGCGACACCTCCTCGGGGAGGATGGCGCCATCGCGCTCCCGCACAACGCAGGGCACGGGCGCGACCTTGGCAAGGCGCTTCTGCTTCACCAGCATTTCCAGCGCGCGGAAGCGGCGACCACCGGCCGGCACCTCGAACATGCCGGTTTCAACGCCCTCGGCGTCGATCACCGGGAAGACGCTGAGGCTCTGGATCAGGCCGCGACGCGCGATAGAGGCCGCAAGGTCCTCGACCGAGACGCCGGCCTTCACACGCCGGACGTTGGACTGGCTGAGCACCAGCTTGTTGAAGGGGATGTCACGCGAGGACGACAGGACGATCTTCTGAACAGCAGTAGCCATGGAATTTTACTCCGCGACGGGCGGCCGAGAGACTCCCTCTCAACCTCCAACCCGTCACGGAGCGAAGCGCCGCCCTCTTCCTCTAAAGGGGACAGCGCAGCAGACCGGTGAAGCGAAAGACACGGAAGCGCAAAGCCGGAGACACGGAAAACCGCATCCCCGGCGTCACGGCAATCAGGCGGCGCGATCGAGCAGCTTCTTGGCCTTGGCCTCCATGTCGAGGCGGGCGTCCTGATGGGGCTTGTCGCGGGCGACGGCGGTGATGCCCTGAACGAAGTCGAAGATGCTCTCCGGCGGGCGGCCTTCCTCAGCCAGTACCGTGTCGATGATCTTCCCGGCCTCGGCCTTGGAGAAACCGCGACGGCGCAGGAAGTCGGTGCGGTCTTCGTCGGTTCTTGCCACGATCCGCTGGCGCGCCGCCTTGATCCCGTTGACGAAGGGCAGGGACGAGGAGTTCGCGAAGTTCAACAGTGCCGGGGCCGCCTCATGGGCGAACCGGTTGGCGGCGTATTTGCTGTGGCGGATGGTGATTTCCTCGAAATCCTCCACGCCCCACAAATTTCGATTTTGGCAGACCGCGCGGAGATAGAAGCTCGCCATGCCAAGCGTCTTGGCGCCGACCTCGGAATTCCAGCAATAGAAGCCCCGGAAATAGAGGTCGGGCGATCCGTCCGGCAGTCGGCCGGCCTCGATCGGATTCAGGTCGTCGACCAGGAACAGGAAGACGTCGCGATCGGAGGCATAGAGCGTCGTCGTGTCCTTGGTGATGTCCACGCGCGGATTGTAGACGCCGGCCGACCAGTCGAGCACGCCCGGCACCTTCCAGCGGGTGTCGCCCGTGCCGTTGCCGGCGATGCGCTGCACGGCTTCCACCAGTTCTGCGTCGAATATCCTCCCATAATCTGGGCCGGTGACGGCGCGCAGTTCCGTGCGGTCGTCATCGGTTTCCAGCGTCTTGATCTGGTCGGCGCGATTGGAGGTCAGGCCATATTGCAGATTGATGGCGGCGAGCGCGGCCGGGAGCTGACGTAGATAGGCGGCGGGTGCGCCGACGAGGCCGGCTAGCTGGCCGAAGGACCAGTGTGTCGGCGCGATGGCCGTATCGGTGCCTGGCAGGATCAGGGCCAACCGCTCCGGATCGTTACGGTTCGCCTCGACATGGATCAGCGCGCTCTCCACCACGCGCGTCTTGCTGCGATCGGCGCGGCCACGCACCGATCGCGCCAGCTCGGACAGCGAGAGGTATCGCTCGTCGGCCGGGCGCGAGAACCATTCCGACGAGACGCGGCCGACCCGCTCGCCGCGGCTGACATCCACTTTGTAACCGCCGGTCGTGTAACGGCGCGAATCGAGGACTTGCATGTTCATGGGACCAATCTCCACGACGGGCGCGGGAGCCTCTCTCCCAGCTATTCACCCGTCACGGAAACCGGTCCGCACTCTCACTCTCAGGGGGTGTTGCGGGGTCTCCCCGCAGAAGGGGTCGGCCGAGACCTTGGGCTCGGCCGCAGGGGAATGCTTTCCCCCATATTTCACGTCACGTTATCGCAGTCGTCCGCGCAGATAGTTGTGCTCACCGACGAGGGAGCGAGCCGGAAGCCGCGCTCGGGTCCGCAACACCATTCGGCGCTGGTCTTCATTCAGAGCAACTCACGCTCCAACTCATCCTTCCGGCTGCGCCAGTCCGGCATTACCCGGCTCAACAAGTCTTGCCACCCAGCGCCATGATCCGGATGCAAGGCATGTGTAAGCTCATGGGCAATGACGTAATCGATCAACGAAGGCGAAGCGCGGATGAGCTCAAGATTGAGGACGAGGGCGCCTTTGGCCGTGAAGCTACCCCATCTGTGCGTCATCTGGCGGATGACCAGCCGAGGCCGCTCGATGCCGAGCCTTTCGAACGGTGGCAGCATGGCGGCGAGCCGCTCAGGAAACACGCGATGAGCGTGGAGGCCGTACCAGTGCCGAAGCACCGTGCGTCGGAATACCAACCCCTTGTCCTGCGGTAGCCTGAGGATGATCCGGTCGCCGTCGATACGTACGTCAATCGTTGGGTCCGGCTGGCAAAGAAGCCGATACGGTCGTCCGAGCAGGAGGTGCGTCTCGCCGCTTTCGTACTGCCGCAGGGGCGTGCGGGGCCGCCAGCGGTCGAACCGGGCTTGCTGACGAACGATCCAGGCGCCGCGCCGCCGCACCCGGCTGACGATGTCGGCGTCCTGCGCGTGCGTCGGGGCCGAAACGACGACGTCACCGTCGGGCGTCACCGCAATACGCAAAGTACGCCGGTCGGACCGTTCCACCGAGAATGCGATCGAAGCTCCGCCCCAATCAAACGCAAGGTCAGTGGATCCGGCCATCGTCCGCCATCCGCACGCGCGCTGAGGCGATGACGTCGTCCATGATCGCGTCGAGCACCGCCGGATCGACTGCGAGTTTCCGTCGTCCGATCACCTCATCGAAGAAAAAGTCGTCGATATCGTTCCGAATTCGGTTCTCGGTGTCCCGATCGCTCTGCCAGCCAATCACGCGGTGCTGAGCAACGATCCGGGTAACCGCTTCCGCGATATCGACCGCGACGCCGTCGCGATCGAAGCCGGCCTTCGCGAGCTCGCGACGCGCGATACCCCAGAAGGCGGTTTCATGGCTCTTACCGCGGATCGCTTCCGGTGTTGGATCGTCAGCGTCCTCACGCCGTTCGGCGGAATCCCGGAGGCGGCGGACTTCGGCCAGGTAAGCCTTCTCTTCCAGACGGCCTCTCCGGAACGCGTCGATAGCATCCCGGATCAGCTTGGAAAACTTCTCGAAGAAGACGGGATCCTGTTCCCATTTCTCTTCGATTACCTGAAGGGCCCGATGGGCAATCTCGTCGGCGATGGAAGCGTCGGAGCGAGTTTTACCCGCGCGTGCCGCCTCGATCGCGCCTTCGTCGAACACATTCAGCGGCTCGACAACTGTGATCACCTCGTGCGCAGTCACGTGCTGATCAAGCAGCGTCCGAACGCGGTGCTCATAGTCTGACCAATCTACCTTCTCCGCATAACGGGCCCGGACATGTTCCCTGAGCGCCACGAACCGCTTTTCGTCAGTCCGCCATCTTTGGAGACGCTCGGGCGGAGTTTCCTCCTGGAAAGTGCGCGACGACAGCGCAACCGTGAGACAGCGCGAGAAGTGGCCGAGCCTACGGTAGAACTCTTCCCGCAGTGCCTCGTCGATCAACGCCTTGGCGTAGGCCTCCTCGTCGAAGTGGTTCGCGACCCCGCTGAACAAGTCGAGGAGCGCTGCGTGCAGCGACGGCAGACGACGGGCCTCATCTGCCACATCGGTCAAAGCCTTCGCCAAATCCTCATCGTCGAAGGCCGCGAGTGCGTCATTCGCGCTCAGTGCCTCGCCGAGATTTCTGAGAACCCCACAATAGTCGATGATGTAGCCGAAGGGTTTCGGCGGTGCGCCGTCTTCGTCGAAAATGCGGTTCACACGTGCGATCGCTTGCAGCAATCCATGCTCTTTCAGAGGCTTGGCGAGGTAAAGCACTGTGTTGCGCGGCGCGTCGAAACCGGTCAGCAACTTGTCGACAACGATCAGGAGGTCAGGGTCAGCTGGTCCCTTGAACGCGTCGATGATTCCTTTGTTGTAGGTTTCCTCGCCTCTGTAACGCGCCATCATGCGACGCCAGAACGCGACGACGACGTCGTCTACCCCCTCGTCGATGTCCGTGTCGCCCTCTCTCTGATCGGGAGCGGAGATGATGACTTCGGCGCTGATCTCACCGAACTCGTCGATCAGACGCTTCAAAATGATGGCGTCCCGTTTGGAGGGTGCCACGAGTTGCCCTTTCAGGCCCGAACCCTTAAAGTGTTCGGCGAAGTGCTGGCTTACGTCGAACGCGATGCATTTTAGGCGCGCGGCGACGCCGGCTACTGAGCGCGGACGGCTCATCTTGCGCTTCAGGTCATTAGCCTGGGCAGAGGACAGGCCACGGGTAACGCGGTCGAACCAAGTGTCGATCGCCTGTTCATCGACGTCCTCCTCGACGTGTCGGCCTTCGTAGAGGAGAGGAACAACGGCGCCATCGCCCACCGCGTCGCGCATCGAGTAGACCGGGTCGAAGAGTGGTCCGAACTGGCGAAAGGTGTTTCGCTCGCGCTTGGCGATCGGGGTGCCGGTGAAGCCGATGAAACACGCTTGTGGAAAGACCTCACGCATGCGGGTGTGAAGGCTTTCCAAGTCGCCGTACTGACTTCGATGGCTCTCATCGACAAGTACGAAAATGTCGGTGCTCCGGTCTACCACGCGCCGTTTGGCAAGCGCGGCGCGAAATTTGTGGATGACTGTCGTGATCACCCGCGCGCGCTCCTCGATCAATTCGATGAGGTGCTCACCGGTCCGGGCGCGCTGAGGGGCAAGTCCGGTGGATGCGAAAGTGCGGGTAATTTGGTCGTCCAAATCAGTTCGGTCCGTCACCAGCACGAGGCGCGCGCCCTGCACAGCGGTCGTCAAGCCACGGGCCAGCATAACCATGGTCAGCGACTTGCCAGAACCCTGAGTGTGCCATACGACGCCGCCCGCCCGGCGACCGTCTTCGAGCTTCTGGATGCGGCCAAGCACGCTGTTGATTGCAAACACCTGCTGGTGACGCGCCACTTTCTTTACCGGGCCGTCAAAGAGGGTGAAGCGGCGCGCCATATCTAGGAGGCGTTCGGGCCGGAAGAGCGCGACAAGGGTCTCGTCCAGCCTCGTCGGCTCACGTCCTTGCTCAGCCAGGGACTCGAAGCGCCGCCGGTGGGGGGCGAAGTCGTCGAATATCTGTTTGGCTTCGATGGAGTCGAGCGAACGAGCTACCACTTTCCTCGCGAAGTCGGGAGCGTCTTCCCGCTCTCTCCAGCTCGACCAGAACTTTAGCGGCGTGCCGACCGTTGCGTAGCGCGGCTCATGAGGGTTCGCCGCAAGGACGAGTTGGACCGAGAAGAACAGATTCGGGCAGCCTACGTCGGCCTTTTGGTTGCGGATGGTCTGCGTGATGCCTTGTTCGGTCTTCTCCCGTGACGATTTCACCTCGATCACTGCGAACGGGATACCATTCACGAATAGTACCAAGTCGGGTCGTATTGATCCCCCGCCAGGCCACTCCACCGGGTACTCTGCCGCCATGTGGAAGGCGTTCGCGCGCCAGTCGTCCCAATCGATATAGCGGAAAGGCCATTCGCGAGCCGTGTCGTCGATTGTCTGAGGCAGAGCGATGCCGAGCTGGAGGAGGTCGGTCACGACCTCGTTCGTTCGAAGCACGCCGTCATACCTGACGCCTGACAGTCGCCGGATAGCTGTTTCGATGTTTGCTTCCGAGAACAGGTGGCGTCGTTCTCGCCAGGTGATGTTGTTCAGCCGGGCAAGCTGCAAACGCAAGATGTCGTTTAGGAAGACCTCACTTCTACGCCCGCTGCGCAGACGATCGGCCTGCGCCCGAGGCACATAGTGCCAGCCGAGACTTGAAAGTGTCGCGAGTGCAGCGAGTTGGGCTCCGCCTGCTTCGGAAAGTGCGAATGCGGGAGAGTGGTTCATCGCGCTATCTGGAGACGGATGGAGGGTTCTTCGGTCGCTAGCGCCGTGGGAAGGCGCGCTATTCTCCGCGAGGCTCCGTCTAGTAGCTGGAGAATGAGCTCTTTTCTCTGCAAAACCATCCGGGCGTGAACGCGCGACGAAAGCGTAAAATCGTGCTGCACGAGATCGAGACTATTCACGATCTTATCCTGGAGTTCCGGGCTTGGGTAGGTAATCGGAAGACTCTCAAGGAAGTCAGTTGATAACCGCCCGGTGCCGTGTCCGGCACTATCTACGCGGCTCATCAGGGCTCTTCGGCGTGACTTTAGGGCGTATGCTAAAAAGCGCGCATTTATCTCGGCACCGGTGACGAGTGCTTTGATATCCTGATTGAAGGCAAAATCGCGCGTTGTGACGCCGATGGGGATGTCTTTGAAGAGGCCCATGCCCCGAACGAGGATCAGAACTGTTCCGGACGCGGCAATACTGGCCTTGGTTGCGCCGAGCTCGCTCAACTTCTCAGTAGCATCGGTCAAGTAGAACGTCTTCAGGTCTTTGGCGGAAATCCAAGGCAGGGTCCCACCCCATAAGCGACCATCAGTCTTTGCCGGCGTTCCACCAGAACGGATGCGTGCAAGGTCGGTCAGTTCCGACCTGTGCCACCCGCTGGGAGGTTCCCGCTCCGGCTGCGCCTTACCGATAAGCTGCGCAAGGGCGGCCTCGAAACGGTCGCCCTTCGCTCGAGTCAAGTTTTCGTAAGTGTCTATCGCCCGATCCCACTTACTAAGGAGGGCGACGATGCGCCGTTGCTCGGCGATTGGTGGCAGATCGATCTCCCATTTGAACCAATCGTCGATACGAAATAACAGCTTCTCGACGTGGATACCGATGCTTGACTGAAAGCACGCCTGCTGAAAATAAATCGTATGGGAAAGTAATCTAAGGTAATCAGGATCTAGATGTTCTGAGGTGTGGAGGACGGTGTATTCATTTGAAACGATCGCTCCATCGAGTTCCTCCGGAACGAGACCGCAGGCTCCATGAGAGATCTGCCGCTTTGAGATCAAGAAGTCTCCTTCAAGCACAAAAAACTGCGTTTTGGTTTTGATCTGATCGCCGCGCAGCGCTTCACGTCCAACGATGCCCCCGCGGCTGCGCTTTGCAGTTACGAGTTGATAGACTTTATTATCGACCACGTTGGCTGGTCGCTCCACGATTCTCAAGACATCGCCTAAGCGAAAGCGTCGCCAATTAGCGGGCGTTTTGCCCAGCTTGGGTATGCCCAATTGTACACTGGGCGGAAGCGCCGAAACGATGCGGCTCTCGTCTTGTTCGAAAATGGTGGTGAGCTCATCTGACTCGTCCGCCAACTCAAGATTGCGTAGGTCGGTCATGGGCGAATTCCAAGTGCGACAAGGTGATCGTTGATTTCAGCCCTGACGGTCGCGAGCTGTTCCTCAAGCCCTCTGATCTCGTCTTGCACGGCTTGGAGGTTGATCTCCGGCTCAGGCTCGAAGGTGTCGACGTAGCGAGGTATGTTGAGATTAAAGTCGTTTTTAATGATCTCGTCTATCGAAGCGACATACGAATATTTGGGGATGCTGCTCCGCCCCTGATAGGTATCCACTATCGCGGCAAGATGACCTTCAGAAAGCTCGTTTTGCTTTTTGCCGGGATCGAAGCCGCGGCTCGCATCAACGAAGAGCACGTCTCTGACGTGTTCGCGAATGGCGCCGCTCTCACGCGAGCGATCGAAGATGAGAATGCACACCGGAATGCCGGTGGTGGGGAAGAGCTGCGCTGGCAATCCAATCACCGCGTCGAGCAAATTCTCTCTCACCAGGCTTTCGCGGATTCGCCCCTCCGCGCCTCCTCGAAATAGAACTCCATGAGGAGCCACGATGGCTACGCGGCCTTCCGCCGGGCGCGCGACTGCCAGCATGTGCAGGATGAACGCGTAATCGGCCTTCGATTTAGGCGGCAATCCGCGAGCGAAGCGGCGATGGGGATCGTTGCTCGCGCCATCTCCAATCCATTTGTCGAGGCTAAATGGCGGATTGGCGACCACCGTGTCGAACCGCATGAGATGGTCGCCCTCAAGAAGGAGAGGGTTGTTGAGCGTGTCGCCCCACTCGATGCGCGCACTGTCTTGTCCGTGCAGGAACATGTTCATCCGCGCGAGCGCTCGCGTTTGGCCGTTAGATTCCTGGCCATACAAGCGGAAGTTCTTGCTGCCGACCTCTTCGCCGGCGCGCAGCAGTAGGGCACCCGAGCCACAAGCGGGGTCGCAGATACGAGCGCCTTCCTTGGGTGCGGCCAGCTTTGCCACCAACTCCGACACGCGGCGAGGCGTGAAGAATTCACCTGCCTTCTTCCCGGCGTCCGAGGCGAAGCGTTCAATCAAATAGATATAGGCTTCACCGATGACGTCTTCTTTGATGTCGCGGAGATCGAGGGCAGCCTTGCCGAAGTCCTTCAACAGCGTTTCGAGCCGCCGATTGCGGTCTTTGGTCTGTCCGAGGTTAGCCTCCGAGTTGAAATCAATATTGCGGAAAACGCCCTTCAGTTTGGGATCGTTAGCTTGCTCAATGCCGTCCAGCGCGATGTTGATCAGCTCTCCGATGTTGTCGTTCGCGCGTCGCTCAAAGAGGCTGTCAAAGGAGCTGAGAAAGCGATCGATCACCTCGCCCTTGCTGTTGCGAACCTCGACTTCCTTTAGCTTGAACCGCTCTCGCTCAAGCTTGCGACGGATCCTCAGCTCGCGGACATCCTCAGGATGGTCCCGATATTCCTCAGAGAACTCGTCATAGTGCTTTTTCCAGATGTCGCTAATGTACTTCAAGAACAGAAGGGCAAGGATATAGTCTTTGTACTGTGTGGCATCGATCGTCCCGCGAAAGGTGTCGCAGGCAGACCAAACGGCGTTCTTAATGTCGTCGATAGTAGGCATAGGCTTACCTTTCGGTTGAAGCGCGCAGCGCTTCCATGATCTGAAGATCAGCCGCCGTCGCTTGGCGGTCGGCCAAGCGAATCAGCAGCTCGCGATGTGCTCGATGCGCGCGCGCGAGATGACCGATCGAGCGCTGACGTTCGAGTGGAAGGTCGGGCAGATCGAGTTGGGCAATATCATCGCGGGCGATGCGGGGTAGAGAGGCGCCGGCGGTCGACGCGCGCAGTCTCACACCCGTTTGAGGCAGAAGGAGAAAGGCCAGTAGAAACGAGGAGTCAAGCCGCGCTGCGTCCGGTCGGACCAGATATAGGTCGAGGGTCGCGTAAGCGCCAAAAAGATCTTCATCAGCCTCGGCAGCAAGCGTTCGCTCGCCTCGTGCGGCGACTAAGATGTCACCCGCTTGAATGGATAGCGCACGGGCGACGAGCGGCCGCTCCCCGATTGTAAGATCTTTGCGAGCGCCCGTGAGATCGCGAATCTGCACGAAACGGACGGGGTCGTCCCGCAACTTGTCCGGAGCAACACCAGTAGCGATTAACGCGAACTTTGAGAGAGCGACCATGGTGGCACCTTACGCCGCCAAAAAGGAAAATCAAGCGAAATCCAGTAAGAGAGCTTCTCATACAGAAAAAGCCTCTTGCAATCTGGTTGCAGTCGCTTCATGCTGAGCAAACGAAAACGGGCCCGGCGTTGACGCGCCGAGCCCGTTGGTCCCCAGCCGCGGCTTTGGGGCCGCAGACGCATGGGTGGTCGAACTCCTTATGTGCGTCGTGCCTCGTACTTGGTCAAGCCGCGTGAACCATGAGGACTGCAATGTACTACGAAAAATATCGCACCGACGGCTGGCGCTGGCGCCTGGTCGCGTCCAACGGCCGCATCATCTCGATGTCGAGCGAAGCATATGTCGCCGAAGGCGATTGTGATCGCTCGATCGAGATCAATAAGGGCTCGTCGTCCGCTCCTGTCCGCCGGGCTTGATGGAGGAGGCGCGGGCAATGTCCGCGCCTCTTTTTTTGTCGGCAGCTGATCAGGTGATTTACAAGAGTCCGACCTTCCCAAGCTTGGCATGTGAGGTTTGAAGGCGGGTGGATTTCAGGATTGTCGTGAACCTGGAAAGCAGAAATTAAGTCACCACGAAAGCGACCCTCTTGATCACGACTGCCTTCGGCAACGAAAGCAACGACCTCGTCAATTTCTGATTTCGGGGAAGCGACTGCCGCTATCGCTCAAACAAAAGTATAACGCGTAAAACGACATGCGGATGATGTTACCGCAGAGTGGGTTTGGGGGACGCTGGCAGTGCACATCGAGTTTTTGGAGATCGCCAATTTCAGGAAGTTGTTGTCGACGCGGGTCGACCTTTCCACCACGACCACGCTTTTCGTCGGAGCAAACAACAGCGGCAAGACGTCGGCGATGCTTGCGCTACAACGCTTCCTGTCGCCACGCCGCTGTCCGTTCGAGATGCACGATTTCACATTGTGCCATTGGCCCACGATCATTGCCTTGGGCGAGGCGTGGATAGCTGCCCGGAACGCGGAGGAAATCGTCGACCTAGTCGTTGATCCATGGGTTAGCGCATTGCCGACATTGGACCTGTGGCTGCACGTCGAAGCGGGGGAGATGCACCACGTTCGTGACCTCATCCCGACCTTGGATTGGGAAGGGGGAAGACTTGGCGTCCGGCTGCGCTACGAGCCGAAGGACCTCGCGCTCTTGTACAAAGAGTACATGGGCGCGGTGAGCGATGCCGAGACGATGAGGGCTGCAGCCATCGCGGCTGCTGCGGCAGAGAATCCCGACGCTGATCCGCCCGCTACTCCGCCCAAGCTGACGATCTGGCCCGAGAGTCTGATCGATTTCCTGAGCAAGCGTTTGTCGACGCACTTCACCATTCGGGCCTATTCGCTGGATCCGGGTCAGCTTGTCGCTCTTGCTAAGTCTCTGGCGCGGCCGCAGGTCCTTCCGGGCGGATCTCGGCCGATCGATGGCGACCCGCTGGGCGGCCTGATCCGAGTTCATGACATACCGGCGCAGAGAGGCTTCGGTGAGGAGCAGCAGGCCGCGGAGGATGATGATGCACCAGTGGCGGCGAGTGGCAGCCGGCTGTCCGACCAGCTAAGAAGCTACTACTCCAAACACCTTGACCCGACGAAGGGCCCTGATCCGAAGGACCTTGGCGCGTTGCAGGCGATAGAAGCCGCGCAGGACGCGTTCGACACGCGGCTGACCGAGAGTTTCAAGGCAGCGTTCAACGAGGTCGAGGGTATGGGATACCCTGGCGTGACCGATCCGCGCCCGCGTGTTTCGACGCGCTTGAAAGCTATCGACGGTCTCAACCACAATGCGGCGATCAGCTTCGAAGTAGACGTCATCGCCGAGGATGGCGCGACAACGCCCGTGCTGCGATTGCCCGAGGCAAATAACGGCCTCGGCTATCAAAACCTGATCTCGATGATATTCCGGTTGATGAGCTTTCGCGACGCCTGGATGCGTGTCGGGAAGGCGTCAACCGGCGTGACGGTGACCACGACCGAACCTCTCCATCTCGTCCTGGTCGAGGAACCGGAAGCGCATTTGCACGCGCAGGTCCAGCAAGTCTTCATCAAGAAGGCTTATGCAGTGCTGCGTGCGCACGAGGACCTCGGAGACAGCCAAAAGCTGCGCACCCAATTGGTGGTTAGCACCCACTCGAGTCACGTCGCGCATGAAACGTCGTTCTCGTGCCTGCGCTATTTTCGGCGGCTGCCTGCGGGTATGGCCGCTAAAGTGCCAGTCTCCACCGTCATCAATCTGTCGGAGGTTTTTGGTCCGGCTAGCGAGACCGAGCGTTTCGTGACCCGATATCTTCGGGCCCAGCACGCGGATCTGTTCTTCGCAGACGCGGCCATTTTGGTGGAGGGGCCCGCGGAACGCATGCTCGTCCCCAATTTCATCCGAGCGCACTACGACGAGCTCAACCAGTGCTACATCACTTTGCTTGAGATCGGAGGAAGCCACGCGCACCGTCTCAAGCCCTTGATTGATCACCTCGGTTTGCTGACCCTGATCATCACTGACCTGGATACGCTGGACGGAACGGGCGGCGCCTCCGTCCAACCCGCGAAAGGCGCTGGCCAGAAAACCAACAATGCGACGCTGAAGACATGGGTGCCAAAGCTCGACGACGTCGATGAGCTCATGCGAGCTGATGGCGGCACGAAGACGCTTCATGAGGACGACGACCCGCTATTCGCTGTGCGGGCCGCGTATCAGATCCCTTTGGGTGTGACGTCGTCAGGTATCGTTGGGCCGGAGGTCGCTTATCCGTATACGTTTGAGGACGCGCTGGCGTTCGAGAATCTCAGCTTCTTCGCCGAACTTGATGGGACCGGCCTGGTCCGCAAGTTTCGCGATGCGATCGTGGATGGTGGCGGGGCGGCCGCGATCGGCGAGAAGATGTACCTCGCTCTCAAGAACGGCAAGAAGGCCGAGTTTGCGCTTGACGTGATGGAGGTTGAGAACTTCGACACGATCGTCGTGCCGCGCTACATCGCCGAGGGACTTGAGTGGCTACTCGCGCAGCTCAAGAAAAAGCAGGTTGAGATTCTGCCTCTGGTTAAGGAGGAGCCGCCCCCGGAGGAAGTCGAGGTTAACCCGCCGGTCGCAGAGGATGTCGTCGCCGAAATCGAAGGGGCCGACGCATGAGCGCGGTTGACGACAAATTTGATTCCGAAGCCGACGAAACGATCCTCGCCTGCCTGAACATTGAGAAGCCAAGGAGCTTCTTTCTCTACGCCGGCGCCGGATCGGGCAAGACCCGGTCGCTCGTTGAGGCGATCCGGACGGTGTGTAAGGAGCAGGGCAGGCGGTTGTCGCTGTCTGGTCAGAAGATCGGGGTGATTACCTACACCAACGCCGCCTGTGACGAGATCAAGCAACGGCTCGAGTTCGATCCTCGCGTAGAGGTGTCGACCATTCACGCGTTCGCGTGGTCTCTGATTGCAGGCTACGACGGTGATATTCGGGGGTGGCTGTCGACCCGGCTCCTTGCGGATATCGCCGAGCTGGAGGAAGAAAAGGCGAAGGGTCGGGCAAACAGCAAAGCCGCGTCGGACCGCGCTCGCTCGATAGAAAGCAAGCGGCGTCGCCGCGAGAACCTCGCCGAAATTACGCGATTCGTTTACAGTCCGACGGGCGACAACCGCACGCGGGATTCTTTGAGCCACGCAGAGGTCATCGGCATGACCGCCGATTTTCTCGGCGCGAAGCCTGGTTTGCGCCGGCTGCTGGTGACCCGCTTCCCAATCCTGCTTATCGACGAGAGCCAAGATACGAGCCGGAGGCTCATGGACGCGCTGCTCGATGTCGAGGCGGGATACCGCGAGGCCTTTTGCCTGGGACTTTTCGGCGACACGATGCAGCGTATCTACGCCGACGGTAAGGAGCGCTTAGCGGAGGCGATCCCACAGGCCTGGGCCAGGCCGCGGAAGCGGATGAACCATCGTTGCCCCACACGGGTCATCACGCTCATCAACAAAATTAGACGGGATGAGGATGGCGAGGAACAGCAGCCACGCAGCGATGCTGGAGAGGGCGTTGTTCGGCTGTTCGTCGTCTCGCAGGCGATAGCCGACAAGAGCGCGGCCGAGGCCACCGTAGCTGCACGAATGGCGGAGCTCACGGGCGATCCAAATTGGGCGGAGGGAGCCGAAGCGATCAAGACGCTGGCGCTGGAGCACCTGATGTCCGCGCGCCGGTTTGGCTTCGAACAATTCTTCGAGCCTCTCTACGCGGTCGAGCGCATCCGCACGAGCTTTCTGCAAGGGACGGGCGCGGGCATCGGACTTTTCACTCGCGAGATACTGCCGCTGGTCGTGGCCCTGCGCGCGGGGGATCGATTTGCCGTCGCCGCAGTCGTTCGGCGCACGTCTCCACTCCTCGAGCGCAAAGCGCTTGAAGCTGCCGGCGAGAAGCAGGTGGACATTCTCAGCAAGGTCAAGGCTGCCTGCGATGGCCTGCTGGCCCTGGTGAACAAGGATGAGCAGCCGACCGCGCGCTCGGTTTTGCGCTATGTCGCCGAAACTAACCTCTTCACGATCCCCGAGGTGCTGGTTCCGTTTTCCGCCGCCGATGCCGCCGTCGCGGGAGGCGAGATTGACGCAGCCGGCGACGCCGGCGACCAGGAAGAGGAAGTCGATGTTAAAAGCGAGTTGGGCGGTTGGCGGTTGGCACTTGAGGCGCCCTTCGACCAGATCGAGCGATACGATCGCTACGTTCGTGGCGTCTCGCAGTTCGACACGCACCAGGGGGTAAAAGGGCTGGAATTTCCAAGGGTAATGGTTGTCGTTAGCGACGATGAAGCGCGCGGTTTCATGTTCGCCTATGACAAGCTTTTTGCGACGAAGGCGAAGAGCAAGACGGATCTTGAGAATGAAGCGGCAGGGAAGGAGACGACCATCGATCGGACGCGGCGACTATTCTATGTGACCTGCAGCCGCGCCGAGCAAAGCCTCGCCGTTGTTTACTACACTGCTGATCCGGCGCTGGCGCGCGACGCGATGATACGGCAGGAATGGTTTGAACCTGGCGAGATAGAACTAATCGCCTGAGCGGTTCCGTCGGCTTCGACGTTTCTGAGCCGACCTTAGGGCTGGTGTTCCTTCCACTGCCGATGCTGCTCGCGCAGTGCAGCCTCGATGGCGGCAAGCCGGGCGTTGTAATCCAGTCCGTTCGGGCTTTTGGCGGCGACCTCGCCGGAGGCGATAACGAGGCGCCACGCGCCATACTCGTGAAAGGGGTTGAGTCCGATGACGTTGCCGAGCGCGATGTCGCTGGGTTCCGGCGCGGACAACAGCTTGGCGAAGGCTGCGATCGCAGCGTTCATGTCCCAATCGGAGACGAATAGCACCAGCGCGCATAGGGCAAGCAATGCCGTTGGCGCGCCTTTCCATCGATAGATTTCAGGCTGCCGCTTGCCGAAATCGATGCCGCCATTCGCGGCGACGAAGATGCAAAGCTCGATCGCGGCCTCATAGTAGGGCTGGAGCTTGGTGACGTCGAACACCTCGCGCCCATGATTTTTCTGGGCGAGTTCGCTCGCTTGCCGCCACGTCGCGTCCTCGAACGGTAGCAATCGGCCCTTCACCAGTTCGAACAGATGAAAATGCTCTTCGGTGAACTGCTTTTTTGCGGCGGCTTTCCAGTCGAAGGCGGGCATCTCCGCCTGGGATGGGTGGAACTGCCAGCGCTGGTGGTGGGGATGGCGCTGAAGTGCATGGGCCCAAGAGATAGCTTCCAACGGCATCGACACGGTGAAGCGTGTCGCGGATTTGAGATCGAAGAACCACTGCCGCATGTCACGGATACGACGTTGGTCAAATATGCTTTGTTCGATGCCCTTGCATACCAGGAGCCGTATGGCTCTTGTTTCAGCGCTTTTTTCGGATCCGAAGTCGAGGAGACTATCTTGGGTCGAACGAGTTTCGTCGTTCCCGTGGAATTCGCAGAATGGATGGTGGGCGTCGCCGCCATTCGGATCGACAAACCTGAAGTGGGCTTGTCGGAGGACTGCCTTGGATGCTCGCGACTTTGCGGGCCGTACGATGTGAGCGCCGAATTTACCACAGGATGAGCATTGAACGTCTGCGCGGATCGCATCGCCGAATATGCTGAGAAGTTCGGCCCCGTCGCGGTCTTGCGTCGGCTGCGTGACGGTCATCAGGATCGCGAGTTGGTCGACGTCGAGTTCGCGCTCGAACCTCACGGAAAATGCAGTTGCTGGCATTTGCTCCCCCAAGCGTATTGATCGTTATGCGTCGGACCAGTGTTGGACGACGCGGCAATCCACTAAATATTAGTATTGCGGTTCGAATCGGCGTCAGTGACGATTTCAAGCATTCCTTCTGCCGCCATCAAGTCTATTGCAAGATTCAGCGCCTCGTTTTCCGCGTCGGTAAACGCTGCTGATTTATGCCGAGTGCTAAGATCAACGCTCAATTCCTCAACGAGGCGGATGATCATGTAAATGTGGAGGGCGTAGGATCGTCTTGCGAGCCCTTCGTCGGTCTCCGGGAAATGGCGGGTCATGTTTGTCGGGCCGGGCAGGCCGTCCAGTTCGCCGTCCCACGCGGTCGCGCTTTGGACGATGTCGTGCCTGGACACATGGGCGGCTGCGGAAAGCCCGCCATAGAGACGGCCAAGTGACTGTTCGAGAGCTGCGACGTTCGGAGCGCCGTTGGGCTTTCGCCGGTTTGCACCAACCGCCTTAAGCTGGGCGAGGATCTCGAGCTCTTGGCGCAGCAGCGCGTGGGCCTGTAGATAGCGGGCCTCGGCGATGGCGCGCTCGCAGGGCTCAAGGCCGATGATGAAGGCGGCGAACAGCGCGTCGCGCTCGAAGGTGGTCTGATCGCCCTCAACGACGGCGCCATTGATACGCAAAATGCCGCTTGCGAGGACGCCGGTCGCCAGCATGTGGGCGTCGATCAGCCGTCCGTATGCGGCCATCGACTTGGCCTTGGCTTGATCTCCGAAAACCTTCTGGACGGCATACAGGATGGCAGCCGGCTCGATCAGCGCCGCCTTGTGACGTTCGATGGCGTCCTCGTCGAGTGTCTCAACCATCGGCGCTCAAAGCCCTGATTTCGGCGAGAAGGGCCGTCGCGATATTCAGCACGACAATCGGCGTCGTGCTCATTCGGCCGCCGATGGTTCGGTTTCTGGCTGCGGTGCGAGGATGTCGGTGGCTTCCCAGTCCTCGCCATCGACGACGGTCACGAATTCTCGGTCCCAGACACCCCAACGGACCGGCAACGGATGCGTAGCGAGTGGATTGTGGACATAGGTCAGCGGCCTGGTTCCGCGGGACAGATTGCCCAGGCTAACGCGAGACCACAGAACGCCGGAGACATCGGCAAAAGCCGGATCGAGGAAGGCTGTGCGCGGGATCGGCCCGCCCTGGCGCCCGATCTCCGGCGCGGCGTGAAAACCTTGATCCACCACTTCGTCCGTCTCGCGATCGATGGTGATGTAGGCGTCGCCGATCGGGAACAGGGAGGTCATAATCAGCGGTGGGCGCTCGGACACATAAACCCCAAACCGGCTCGCACTGATCGCAATGATGCGAACGTCATTCTCGCCGATCACACCCTCTCGCAGGTAGTGCCGAACTCTTCGGAATTTGGTCCAGAAGGCGCTGGTGGTGCGAAGTTGCGCTTGACGGATTGGGGCGGCGCTGAGGCCACCGCCCTCGTTCATTGGCACAGGCCGGATAATCTGATCCGGGCCGGGGTCACCTTCGTCTGGCGCGATGGCTTCGATCCAGATTCGGCCTTCGTTCGTTAGAACGCAGAGGTCGGGTTGACCACCCTCGCGCAAGCGTTCTGAAACCGGCAGCAGGCTGCGGCCGGCGTCGAGGAGGGTGCAGCCAAGATACATTTCCCAGAAACGGCCGTCGACGTCGCGCGCAAAGCCATGGCGGAAATCCGGATCGGCATACGGCTCGTAGCGCTCCCACATTCGCTCGATGAGGTCGTGCAATTCCCTCTCGATTGGATGGTCAGCCGTCCTGAGGTTGACGAAGCCACGATCAAGGTTTGGTCCATCGAAGTCGAAAATACGGGTCACGATCGTCTCTTTTGAGTTTTACGCTACGCCTCGGCTGACGCGTTCGTGCTCCGCGATCAGAAACGTCAGGTAGCTGCGGATGAGGTTGCAATAAAGACGCGCCTCGTCGATGCCGAGAGCGAGGCCCTCTTTAAGATCGACGCCATGACGCACCCCGCCGCCCGTGGGCGACGACAGGTAGCCATGCAGCGTCATCATCCAGGTCAGGATCTGCTCTTGGTGGCCTCGGCCGCGCTGGCGTAGTTCGAGGATGATCTTGTTGAAGTAGCGGCCCTGGATGCTTCCATCTGCAACGTCGAGGCCCCTAAAGGCGGTTGCGATGGTTTCCAGCAGCCAGAGCACTTCCTGGACCGCCTGGCGACCTTTGCCCTCGCTCAGGAACCGCTGTGAAGCGTCGAGGGACTCGTGGATGAGGGCTCGTGCCTGGACATCGAGGGACGGAGGCGCGTCCGGAACGGTGATCGGAATGTGAACGCGGGTGGCCACCAGCATCGGAGGATTGAGCTGATAGCCGGCGTTGGCGTCGGCGAGGATGCGATTGATCCTCCCTGCTTCCGGTATCACAATCGCCGGATTGCGAGCCCAAAGTTCCTGGCATGCGTCCCAGAACGCTTCGATGAAGACCGGAGCGTTCTCACCGGCGCGTTCCATGTCTCGGTCGAGATCTTCGGAGGCGAACCGCTCGTTGGTGCTCGGCCAATATTCGGCGCTGGCGGTCGCGCAGAATCGGGCTTTGAAATGCTCCAGAATGGCCTTCCGTTGCCCTTGTCCGCTGATGCGGTTGATAAGGTCCCGAAAGCCCTCTTGTACGGCGGGCTCTATCGCGCCGGGACTGTCGAACCGCCAATTGCCGTCGAACTGAAGCATCAAGAGCGGGCTCTGGCGGCTTTGCGCACGCGGGCGGGGCCGCGCGTGGGCGAATTCGATGCAATCACGTCGCCCAAGCTGTGAAGCTTGAGGGGCGGATGCGACGGCAGCTTCACGGTGAGTTCAAGCTTGCCGCCGATCGCCTCGACGTAGCTGCGCAGCGTCGATAGATACATATCGGCCTGCTTTTCTATCTTCGAGACCGAGGGCTGTTTGATGTTCAAGGCACCGGCGACATCTTCCTGTGCCTTCCCCGCGATCTGCCGCAGCTCGCGCAGCCCATCGACCTCCTGCCGCAGTTCCTGGTAGCGGGCCTCGATCTGCTCCTGCTGGTCGCGGGGCAGCGAAGCGATGACCTCCGTGATGCTGCGTCCCATCGGGCTATCCCTTCTTTACGGATTTCAGGTTTTCCAGATGGTCGGAAAACCGCTTGTCCGCCTTTGCGATAAGCCGCTTGTAAAAGCGCTTCTGACTTCCGCCCGACTTGTCACCTGCTACAAGCAGGATTGCGTTTCGCTCTGGGTTGAACGCAAAGGCGGTTCGCCACTCGCCATTGGCCGCATGTTGGCATGCTTCGAGCCCTTCAGCGTATCGACGTAAGGTCGACCAAGTTGCGGCCCGAGTTCGGCCAGCAGCTTTGCGAGGGCGAGCATTTCGATCTGCACCTCGTTCGCGAAAGTCTGAAACTCCGCCTCGAAGGCGTCATGCAGTCTGACGTCCCAATCCATATAGCTTCCAGGCTATGTCAAGTCAATGTGGAGGCCGGCATCAGTTGCCGCCCTCCGGCGCTGCGGATTGGCGCAGCATGTCACCAATGGGCTGAGAGCCGACGCGGCAGCGGGCAATGACACGGTCGAATGAGATTACGCGCCTGCTGCGGCCGCGCTCCGTCGTGCATGTCACCTCACGGTGAAGCGCAATGCGTTCGAGCGCGACCTTTCCTTGAGCCCCGCCGTCTTCGTGGAGCTCGGGGGCGTTGAAGTCGGCAAGCCTGACCTCGATCCACGCGTCGGGGTCGGCCGTCTTGCCTACGCAAAGGCTGTCGCCATCGCCGACATAGCGAACCGTGCCAGAGAACTGCACGCCAGCTTGGGCTGGCAGAGGTGCTTTGCACGGGTCCGCATAGGCAGGCGCGACCGAGCTGAGGAAAACAAGCATGCCGGCAAGAAGGAGAAGCCGGTGGCTCATGCCGCCGCCTTCATGCGCTTCTTCGCAAGCATGACGCGGACGAATTTGTCCCATTTCGCCATGCCGGCACGTTTCTCCACCATGTAATTCCAGCGGTCGTAGTGCTTTGAGCTGACGTCCTGCAAGGCGTGGTTCTGAAGGCGGTCGCGGATCTCCTTGGGCACGCCTGCCTTGCCGGCGAGTGTCTTGAAGGTTCGACGCAGATCGCGGTTCGTCACGTAGGGGATTACGCCACGATCCCGCTGGCGCCACATGAACGAATAGAGCGTGCCATGGCTGACGGGCTTGGAGGGATCCTTGGCCGACGGGAAGAACCAGCCGTACTCGTTGACGTTGATTGATGAGATTAGCTCTGCGGCCAGATCCGGCACCGGAACGGCATGGGGCTGGTCGTTCTTGGTCCTGGACCAGTCGATAATCTTCTCCTTAGCGTCCCACTGATCGATGTGAAGGTTCGCGATCTCCTCGACCCGCTGACCGGTCAGCATGAGGATTCGGACCGCGCGGGTATAGGGAGGATGGACAGGCGTATCGGGGCACTCCAACCAGCGATAGAGCTGGACCCACTCGTCCTCATCGAGCCAGCGCGTGCCCTGGACCTTGGGCTCGGTCGGGATGCCTGCTGCTGGATTGAACGGGATGCGGAAGCGCCGAGCGGATTGCTGGCGATAATCGTTGTCGGACTTCATGCCCCAGCTAAACGCGGCGTGGATATAGGATCGTACGTGATCGGCCATCGACTTGGCGCCGCGGTCATAGATCGGGCGGATCAGTTCGATGATTTCCTCGGACTCGATCTCGCGGGCGAGACGATTGCGCCCGAGCGTATCGGCAATCTTGTTCAGACCCTTTTCGGTTTCCTTCCAGGAGGGTTTGTTCGCGGCTTTCAGCGATGCGACGTAACCCTCGAAAAGATCGGCGACGGTGGCGGGGCGCGTGTCGGTGGCGATCTTTATGCTGCGACCTTTTTGGATGACGTCGGCGAAGTCGCGTTTGAAGATTTCGCGGGCCTGGCCGAGCGTCATTGACGGATAGGCACCGAGCTTCTTCTTGGTGCGCTTTCCGTCGCGCCACTGCTGCGCCATCCAGTCGGCCGTCACGCGCTTTGGCATGGGCTTGAGGACAAGGACGAGACGTCCCGTGCCACGGCCTTCGCCATCGGCGAGGTTTTCTTGTTTCTGGCTCACTTCGACCCGCTTCAATGCATGTCGGATCGCGGTGTCGGTCAGGCTTGGCATTGCGTTCCTCCTGTTCCGCAACTGGGATCGGTCGAGGAGAAACGGGGATCGTTTGCTGGGAGCGGAAAGCCGTTTTCTATCCCTTCAACCGCCCCCAACTTGCCATAACAGCCCCCAGTACGCAATCCGCAAAAACCTCCGAAACCATTGATGATTCAATGGTATCCAGCGTGAGCCAGCGTGAGCGAAAGAGGGGTAGTGGGATGGTTGTGTACCAGGATGATCGCGCTGGCCGAGAGTTCGAGCGCGCGCTTCACCACCTCGCGCGGATAGACCGGTGTGTGGTCGACGGTGCCGGTCTGCTGCACCTCGTCGGCGATCAGTCCGTTCTTCTTGTCGAGGAACAGGATGCGGAACTGCTCGCGGCTCTCGAAGGCCATGGCCGAGCGGCAATAGTCGAGCAGTTGCGTCCAGTTGGAGAGGACTTCGCGGCCGCGCACCTCGCCGCGCGCCATGCGCTGGGCCGTGGCGGCGATGACCTTGAGGTCGACAGCCACCGTCGGTCCGATGCCTTTCACTTCCTCGAGCAGCGATGCCGGCGCGCCAAGCACTTCGGCGAGCGAACCGAAGCGGGCGATCAGTGCCTTGGCGATCGGCTTGGTGTCGACACGCGGGATCAGCCGGAAAAGCAGAAGCTCGAGCAGTTCATAGTCGGGCAGGGCGTCGGCGCCGCCCGTGACAAAGCGTTCGCGAAGACGGTCGCGATGGCCGTGATAGTGCGGCTTTTGGTCCGGCTCGGCCTTGGCGGGCCGCCGGATGGGCAGCTCCGCGAAAAATCCTCGCTCGTCGTCGCCGGTTTCCCCCATGGCCGCCCGCCCTTGGCCGGAAAGGCCCGGCAGAAGGAAACTCTAAGCCGGCGGGCCGGGCGCCGTCGAGTTTTTTCGGCGCGAGCGTGGAAATCCCGCATCGGCTCCGGTCATGGCGATGGTCCGCGCATGCTCCACCGACGATCATTTTCGAGGGGGATGCCTGCCGATGTGTGTGAGGAGGGTGCAAGAAAGACATCCTCCTCATCACGAATCAGATGGCGGCAATCGGCTTTAATCCTGCCTTTGTCAGAAGCGGTAGGTGACGCCCGTGCCGATCAGCCAGGGATTGAGCTTGGCCTTGCCCGTCAAGTTCGTGCCGCCGACCGTGACATCGAATTTCGGCTCCAGGAAGAGCTTCTTGACGTCGAAGTTGACGCCCCAATGCTGATCCAACATGTAGTCGAAGCCAACCTGCAAGGCGCCGCCGAATGTATTCTTGACATGAAGAGCGTCGGCGCTGCCGGCATCCTGGTTGTAGAAGATCGTGTAGTTCACGCCAGCGCCGACATAGGGCTTGAAGGCGCCGAAATCGGTAAAGTGGTATTGCAGCGTGAGTGTGGGCGGCAGCACCCAAACCTTGCCGACCTTGCCCAACCCGCTGATCGCTCCCTCGCCGTAGATATTGGCATAGGTGGTGCCGAGAATGAGTTCGGCAGCGAGGTTGTCGGTGAAGTAGTAGGAGATGTCCAATTCCGGCGTCACGGTATCCGAATAGGAAAGGTCGGAGCCGGGAATTCCATTGACGTTGCCCTTGTTGTCCGTGATCACGCCCAAGGCACGCAGGCGAATCTGCCAAGGGCCGGATGCTGCGACAGGCGGCTCGTTCTGTGTCGCGGATTGTATGTCCGCCGCCGTGGCCTGCTGCATCCCCGCCAGGACAAGCGCTGTGGCAACTGTGATCCCCCGCCACTGCCCGATCCAGTTTCTCACCATAATATCTCTCCATGAAATTCGAATGTGGTGCGCTGCAGCAATGACAGCCGTGGAGAGATGCCTGGTTGACCTAGGTCAATGGTCGGATGAAGTAATTGAAACCACATTCACTCCGGCGACCCATGTAACAAAAATGCTACATGACGATCGGGGCTGGTCGCTGTTTCGGAACGACTCCAAGGAAGAGGCCTCTCACGGGGGGCTATAATGCGCAGGTCGCCCCCGGCCGCTCTTCGTCAGGCACCGGATGCCGTTCGTGCCTCAAAAAGGGTCCCGGGCGGGGATTCTCGTGGACGGACTTCAAGATCGCCAAGCCGGGGAGGCCCACGGTAAGAAACCCTAGGCCGGCAGGCCGGGGCGGTCGAGCTTTTTCGGCGACAGCGTGAAGATCTCGCAGCCGGTGTCGGTGACGCCGATCGTGTGCTCGTATTGCGCCGACAGTGAGCGGTCGCGTGTGACCGCCGTCCAGCCGTCCGACAGCACCTTCACATGCGGACGGCCGAGATTGATCATCGGCTCGACGGTGAAGATCATGCCGGGTCGCATCTCGACGCCTTCATTGACGGTGCCGTAGTGCAGGATGTTCGGCGCGTCGTGGAAAAGCTGGCCAACGCCATGGCCGCAGAAATCGCGCACCACCGAGCAGCGCTCGGCCTCGGCATAGGTCTGGATCGCGGCGCCGATGGCGCCGGTGCGGGCGCCAGGCTTGATCGCGGCGATGCCGCGCATCAGGCACTCATAGGTCACTTCGAGCAGGCGCTCGGCGGCGCGCTTGATCGTCCCCACCGGATACATGCGCGAGGAATCGCCGTGCCAGCCGTCGAGGATATAGGTGACGTCGATGTTGACGATGTCGCCTTCCTTCAGCGGCTTGTTGTCGGGAATGCCATGGCAGACGACATGGTTGATCGAGGTGCAGGACGACTTGGTGTAGCCGCGATAATTCAGCGTCGCCGGCAGCGCGCCATGGTCCATGCCGAATTCGAAGACGAAGCGGTCGATCGTTTCCGTCGTCACGCCGGGCTTCACCATCGGCACGAGTTCGTCCAGGCAGCGCGCGGTGAGGTCGCAGGCCTTGCGCATGCCGGCAAAGCCTTCCTCGCCATAGAGGCGGATCTGGCCGGTATTTCGAAGGGGGGCCGTGGAGGCGTCGAGATAGGTAACCATTTTTGTCCGTTTGCCGGCGTTGGCTCCGAAGGGGCCGAACACGAAAATCTGCTCCAGATTTGGCACCGGAAGCCGCAAGGTTCAAGGACGAAGTGCAGTTGCGGCGTCCATTGCGCCTTTCCTTCGGCCATTCCATGGGTTAGTCGGGTCCTGGTATCCGGAGATTGCCTTGACGGCGCCTGAACGCGAAAGATCGATGCTACTGCCGGTCAGGACCGCTTTTGCGGGCTTGATGGCGCTGCTCATGCTCGCGCTGCTGGGCTTCGCCCAGGCCGAGATCTCCGCGTCGGCCGTTTCGCTCCCGGGCGGCTCCAGCATCAGCGCCGCGCGCCAGGGCGATGCGGTCGCGCTGCTCAGAACCACCGGCAAGGCGCAGGCGCTAGAAGTCCGGGCCAGCCGGCCGCTGCCGATAAAGCTGCTCAGCGGCAATCCCGGCGCGCTCGCGCCCACATCCGATTTCCTGATCATCGGCCAGGCTTTGCCGGCCGAGATGGGCGTCGCGCCCGTATCGGGAAGCGCGGCAGCTTCGCGCACCAACCAGCCACGCGCGCCACCCGCCGCGTAAAACCCTGGCCGCCAGGCGCGGCAATTCAAATCAAAACATTTCTTCGCGTCGCGATTCGGCGACGGCCGCTGGCCGTCCACCGGTTGCGCGCGCGTCAGTTGGGATTCCAATCAATGCAACGCATCAAGACGTTCAAGACACTCACCCGCGCGACTGCCGCCGCCTGCTTTCTGGCGATCCAGGCGGTGATCTGCATCGGCACCGTCTACTGGGCCGTCGCCGTCACCCTTCGCATGGAGGGAACGGCGGCGATCGTGCTGGCCGCCATCTTCGCCCTGCCGTCCGCCTATGCGCTGATGGTGGTTACCCGCATGGCCTACGACGCCGAGACCGATCCGGCCAATCAGTAGCGGCGATGATACGGAACAGGACAAAGGGGCAGGGCGACGCGGGTTGCGTCGCCCTGTCACACAATGGTTATCCTGCGGCCTTACTCAGGTTTTCCGGCCCCGGCGCTTGCCGGACTTTCCTCAGCTCGATCAAGAACAGGTACTTCCATGCGCCAGATCGTTCTCGCCGCTTTATTGCTGGCATCCACCGTGGCGGGCGCCGCCGCCGCTGACGGCACGCTGGTGCTCTACACCAGCCAGCCGAACACCGACGCCCAGCAGACGGTCGATGCCTTCATGGCGAAGAATCCAGGCATCAAGGTCGACTGGGTGCGCGACGGCACGCCGAAGATTCTGGCCAAGCTGCATGCTGAGATCGAGGCCGGCCAGCCGCAGGCCGACGTGCTTCTGATCGCCGATGTCGTGACCATGGAGGGCCTCAAGAAGGAAGGCCGGCTGCTCGCCTATCCGGAGGCCAAGGTCGATGGTCTCGACGCTGCGCTCTACGACAAGGACAAGACCTATTTCTCGACCAAGCTGATCACCACCGGCATCATCTACAACACCAAGGCGCCTTTCGTGCCGACAAGCTGGGAAGACCTGAAGAAGCCGGAAGCCAAAGGCCTCGTTGCGATGCCCAGCCCGCTGACCTCGGGCGCCGCGATGATCCATACGGTGACGCTGACGGGCAGCCTGCCGGAGGGCTGGGACTATTACGGCGCGCTGGCCAGGAACGGCGCGCAGGCCAGCGGCGGCAATGGCGACGTGCTCAAGGCCGTCAGCGGCGGCGACAAGCTGTTCGGCATGATCGTCGACTACATGCCGATCCGCGAGAAGGCCAAGGGCGCGCCGGTCGAATTCGTCTTCCCGAAGGAAGGCGTGTCCGCCGTCACCGAGCCGGTCGCGATCCTCTCGACCGCCAAGAACCAGGAGGCCGCCAAGGCATTCGTCGACTTCCTCCTGTCGAAGGACGGTCAGGAAGTGGCGGCCAAGATGGGCTACATCCCGGCGCGCGCCGACGTCGCGCTGCCGGCCGGCTATCCGGACCGCGCCTCGATCAAGGTGCTCGGTTATGATGCGGCGGCCGCGCTCGCCAATGATGCGCAGAACAAGGAAAAGTTCAGCGCGGTGATGAGCCAGTAGCGGCCCGAAAGGGAAGCTTTGGCCACTGCGGAACATCGCGTCGCCGGGTCGAGCCCGGCATTGCCGCGGGCGGGCGGTTTCGCGCCGTCGGGCCTGATATCCGGTCAGCGTCTGTCGGCGCTGGCCGTTCTGCTAGTCATCGCCGTGCTCAGCCTGTTGCCGATGGCGCGTCTCGTGCTTGCGGCGATCGCGCCAGGCGGCGAGGCCGATTTCACCGCCTTCGCCGGGCGGCTTGCCAGCCCCGCCGCGCTCAAGGCGATGTGGCATACGCTGGACACGGCCTTCTTCGGTGCGCTCCTGGCGCTTTGTCTCGGCATTCCGTTCGCCGTTGCGGTGACGATGACCGATCTGCCGGGACGAAAGATCCTCGGTTTCCTCCTGCTCTTGCCGCTGATGATAGCGCCGCAGGTGACTGCGCTCGCCTGGCTGCATCTCTTCGGCCCGTCGAGCACGCTGCTCGGCATGCTTGGGCTGGCTCCGGCGCCCGGCAGCGGCAATCCGATGCTTGGCCGCGGCGGCATCATCCTTCTCTACGGCGTCCAGCACGCCCCGATTGTCTTCATCACCATGCGGGCGGGGCTGTCGCGCGTGCCGCGCGATCTGGTGGAGGCGGCGCGGTCCTGCGGCGCGCGGCCGCTCGGCGTGCTGCGGACCATCGTGCTTCCCGTCGTGCGGCCTTATGTGGTGGCCGCCGCTGCACTTGCCTTCGTTTCCGGCGTCGGCAATTTCGGCATACCGGCGCTGCTCGGCATGCCCGTCAATTACCTGACGCTGCCGACCTTGATCTATCAGGATCTCTCGAGCTTCGGTCCGAGCGTGCTGCCACAGATCGCGGCGCTCTCGGTGCTGGTCGGCGCCTTGGCGCTGGCCGGCATGGTCTTCCAGTCGCTGGCGTTGCGCGGCGCCGGACATCGCATCGTTGCAGGCACGCCGGCGCAATTCGAGCTCGGACGTTCCCGCATGCCGCTCGCCTGCGCCGGCTGGCTGGTCATCGGCCTGATCCTCATCCTGCCGGCCTGCGCGCTGCTGGCGACGTCGCTGGTGCCGTCCTTCGGCGTGCCGCTCGGCCCGCGGACGGCAACGATCGCCAACTATGCGGAAGTGCTTGTCCGGCAGGCGTCCACAGTGCGGGCCTTCCGCAATTCGCTGCTTTTTGCGGGTGGCGCGGCCCTGATCCTCGCCCTCGGCGTCATTCCGATGGCGGCGCGGCTCGAGCGCTTCGACAGGCGCTGGCGGCGCGTGCTCGGCGGCATTGTCGACCTGCCTTACACGATCCCCGGCGTGGTGTTGGCGATCGCCTGCATCCTTTTGTTCCTGCGGCCGCTGCCGCTGATCGGCAGCCTCTACGCGACCGCGTCGATCATACTGGTTGCTTACGCGATGCGCTTCCTGACACTGGCGATGAAACCCGTGACGACGGCCGTCGGGCAGATTCCGCGCGATCTCGAAGAGGCGGCGGCGGTGTCCGGCGCCGGGCCGTTCCGGCGGCTGTGGACAATCACCGCGCCGCTCGCGGCGCCTGCCGCCGTGGCGGGCGGGCTGCTGGTGTTCATGAGCGCTTTCAACGAATTGACGGTTTCGGCGCTGTTGTGGTCCAGCGGCAAGGAAACGCTCGGCGTCGTGCTGTTCAGCCTCGAAGAGGCAGGGCTTGGCACGCAGGCGGCGGCAATCGCCGTGTCCACGATCATCGTCGTAATCGCGTTGCTCCTGGTGCTCGACCGGTTCGGTCGCCGCTTGCCGGCCGGAACGTTGCCATGGCGTTGAGGCGGTATTTTCCCGAGGACTGAGAACCGCTACGCGCTTTTCCTGGAATTGCTCTCAGGCGCCCGGCACTACCCAGGCGTCGGACACGGCGACATGCACGCGCTGCCCCGCCGCCAGCGCCTCGGCGCTGTCGACTAGCAGATGCTGTCCAGGTTCGCCGAGGGCCAGCCGCACCTCATGCACCGGCCCACGGTAGACGCTGTCCAGCACTGTCGCCGGCAGGCCCTCGTCCGCGATGCGCAAGGCTTCCGGGCGCAGCAGGACCTTGACCGGGCCGGTCGGTTTTTCATGGCTGCGCGCAGTTAGCCGGTGACCCGCGATATCGATGATCGAGGTCCGATCCGAATGGCCGACGCTGTTGCCTGAGACGAGGCTGCCGCGACCGACGAAACCGGCAACCGCGGCGTCGGCGGGAGAGCGATAGATCTCCTGCGGCGGTGCCGCCTGCAGCAGTCGGCCTTTGCTCATCACGGCGACGCGGTCGGCAAGCGCCAGGGCCTCGGCCTGGTCATGGGTGACATAGACGATGGTCGCGCCGGTGCGGCGATGGATATCGCGGAAGGCATCCACCATCGTGGCGCGCAGATGCATGTCGAGATTGGCGAGCGGCTCGTCGAACAGGATTATGTTGGCCTCGGCGACCAAGCAACGGGCCAGCGCCACGCGCTGTCGCTGGCCACCCGACAACTCGTCGATGCGGCGCTTGGCGAAGCCGCCGAGCCCGACGATATCGAGCACCGAAGCGACGCGGACAGGGATGCCGGCGGAGGCTACATGCCTGGCCTTCAACGGATAGGCGACATTTTCGGCGACATCCATATGCGGCCACAGCGCGTAGGATTGGAAGACGACGCCGACATTGCGCGCCTCCGGCGGCAACTGCCGCTTCGGGTCGGCGACAAGCGCGTCGCCAAGGAACACGCGGCCTTCGCTTGGCGCCTCGAAGCCGGCGATAAGCCGCAGCATTGTCGTCTTGCCGCAGCCCGAGGGACCGAGCAGCGCCGTGAAAGAGCCTTCCGGAAAGTCCAGCGAAACGCCGTCCAGCGCTGTCGTGCCGCCATAGCGCTTGATGAGGGACTCGACCCGGATTTCGCTCATGTTCCGCCCATGACAGCTGCGCCGGCCCGGCAATACGTTGGAAATCCGCCATTGGCAATGCGCGTGGAGAGACACGCCAGTGAACCGATTGTTGACCGCACTGAGGTCACATTCCTGAGTCAGAAGGCCGCTAAAGTAACTTTTCACATCGAGCGGCGTTGCCGGGGCTGCGCCAGTTCGGGAGACAGGGAATGGACAGACTGCAATTCGAGGTGCCGGTGCGCATCATGCCCGCGCCCGGCCTGCCGGTCGAGGAGATCTACAGCGTCGAGCAGGCGCTCGATTTCCTGCAGGGCTGGCCGAAGCGCCGGCAGGGCAAGATCTACGAAGCCGCCTTCAACGCCTGCTTCGGGGCGACGGTCGACGTGGCCAGCGCCGAGGAAGCCTGCCGGGCGTTCGCGGCGTTCTGCCGCGTCAGCGGATTGCTGGCGAGGGACGCCATGTTTCCCGGCAAGCGGCGCAACGGGGCAGGGGCGCATCGAGAGGCGCGTGCTTGAGGCACGACGCGCCTTAAAACCCTGTCTTCACGCGCGTCGTGCGCCCGAAACGGTTGCGCGCTTTCGGGCGACATGGGTTGGGGGTCGACCGTAACCGGCTCAGCCGCCGAACGACACGCCCCGATAGCGCATTCCCACCTGCACGCCGCGCACGATCACGCGCGACAGGATCTCCATGTCCAGCGGCATTTGCGGACGCCACACGTCGAGGAGGAGGGCGACCCGAGGCTGATCCGAGTTGTTCATGACTTCATGCTCGAACGTGTCGTCCCACAGCATGCATTCGCCGTCGGCGATGCGCCTTTCCTCATGGTTGATCATCATGATCGTTGCCGGGCGGCCGTCCGGCTGCTTGGGGATGACGAGGCCAAGGTGAAACCGCATGATGCCGCGAAACGGTCCGCGGTGCGGCGGGATGTGCTTGTGCGGCGCGAGGAACGAGACCGCCGCAGACTTGACCTCGGGGCATTCGGTGAGCAGCCTGCTCAGCACCGGCATTCTTGCCAGATTCTCCGGCACCGTCATATCGTAAGCCTTCAGCACGAACATGCGCCAGTCGAGCCCATCATTGGCCGAAATATCGGCCTGCTCCGGCATAATGTCGTGGAAGCGCGGCGCCTTGTTCAGCTTTGCCGCGAGCGCTTCATCGCGGATGTCCTGCCAGGCGGCGGCGAACTTCGCCGCATTGGGAAAATGCGTGCCGGCATCAAGGATCGCCGGTGCATCTATGCGTTTTTCATAGATGCGCCGGACCAGGCCGGTTCCAAGATCGTAGGCGCTTGACATCTCATTACCTCGACGACGCTGTTATATAGCGGGATGCTGCTTGCGGCGATGGCTCACGGAGATTTGTATGAGCAGCGACGGGCGGAGAGACATCCCGCCTGATCCTTCCGGGTCTTCGCCTCACTGCGTCTTCGATGCCAGCCCCGGACCGGTGTGGACATCGATGATTTCGGGTCTGGTGGTGTCGATCGCGCCGTTCCAGCCGCCGCCGAGCGCCTTGTTGAGCGCTATGTAGTCGGTGGCGATCGAAACGCGGCTTTGCAGGACGGAGTCGTCGGCGGAATAGGCCGAGCGTTCGGCATCGAGCACGTCGAGAAGGCTGGTCTCGCCGGCCTTGTAGAGCGTTCTTTCAAGCCGTGCGGCATCGCCATAGGACTTCGCCGAGGAGGCGAGCTTGCCGTTCCTGATGCGCTCCTGCGACAGCGAGACCGTGGCGTTTTCCACGTCCTCCAGCGCCGTCAGCACGGCGGCCTTGTAGGCGACGAAATACTGGTCGCGTTGGGCCCGGGCGATGTCGACGGCCGCCTGCAACTGACCGGCGTTGAACAACGGCACGCTGAGCGACGGTCCGAACGACCAGCCGATGGTGGAGCTCTTGCCTAGATCGCCGAGCTTGAGGGACGTGGTGCTGATGTCGCCGGTCAGGCTGACGCTCGGATAGCGCGCCGCCTCGGCTTGGCCGATCTTGGCGGTGTATTGCGCATACTGCCGCTCGGCCATGCGCACGTCCGGGCGGGTGAGCAGGATGTCGGCCGGAATACCGGTCGGGATAGGCAAGCGCGGCGCCGGGATCGGTGTCACGCGCTTCAGGCGATCGGTTAGTGCCGCCGGCGGGCGTCCCGTCAGCACGGAGAGGCGATGCACGGCCTCGGCATAGCTCGCCTCCAGGCTCGGAACGCCGGCTTCCGTGCCGCTGGCCTGTCCCTCCGCCTTGGCGACATCCGCCGCGGTCGCCGAGCCGGCCAAGGCCATGGTGCGGGTGAGCTGGGCGGTTTGCCGCTGCGATGCGGCAGAGCGCCGGGCGAGTGCTATGCGTGCCTGGTAACCGCGTGCCTGGACGTAGTTCGAGGTGACATCGCCGACCAGCGTGAGAAGGGTCGAGCGCAGTTCCTCTTCGGATGCGTCCAGCCCATAGCTCGCCGCCTCGACGCCCCTGCGATTGGCGCCGAAGAGGTCGATTTCCCAGCTGGCGTCGAGGCCCGCCTGGTATTGATCGTAGGTCTCACTGGCCGAAGTGCCCGTGGAGGTGGCCGAAACCCTGTTGCGGGTGGCCGAGGCCGAGCCGTCGGCGGATGGGAGCAACGTGCCTACCGATTGGCGATAGCTCGCCCGCGCCTCGCGGATCTTGGCCTTGGCGGTGGCGACGTCGAGGTTGCCGGCAACCGCTTCCTCCACGAGCGCGTTCAACTCGGGATCGCGCAGGCGCTGCCACCATTTCGACAATTGCGCCGGTTTTGCCGGCTTTGCCGCCTTCTGCCCGCTCCAACTCGCCGGCATCGCCAGCAGCGGTTGCTGGTAATCCGGACCGACGACGCATCCCGAGAGCAGGGCAGCGGCAAAGGCGGGCAAAAGGAGCCCCTTCGCGGTCGCGAGGCCGCGTTCAAAACCAACCATTTTAGAGAACCTTTATTCCTGAGTGGCTGTCGCTTGCGTCCCGCCCGAATTCTCGTTGGCCGCCTTGCCCTTGAAGATGCGGCGCACCGTGACGAACAAGAGCGGCACGAGGAAGACGCCGATCACCGTCGCCGCGATCATGCCGCCCATGACGCCGATGCCGACCGAGTTCTGCGCTCCCGAGCCCGCGCCGCTGGCGATCGCGAGCGGCGTGACGCCGAGGATGAAGGCCAGCGACGTCATCAGGATCGGCCGCAGGCGTTGCCGCGCCGCGTCGAGCGTCGCCTCGACCAACCCCATTCCAGCCGACTGCCGCTCGATGGCGAACTCGACTATGAGGATGGCGTTCTTGGCGGCGAGACCGATCGTCGTCAGCAGACCGACCTTGAAATAGACGTCGTTGGTTTGGCCGAAGAGTGTCGCCGCCGCCAGCGCGCCGAAGATACCGATCGGCACCGAGAGCATCACCGCGAACGGGATCGACCAGCTTTCGTAGAGCGCGGCGAGGCAAAGGAAGACGACCAGCGCTGAAATCGCATAGAGCGACATCGCCTGGTTGCCGGAAAGCCTCTCCTGATGCGACAGCCCGGTCCATTCATGCGAATATCCGGCGGGCAATTGCGCGACCAGTTTGTCGATCTCGTCCATGGCCGCGCCCGAGCTTTGGCCGGCTGCCGCCGCGCCCTGGATCTCGACCGCCGCCGAGCCGTTGTAGCGTTCGAGGCGGGGCGATCCGTATGTCCAGTGGCTGGAGGCTAACGCGGAGAACGGGACCATGACGCCGCCGGAGTTGCGGACCTGCCATTTGTCGAGATCTTCCGGCTGCATGCGGAAGCCCGCGTCCGACTGCAGATAGACCGGCTTTACCCGCCCGCGGTCGATGAAATCGTTGACATAGTCGCTGCCCCAGGCAGTCGACAGCGTGTTGTTGATGTCGGCGAGGCTGATGCCCAGCGCGCTCGCCTTTTCCTGGTCGATATCGACCGAAAATTGCGGCTGATCCTCCTGGCCGTTGGGGCGCGTGTTGGCGAGCAGCTTGCTCTGCGCGGCAAGGCCGAGCAGCTTGTTGCGCGTCTGGATCAGCGCCTCATGGCCGGCGCCGTTGACGTCCTGCAGGTAGAAATCGAAGCCGTTGGTGTTGCCGAAACCCTGAATGGCGGGCGGGGCGAGCGCGAAGACCTGGGCGTCCCTGATTTTGGAGAAGGCGCCCATGGCGCGGCCGGCCACCGCCGATGCGGCGAGAGCCGGCGTCTTGCGCAGGCTGAAATCCTTCATCCGAACGAAGGCGATGCCGACATTCTGCCCGGCGCCGCCAAAGCCGAAGCCGGAAGCGGTGAACACGCCTTCGACCGCGTCCTTCTCTTCGTTCAGATAGTGGTCGGTCACCTGGGCGAGCACACGTTCGGTGCGGTCCTGCGTCGCGCCGACGGGCAACGATGCGCTGGTGATCAGGATGCCCTGATCTTCTTCCGGCAGGAATGAGCTCGGCAGTCGCGCAAACATCCAGCCCATGGCGACGACGATGGCCAGGAACACGGCAAGGAAGCGCCAGGACCGGTTGATGATGCCCTGCGAGCCGTCGCGATAGGCGATCGTGCCGCGGTCGAAGACGCGGTTGAACCAGCCGAACGGCCCCTTCTGCGTCGCATGGTCCTTTGGCGGGCGCAGGATGGTGGCGCAGAGCGCCGGCGTCAGCACCAGCGCGACCAGCACCGAAAGCACCATGGCCGAGACGATGGTGACCGAGAATTGCCGGTAGATGATGCCGGTGGAACCGCCGAAGAAAGCCATCGGCACGAACACGGCCGACAGCACGGTGGCGATGCCGATCAGCGCGCCGGTGATCTCGTTCATCGATTTGCGCGTCGCCTCTTTTGGCGGCAGGCCTTCCTCGTGCATCACGCGCTCGACATTCTCGACCACGACGATGGCGTCGTCGACGAGCAGGCCGATGGCCAGAACCATGGCGAACATGGTGAGCGTGTTGATCGAGTAGCCGAAGAAGGAGAGCACGCCGAAAGTGCCGAGCAGCACCACGGGCACGGCGATCGTCGGGATGATGGTGGCGCGCAGGTTCTGCAGGAACAGCAGCATCACCAGGAACACCAGCACGATCGCTTCGGCCAGCGTCTTCACCACCTCCTCGATCGACAGGCGCACGAAGGGCGAGGTGTCATAGGGGTAGACGACCTCGACGCCCTGCGGGAAGGTGGAGCTCAGGCGATTGATGGTCGCGCGCACCGCCTCGGCCGTGCTGATGGCGTTGGCGCCCGTCGCCAGGTTGACGGCGACGCCGGCGGCCGGCTTGCCGTTGTAATGGGCTTGCGTGGTGTAGCTTTCGGCGCCGATCTCGACCCTGGCGACATCGTTCAGCCGCACCAGCGAGCCGTCGGTGTTGCTTTTCAGGATGATGTTGCGGAACTGCTCGGCGGTCTGCAGCCTGCTTTTGGCCGTCACCGTGGCGTTGAGCTGCTGGCCCTTGCGCGCCGGAAGTCCGCCGAGCTGGCCGGCCGATACCTGCGTGTTCTGCGCTTCGATCGCAGTCGCCACATCGCTCGGCATCAACGCATATTGCGCAAGCTTGTCGGGATCGAGCCAGATGCGCATCGCGTAGCCTGAGCCGAAGAGCTGCGTCGAGCCGACGCCTTCGACGCGCTTCAGCGTGTCGTTGATGGTGCTGTCGACATAGTCGGCGAGATCGGTCGAGTTCATCTTGCCGTCGCTGGAGACGAAGCCGATGACCATCAGGAAGCCGGTCGATGATTTGGAGACGGTGATGCCGTTGCTCTGGACGACCTGCGGCAGCTGCGACTGCACGAGTTGCAGCTTGTTCTGCGTCTGAACCTGGGCCGTGTCCGCGTTGGCGGCGCTGGTGAAGGTCAGCGTGATCGAGGCCTGGCCGGTCGAGGTCGATGTCGCCGTCATGTAATCGAGATTGTCGATGCCGGTCATGCCCTGCTCGATGACCTTGGTCACCGAGTTCTCGACCGTCTGGGCATCGGCGCCGGGGTAGCTGGCGCTGATGTTGACGGTGGTGGGCGCGATCTGCGGATATTGCGAGATCGGCAGCGACTGCAGCGCCAGCAACCCGCCCAGCATGATCACGATGGCGATCACCCAGGCGAAGATCGGCCGGTTGATGAAGAAAGCCGACATCGCTTCAGTTCCCGGTTGCGCCAGAGGCTGGTTGTTTGGCGGCGCCGGCGGGTTCCGCCGAGGCGGAGCTTTGCTCGCGATCCTTGATCTCGCCGGTCGTCTCGTCGATCGTCACTTCGACCGCCGTCGCGTCGCCGCCGGCGCGCACCAGTTGCAGGCCTTCGACGATGACCCGATCACCATCGCTGACGCCGGAATCCACCAGCCAGTTGTTGCCGACGCTGTTGCGCACGCTGAGCACGCGCTGCTCGACCTTGCCCTGGGCATTGACCACCATGGCCGTCGCCTGGCCCTTGGGGTCGCGGGTGACGCCGCGCTGAGGCACCAGGAAGCTGTTCTGGGCGACGCCTTCCTCGACGATGGCGCGCACATACATGCCGGGCAGCAGCAGGCGGTCGGGATTGGGGAACTGGGCTCTGAGCGCGAAGGTGCCGGTGGACTGGTCGACATTGGCGCCGGTGAATTCCATCTTGCCGTTCTGTGCATAGATGGTGCCGTTGTCGAGCTTCAGCTTGACGCTGACATTGGACCCGCTGAACTTCACGCGGCCTTCGTTGATCGCCTGGCGCAAATTGAGCAGGTTGGTGCTCGACTGCGTGACATCGACATTGATGGGATCGAGCGAGCGAATGGTGGTCAGCACCGTCTCCTGGTTGGCGGTGACCAAAGCTCCCGGCGTCAATGTCGATTTGTCGATGCGGCCGGCGATCGGCGCGGTGATCGAGGTGCGGTTCAGGCTGATGCGCGCCGTCTCGACGCTGGCCTTGGCCGCCGCGACGTCGGCCTGCGCCTGCGCCAGCGTGGCGGCGGCATCGTCGTAATCCTGCTTCGAGACGACGTTCTGCTTCAGCAGCCCGGCATAGCGGTCGAACTTGGCCTGCGCGGTGGGCACGGCGGCTTCCGCCTTCTGCTGCGTCGCGAGAGCGCTGTCATAGGAAGCCTGATAGCTCGCTGGGTCGATGAGGTAGAGAGGCTGTCCCGCCACCACCTCTGCGCCTTCCTGGAACAGCCGCTGCTGGATGATGCCGTCGACCTGCGGACGCACCTCGGCGATGAGCGAGGCTGCCGTGCGGCCGGGCAGCTCGGCGGTGATCGCAACCGACTGCGGGTGCAGCGTGATGACGCCGACCTCGGGCCTGCCGGCACCGCCCATGCCCGCCGGCACCTGGCTCTTTTCCTGCGAGCAGGCCGCCAGAAGCAGCGCGGCGCACAGGATTCCCGTCCAGGGAGACAGGCCGCGTGACCTGGCCGGCGACAGACAACGACTAGGCTGGATATGCATTGGCTGGGTCTTTCCCTGGAGTTGGGGTCTTTGCCTGGCCGGTCGCGCCAGGCGCTTCGACCAACAGCTTGCCGAGATGGCGGGCGAGGAAGCGCTGGATGTCATCCATGAAGGTGTAGACCACCGGCACGTAGACAAGGCTGAGCACGGTGGACGAGATGAGTCCACCGATCACGGCGATCGCCATCGGCGCCCGGGTTTCCGCGTCGGCGCCGATGCCAAGCGCGATCGGCAGCATGCCGGCGCCCATGGCGATCGATGTCATGACGATGGGCCGGGCCCGCTTGCGGGCGGCGTCGAGCAGTGCCTCGAAGCGGCTCATGCCATGCTCCTTCTCGGCGACCAGGGCATATTCGACGAGCAGGATCGAGTTCTTGGCCGCGATGCCCATCAGCATCAGTATGCCGATCAACGGCGAGATGCCAAGCGCCTTGCCGGTAATGAGCAGAAAACCGAGCGCGCCGCCAACCGACAGCGGCAGCGCCACCAGGATGGTCACCGGCTGCACGAAGCCGCGGAAGAGCAGCACCAGCGTCAGGTACATCAGGATGATGCCCGCGGCGATCGCGGTGGCGAAGCCCGTGAACAGCTCCTGCATGCGCTGGGCGTCGCCGCGCGCCAGTTCGTGCACGCCGGCTGGAAGGTTTTGCATCGCGGGCAGGGCGCGGATGGCCTCGGTCGCCTGGCCGAGCGTCAGGCCGGAAAGGTCTGCCTCGACCGTGGCGCTGCGGCTTCTGTCGACACGCGTGATGCTGTTGGGGCCGGCGTTGAAGCCGATATCCGCGACGGCGCCAAGCGGAACGGTGCCCTTAGTGCCGGTCAGCGGCAGCATGGCGAGCTTTGCCGGATCGTCGATGGCGCCATCGGGCAAGGTCACGATGATCGAGACCTGGCGGTCGCCGAGATTGAACTTCGCCAGGCTGGTGTCGGTGTCGCCGATGGTGGCGATCTTGACCGTCGCCGCGATCTCGGTCGGCGTGACGCCGAGCTCCGCCGCCCTGGCGCTGTCGGGCCGCACGATCAGCTCCGGTTTGGTGGTGGCCGCGGTCGAGGTCGGATTGATCAGTCCGGGAACCGACTTCATCCCGTCGATCAGCGCATCGCTTGCCTTTTCGAGGGCTTGGCCATCGTCGCCGACCAGCGTGATCGACACCTTGGCGCCGGAGAAGCCGTCGGCGCCGAACTGGATGCGGGCGCCGGGAATGTCGTTGAGCTTGGGCGAGGCCTCGGCCTCGAACTGCTGCTGGCTCATGCTCCGCTCGGCGCGTGGCTTGAGATTGACGGTGACGGTCGCGGTGCGCACTTCGGCCGAGCTCGAGCTCTGGTTCGGCCCTCCGCCCGAGGAGGCGGCCGTGCCAATGGTGGCGAACACGCTGTCGACGGCCGGCTCGTTCTCCAGCCGCCTGGTGATTTCCTGCACCGCCGTCGTGGTCTGCTCGATGGTCGAGCCGGGCTGCAGCTCGACCGAGATCATCGAGCGGCCGCGATCCGCCGCGGCCATGAATTCGGTCGGCAAGTGCGTCGCCAGCATCATCGAACCGGCAAAGAAGGCGATGCCCGCAGCAAGCGTGATCCAACGGTAGTCGAGCGCCTTGCGCAGCAGCCAGAGATAGGTCGGCACCCAGGCAGGCGTGTCGTCCTCATCATGGCCGCCGGCACGCACCAGATAGGCGCCCATCAGCGGGGTGAGCATCCGCGCCACCAGCAGCGAGAACAGCACGGACACGCAAACGGCGACCGCAAAGGAGAAGAAGAACTTGCCGGGAATGCCGGGCATGAAGGCGACGGGGAGGAACACGGCGACGATGGTGGCGGTGGTCGCCACCACGGCGAGGCCGATCTCGTCCGCCGCCTCGATCGCCGCCTGGTAGGCGCTGACGCCGGTCTGGCGCATATGGCGCACGATGTTCTCGATCTCGACGATGGCGTCGTCGACGAGGATGCCGACGACCAGCGAGAGCGCCAACAGGGTGATGTTGTTGAGCGAGATGTCGAAGGCCGCCATCACCGCGAAGGTCGGGATCAGCGACAGCGGCATAGCCACCGCCGACACCAGCGTTGCCCTGATGTCGCGCAGGAACAGCCAGACCACGCCGATGGCGAGCAGGGCGCCGAGCCAGAGCGCCTCCAGCGCGGCATCGTAGCTTTCCTGGACGAAGCCGGACGAGGAGGTGACTTCCGTGAATTTTGCCGTCGTGGTGATGGCGCCCATGTCGGCGATCGCGGCGCGGGCGGCCTTGACCACGTCGATCTCGCTCGAGCCGACCGATCTGTAGACGTTGAAGGCAACGACCTGCCTGCCGTCGAGATAGGCGGCCTGGCGCGGCTTTTCCCAGCTGTCGACGACGGTGCCGAGGTCGGAAAGCTTGACGTCGCCGGCGCCGCTCAGCGCAATGCGTGTATCGGCCAGCGCCTCGACGGTCGTGGCGCTGGCCAGCGTGCGTACAGACTGCTCCTGGCCGCCGATATTGGCGCGGCCGCCCGGCTGGTTGACGTTGTTGGAGGCCAGCGTCTGGCTGACGTCGCCGGCGCTGATGCCCAGCGCCGCAAGGCGATCGGGGTCGAGCTCGACGCGGATGACCCGGTCGACGCCGCCGGACCGGGTGATCTTGGAGACGCCGTCGACACCGAGCAGGTCCTTGGCGACGTCGTTGTCGATGTACCAGCTGAGCGCGTCCGGCGACATGGCCGGCGCCTCGACGACAAAGGTCAGCACCGAATTGCCGGTGGCGTTGACCTTGGCCACGACCGGTGTCTGGGCCGCGGCCGGCAGGCTGGACTGCACGCCCGAGACGGCGTTGCGGACGTCGTTGGTGGCGGTCTCGGGGTCTGTGCCGAGGGTGAATTCGACCGTGGTGACGGACGAGCCCTCGCTGATCGAGGTCGAGACGTCGTCGACACCTTCGAGGGTGGCCACGGCATTTTCGATCACCCGCGCGACCTGGACTTCCATTTCGCTCGGCGCCGCGCCCGGCTGCGCCACCGTGACGGTGACCGTCGGCAGGTCGATGTCGGGCATGTTGTTCGTGCGCAACTGCATGAAGCCGTAGACGCCGGCGATCGCAAGCGACAGGAACAGAACGATGGTCGGCACCGGATTGCGGATCGACCAGGAGGAGATGGCATTCATCGTGTCTGCTCCACCGCGGCTGCGGCATCGGACGCCGCGGCTTCCACTGAGGTGACGCGCACGAGGTTGCCGTCATTGAGGAAGCCTGCGCCCGCGACGACGACTTGGTCGCCTTCCGACAAGCCGCTTTCGATGGCGACCCGGCCGTTCTGGCGCGTGCCGGTCGCAACGGGATGCGCGCTGACCTTGCTTTCTCCGTCGATGACGAACACGGCCGGTTTGCCGTCATGCCAAATCAGGGCCGTCTCGGCGACGGTGAGCTGCTGGGATGCAGCCGTTTCGATCGTGACGCGGGCGAACATGCCGGGTTTCAGGCCGGAGCCTTCGCCGACCGCGACATAGACGGTGGCAAGCCGGGTGGTGGCGTTGACCGTCTCGGCTATCGAGGAAACGCTGCCGGAGAAGGCGCGGCCGGAGGCATCGACGATGTTCGCCGCCTGACCGACCGAAATGCCCGCCAGGTCCTTTTCGGGGACGAGCACCCCGACCTCCAGCCTGCCGTCGCGGATGATCTTCATCAGCTCGGTGCCGGCCTGCACGATCGAGCCTGCCACCGCCGGCTTGCTGGACACGATACCGTCGAACGGTGCGCGGATGGTCGTCCTGTCCAGTTGGGCCTGCAGCCGCTCGGCGGCGGCCTCGGCCTGGTCGACGCCGGCCTTGCCGGTCTTGACGGCGGTCGCCTTGTCCTCGGCGGTTTCGGCGCTTACGGCGTTGCTGGCGAGCAGCTTGTCGGCGCGCGCGGCGGCCGACCGCGCCGAGTCGAGCGTCGCCTGCGCCTGGGCGACGGCTGCCTTCTGCTCGGCAAGCTGGGCCTTGAGGAGCGAGTCGTCCAATCTCGCGACGACATCGCCCGCCTTCACATGGTCGCCTTCCTTCACCAGAACGTCGGTCAGGCGCAGGCCGCTTTCTTCCGCGCCGATCGTCGCTTCCTGCCAGGCGGAGACGGTGCCGGTGGCGCTGACGGAGGATGTGATGCGGCGGGAAAGAACCTTCTCCACGGACACGGTCAGCGTGGCAGCCTGAGCGGGTGCGGCTTTCGTGACGTCCGGCTCGGACGTGCCGCGGCCATAGGCCTTCAGCATCGCGACGACGCCGGCCGCGACCAGTACCGCAACGAGGAGAAGACGGCTCTTACGCAATTTTCTGGTCATGATTTTCAGTGTTCGAAGACTCGATCGGAAGCGACAGGCGGTAAGCGGCGAAGCTCAGCCGGATTGCCCCCGTCAACTCCTGCTTCGACAGGACCCGCTGGCCGGCATGGGCACCGGGGCGGATCGTCAGGGGCGAGCCCAGGGAGGCAAGCAGCCGCAGCATCATCAGGGCTTCCCACATCATGGTGTTCCGTGCTTGGTGGCGGTCGCGCGGACGCGCCCGCCAATTCGCAAAAAGTACCGGCCGGCCCGTGAACGGGTGGGTCAAGGGGCCGGCCGGCGCAGCCGGTCAGAGTTGCTCGTCACTCCGGGGTAGGGGTGGAGGGAGCTGTCCGCCGTGATCGGGCAGACCTCCTGGGCCGGCTGCCTCCGGCGGATCGCCCCATGGACCGGGGGGCGGGCCGTGCGGCCGATCCGCCGAAGCAAGTATTTCGAGCTGTTCGGGCGTCAGCTTGGCGCGCAAAACAGCGATGGCGTCCTTCAGTTTGGTCGCCGAGGCGGCCCGCTTGGTCACCTCGTCGGCCAGCTTTTCCTGGAAAGCGAAGGGGTCACGGACAGCACTTGGCGCAGGTTTGTCGGGACCCGGACCGCCGGTGCCGCCCAAGCCGAAGTCCGGCCGTGCCGGCGGCGCCAGCACCGCCTGCAGCGCGCTGGTGTAGTCGCGCCAGGCATCGAGCTGCTCGGAGCGGATGCCGACCCGGGTCTCGAGCGCGGCGAGCCGGGCAGCGAGAAATTCCGGCGGCGGCCCCATGCGGCGCGGGCCGAAGTCCTGCGGGCCGTGCCGCATTGCCCGGCCTGGACCGTGCCACGGCATCGGGCCGGGGCCCGCGTCGTCCTGCCGGCCGATTGCCGGCGGCTCGCCTCCGGGCACCGCGCCAGGCTCCGGTTGCGCGGCGAAAACGGGGTGGATGGCCGCGACCGAAAAGAGGCCGAGCCCCAGAAGTCTGCTTCGCATGACGTGATCCTTTCATGCATGCTTCGGATGAAGGGGAGGATAGGAAGCGTCTTTTGCCGCTTTGCTTCGGAGCGTTGCCGAAGGTCTCCGGAAAAAGGAGATTTGTTTCCGAATGTTTCCGGCGGCCTTGCGGAAACGTTGCGTTGCAATTTTCCATGCCGCTCGGCGGCGTCGCTCCCTATAATCACGGCGACAAAGGCAAGCGGGCGAAGAATGCAGACACAATCCCATATCCTGGTCGTGGACGACGATCGCGAGATCAGGACGCTGCTCGGGCGCTATCTCGACGGGCAGGGCTTTCGCGTTTCGGTGGCGGCGGACCGGCGCGAGTGCGAGCAGAAGCTCGGCTCCGGCCAGTTCGACCTCATCGTGCTCGACGTCATGCTGCCGGACGGCTCCGGCCTCGACATCTGCCGGAGCCTGCGCGACCGCAAGCCGCATATCCCCGTCATCCTGCTGACGGCGCTGAAGGAGGATGTCGACCGCATCATCGGGCTGGAACTCGGCGCCGACGACTATCTCGGCAAGCCGTTCAACCCACGCGAGCTTTCGGCCCGCATCCGCGCGGTGCTCAGGCGTTCGGCGCCGGAAGAAGCCGCCCCGGCCAAGGTTCGCGTCTATCATTTCGCGGGTTACAGGCTGGAGCCGGACACGCGAAAGGTGATGGATGCCGATGGCGCCCTGGTCGACCTTACCGGCGCCGAGTTCGACCTGCTGCAAGTCTTTCTCGATCGGCCGGGGCGGCTCTTGTCGCGCGACCAGTTGCTCGACCTGACGCAAGGGCGCGAGCGCGAGCCGCTCGACCGGTCCGTCGACGTGTTGATGAGCCGGCTGCGCCGGAAATTCGCCGAAGCGGGCGAGGAGAACCTGTTCAAGACCGTGCGCAATGGCGGCTATCAGCTGACCGCGCGGGTCGAGACGGCGGAGACCGGGGCATGACCTCGCTGCGCCGGCGGCTGATCATCCTGCTCGTCGCTTCGATCCTCGGCGTGGTCGGCCTCGCCACCTTCGTGGCGGTCAAGGTGCTCGGCGGGCCGTCGCCGGAACTCATCATGGGCCCGCTTGCCCACCAGATCCAGTATATGGTGCAGCTGGCTCCCGGGCACGTGCCGAATTCAAGCGATGCGCCCGTCACCGTACAGGATCGCCCGGCCGACGGCGTCGAGGATCGCAAGCACACGAAGGTGCTGAACGAGATCCTGCACCATGACGGCCTCGATGTTTCGGCTGTGGTCAGCCGCAAGGCCGGCAGGCCGGGAATGGTGGCTTCGGTTGCGCTGCCCGACCATCGCTGGATGATCGTCGATGTTCCCGATTTCGGTCCGCCACGCGATGTCTGGTACGGACTGGCGGGCTGGATGGCACTGATCGTGCTCGGCGCCACGCCAGTTTCGATCTATTTCACCGGCGTGCTGGTGCGGCCGCTGGAGATGCTGGAGGCTGCCGTCAGCAAGATCGGATCGGACGGCGTGCTGGCGACTTTGCCGGAAAAGGGCTCGGCGGAGGTGAGGGCCACCGCCCATGCGCTCAACGAACTGTCGGCAAGATTGAGGACGGCGATGGAAAGCCGCATGCGGCTGGTGGCGGCCGCCGGCCATGATCTCAGGACCCCGATGACCAGGATGCGGCTCAGGGCGGAATTCCTCGAGGAAGATCGCGAGAAATGGCTGAGCGACCTCGACGAGCTCGATCGCATCGCCGACAGCGCCATCCGCCTTGTGCGCGAGGAGGTGAACCAGGATGCGGTCGAGCCGCTGGAACTGGACAGGCTGGTTCGCGATATCGAGGTCGAGATGCTATCGCTCGGCCATGCGGTGACGATCGACCATCTCGATCATGTGTCGGTCAAGGCCGGCGCGCTCGGCCTGCGCCGGGCGCTGCGCAACCTGATCGTGAACGCCGCGACGCATGGCAAGAGCTGCACCGTTTCGGTTAGGGAGCGGGGCGGCCAGGCGGTTCTCACCATCGCCGACCGCGGCCCCGGTATTCCTCCGGACCTTCTGAACAAGGCCTTCGAGCCGTTCTTCCGGGTCGATCCGGCGCGCACGCAATTCATTCCCGGCGCGGGACTGGGGCTTGCGATCGCCAAGGAGATCATCGAACGCTATGGCGGAACCATCACGCTGGAGAACAGGCCGGGGGGAGGGCTGCAGCAGATGGTGGTTTTCGCAACCGCCTAGTGTCGACCCGTCCCTGTATCCTCAGGGCTGTCCAGGCGCTTGGCGCGGTCTCGAGCTTTCGGCCACTGGCTTGCTCGCTGCATCGTGACCGCACCGCTGTTGCGGAGCGGCGCTGCAAGATGCCAATTTGGCGATACGATATTTGCGAGGATGCCAGCATGCCCATGGGCAAGATTGCGTTTTGCGCGGCAGCGATGGTCGTTGCCGCCACAAATTTCGCCGATGCTCGACCCGACACGCGCAATATGACATGCGCGCAAATCCAGGCGCTGATCCAGAGCCAGCATGCGGCAGTGCTGAGCACCGGAGCGAACACCTATGATCGCTATGTCCGCCAATTCGGCAATGAGTGCGACGCTCCTTACGTGCCGATGGTCGACTATGTCCCGACCCATGATGGGCAATGCATGGTGTATCGGTGCGAAGAGCCGGCACCGTTTGTTCCGGATTGACCGGCGCTCGTCGCTTCTCTCTGCGGGGTGCCTGCTTCTTCCGAGCGTCGACGCGACCCAGCGAGGGCGGCGGCCTTCTGCTCCCGCCGCAGAGCACCCGCTGCCGCTCACTTGACCTTCTTGATCTCCGGGCCTGCCGGCTGGTCGGCCGCCGGAGCCGGCGTGCAATCCTGCCCCTTGCACTCCAAGGCGGGATCGTCCTTCGGCGGCAGGCAATTCTGTCCCTCGCAATGAACGGCCGGCTGCTGTTGCGTCGCGCCACCGTTCGGCTGAGCAGGCTGATCCTCGGCGTGGATAGGCTGGGCTCCCACCAGGCTGTTCATTGCCGCGCATAAGAGCGCTGTCCGAAGCAAGTTCATTTCCGCCTCCACGGCCGAGAGCGTCAAGAACAAGCTTACATCGTCGGGCTGAGGTCGGCATTCCGGCCCCGCGAATGACGTTAACAGGGCGTTTCCGCCCAAGGAGCGCGCGATGCGGGTGGGCTGAAGCATCCCGTTAAGCCTCCCATTGCCGAGGGCTAGGAGCAGCAAGTCAGCAAGTACCGGCGAGACCAGCAGAGATAAGAGAACCCAGCCTGCCCCACTGCGATCTCGCCCATTGGCGGCAATGCCGACAATGATCGACAGGCCAAACCAAAAAAGAATAATCCCCGTCTATCAGGCGTCCTTCTCTGCGCCATCCCGTGCAATCTCGTTGCGCATTTTTCGAGCGAACTCTTCAGTGGGGAGGTTTGTGGATTCCTGGAAATCAGCTGGGTAGAACTTGAACTTAACAAGAAACATGCCGCCAAGAAGCGTGGCCCACAGAGTTATACCGACCGAAAGACCGGATATTGCTTTGGCGATCCACCTCGCATCAGAAGTAATGACGTCAAAGAAAACTCGGATGACCATGAACGCCGGATAGAGGAACATACAAGCGGCAATGACCAACACCACACCAGAAAGGAAGGCAAAGGCAATCGATTGGCCTCTGCCGGATTTTTGGCCGTAAACACGCGGCACTACGGCGTCGCCCCAGAGATTATGAGCCATCTTGTCGATCAACAACAACGGGAAATTCTGAATGTTGATGTTGCTACCAAGCTTCAGTAAAATGCGAAAAATGATCTGTTCATCGATCATTGCGAATGTCTGGTTCAGCAACGATCCAGCCGTCAAGAGCGCAAGAATTGGCGTGAGATCTTTCGTGATTTGAAGAGTGAGGCCCCCATAGGAAAACGTGCTGCCCGATATCAAATCGAAGAAGGCCAGAATCGTAGCTAGCAAGAACGTTTGGCCACCGCTCTTCCCGACGCGGTTAACAATCTCTAGTCGGCGTGAGGCAATGCCGGTGAGGAACTCTTCCTGATAAAACCGCGACCCAAAGTCGCGACGTAAGAATGACTCGAACGTCAATGCACAACGCTCGATCAAGCTCATTCTGGTAAAGTCATGTTTGGACACGTCGTTCCCGTTCCCCTGCAACGCACTTCGACGCAAATTAAGCGCGTTTCCCTGGCGAGGGGAATACTTGACGATTGGAGCTACCAAGAGCATCACCAGCGCACGCGCCGATTGTTGTAAGCAGCCGACGGGCACTTACCACCGGAAGCCTTGCAGGGCCTCGCAGTGCCCGTCACCAGATTTAACATCCCGATCACGATTCACCAGGTGTTGCGCTAGGCTTCCTCAACATTTGAGGGGGAGGAAGAACTATGCCGACTTTGACCAAGACGCGCCGCGCTCGGCGCCACTGCCTCTATTCCCGCCGCCGACGGCACTCTGGCGGCCACACCGCCGGTTGCCATGTTCCCGGTGCCGGATCGCGCTGAACTACTTCGGTCCTATAACGAGTGGCTTTTCTATGGGCGCCTGCTGTTGATGCCGGACATTTACCCGGGGATCAAGAAGCCTCACGATCATATGGCCTTCGTGCAGCGCAACACACTCGCGTCGCATTATCATTTCCCGCTCTACAACAGCGGTCTGACTTGGGAGACAGTCCCTTCTCCCGCCACGAGGGCGCTAGCCGTACTGCAGGTAGTCGGCATGGACTTCCGGCCGTTGGAGGAACGAGTATGAGCAGGAAAGGAAAGAAACGCCCCGCCTCGCAGGAAGAGCGCAACTCGATGACCTGGAAAGGCGCCAAGGACGATTTATTCAGATGGACCAATGACGAATGGTCGATTCGCCATTTGCCCCAAGTACGTATCGCTTCGCTGGTCATGAAACAGGGTCACGAGCACCTACTAACAACAATGGCTGACATTTGTGAAACCGGCGCGGTTTCTGACATGTTGGAGCAGATGACGCTAACGAAAGAGCACCTTGAAGCTCTTGTCGATTTGCTGGACCAGGCCCTTTTCAGGTCATTCCTTGTCCTTGAACGCTTGGGCTATAGCCCGGACAATCCACCACCGGAGACCCCAGCGATCGATCCTAATACAACTTTGCAATAAAGGCTTCAGCTAATGAAACGATGGCCTGGTTGCGATGTGGCCGGGCCGTTTGTCTGTTTGTATGTCTCGCTCACCTCATAGGCGATCTGCCGGATGGAATGTGCTTGTACATCGGGGATAAAGCTGCCGTCTGTTTGGCTGCTGAAGCCTGTTACAGTCCAACCGATCCCACTTCCATCCTTAAGGCCTTCAAAGCTTGTGTCCAAGTGAGTATCTACATGTGCTCCGCCATCCTTGTTCGCCGCGAAAAGAACCAAGCTGCGCCGAGTGTAAGCTTTACCAGACTGGCCCTCTTTGATGACGATGTCCTTCTCCCACCAGCGGCCAAACCGCGTCAGGCGCGGAGCTGTTGCTCGATCGTCGAGCGGGGCAAAAAACCGCGCTGATTCAACTCCGGTGAGCATCATGGCGACAAGCCCGTGATGTGAGGCAAGATTAGCCGGGTTGTACGGGTGGGATGTGTCAACCATGGGTATCTGCCGTTCCCTAAGTTGGGCCAATATCGAATGGGATTGGGCGGTGTCGTGAAAGAGAACACGAAGAGACACAGCCATTCGCTTTGCTTCGCCCATGAAACCAGCGTCAAAGGCGGCAGCCGATGACTCCAGAAACTGCAAATGTTCATCGCGCAATTCAATCAGACGGTCCCGCGATATCTTCTGCTTCGCCGTTTTTGCCTCCCAAAAAGCACTGCCGATTCCCGGCCGAGATTGGCCAAAGATTGGAAAGAGTCGGCATAAGCGTCACTAGGTGCTTGAAAAAGCCTGGTACGCCCAAGGGGAATCGAACCCCTGTTACCGCCGTGAAAGGGCGGTGTCCTAACCGCTAGACGATGGGCGCGCTCAGACGAAGCGGCTTATAATTGCGTTGTTGCCAACCGGCAACCCATCCGCCGCCAGTTGCGACAACTTTTTTCACGGCGCCGTGCAACGCATGGCTTTTGGGTGGAAAATGCGGTTGCGCTTGCAGATGAGGCAGGCGGGCTCAGCCGTCCTCGCCACCGCCGCTGCGGCGACGGCAACGCCAGTTCCAGTCGCGCTCGGGGCCGACGTCGACATGGACGGATTCGGTGTGGCAGTAGGTGCCGACGCCGCCACGGCCGGGCATCGTGCGGACGTAATTCGCCAGTTCCCACTTGGAGACGCCGGGCACCTGGATGTCGGCGGCGGCGCAGTACATGTGCAGCGAGTTCTTGGCGCCGTTGGCGCGGCGGTTGCGCGAGGGATCGCGATAGCCGGAGGTGACGACCATCTTGCGGCCGAAATGGCCCTCGATCGTCTTCAGCACCCGCACCAGCGACGGCTTCAAACAGGCGACGTCGACGCTTTCGTTCTGCTTCAGAAGGCCGTTGGGCGCGAGTCTGGCCATGCCGGCCGCCGACGCCACCTGGTAGGAACCGCCGCCACCCTCATCCTCGTTGAGGTCGACGTCGCTCTCGTCGTCGATGCCCGACTTGCGCTTGATCTCGAACAGCGCGGTCTGGCGCACGCCGGGAAGGGCATCGGCGCCGGTGATGTGATTGCTCGGGTCGTCGAGCGAGGCCAGTTGCACCGGCTTTGCGGCCGGCGTCGCGGAGGCCAGTTCGACGATCGGCTTGGCGGGGGCGGTCGCTGCGGTCGGGGCCTTGGCTTGCGCCGGCGGCTGGTCGCCCGAGCGCGAATTGATCAGCGGCGCGGGCGCGGCCGAGGCCGGCGTGGTGCTGAAGAGCGATGCGAACAGGCCCTTCTTCGGTGCGGCGATCTGCGGCTGCGCCGGCTCAGCCGCTGTCACATAGACGCCGTTGCTCAAGTCCTGCGTGATCGCCTGCGCCTTCGACGCAATGGCCGCGGCATCGCCGGCGGCGACCTGCTGGGCGACGGCCTGTGTCTGTTCCGCCGTCTGCGCCGGCTGAACCAGCGGTTGCGGCGTGCTGCCGGCAATCGCGGCGGCGCCCGCGGGCACGGCGACGGCAGGGAAGGCGGCTTGCGGCCGCGTTTCCGGCACATAGGCGACCTTTTCGGGCAAAGGCGTGTCGCCTTCGCTCATCACGGTCGCTGCCACATCGGTGATCGCTGATGCCACCTGAGCCGACGAATCGGCGGTTGTTGCCGTCTTGGCGCCGGATGTCGCGCTCATTTCGGTGGCGGTTGAATTGTAGGAGGGCGAAACGACCGACATCGTCGGGTCGCCGGTCGACGTGCAGGAGGCCAGAAGCACGGAGAAAAGCGCCGCCGCGATGCTGCGGCCTTCCCTTCGTGCAAGACGCCAACCTGCTGATTTCAAAATAAATTCCCCCTCGGCATCCGGTCGGTTCGTCATCGCCGCGCCACTCCAGCATTGCGCCGCGATAACCCTCCTGTTCCCAACCGGAAACGGGATATGTGTCGAATCTGCAAGCCTCGGAATTTATCTGCTTCGAACGCTGATTTGAGGCCGTGAAACGATTGACGCCACCATTTCGCCCTGTTTTGGCGGCCCGTCAACTCACCAGACATTACAGTCCGTTACACACGCACCTTGACATAGGTGCCCGGCGCATCTCCCAAGGTTTTCATACGCTTGCCGGTTTTGCGGGCGGGTACGCGGACATTGTCCTGGGTTTCGATCCAGTGCTGCCAGTGCGTCCACCAGGAGCCGGGATGCTCATGCGCGGCGGCAAGCCACGCATTGAAGTCGCCCACCGGCTTGCCGCCGGTCCAGTACTGGTACTTCTTGGAAGCAGGCGGGTTGACGACGCCCGCGATGTGGCCGGAACCCGCCATCACATACTCGACGTCGCCGCCGAAGAACCGTGACCCCAGGAACACCGAAAGCGCCGGCGCGATGTGGTCCTCCTTCGTGGCAAGGTTGTAGACGGGGATGGTGATGTCGGCCAGAGACACCGTGCGACCGGCAAGCTCCATCGTGCCGCGCGAAAGATTGTTCTCGAGATAGCAGTTGCGCAGATAGAAGGAGTGGTTGGCCGCCGCCATGCGCGTGGAATCCGAATTCCAGTAGAGCAGGTCGAAGGGCAGGGGCTCCTTGCCGCGCATGTAGTTGTTGATGACATAGGGCCAGATCAGGTCGCCCGAGCGC
>RXJA01000533.1 GCA_003963455.1 Hyphomicrobiales bacterium
CCGGTCCTCCCGGCTGGCGAGAAAACTGTCACCCATCTAATCGGTCCATTCTGTTACCTATCTATCCGGTTCGGACACTTCAACGCCATGCTCCCGGACGGGGCAGGGGGTCATCGCGTTGTCGAAGAGGAGAAGAACATGTCGCCGCTGCCCGTTTCCCGCCGCGCATTCCTGGCCGGCGCCGCCGCGAGCGGCGCGCTGATCATGCTGCACCCCTTCTCCGCCCGCGCCGCGGCCAACCAGGCGCATCTCAGGATCATGGAAACGACCGACATCCATGTGAACCTTTTGCCCTACGACTATTACGCCGACAAAGCGAACGACACGATGGGCCTGTCGCGCACGGCCTCATTGATCGACGCGGTGCGCAAGGAAGCCACAAATGCCATGCTGATCGACAATGGCGACCTTCTGCAGGGCAACCCAATGGGCGATTACATCGCCTATGAAAAGGGCATGAAGGATGGCGACCTGCATCCGGTCATGAAGGGCATGAACCTGCTCGGCTACGAGTGCTCGACGCTCGGCAACCATGAGTTCAACTACGGCCTGTCCTTCCTGGACAAGGTGCTGGCCGGCGCCAATTTCCCTTTCGTCTGCGCGAACCTGATCCGCGGCACCGCGCTGGCCGCCAATCCGCGCGACGACAAGCTCTATCTCAAGCCCTATGTCATCCTCGACAGGAAGATCAAGGACGGCTCTGGGGCCGAGCAACCGATCAGGATCGGCGTCATCGGCTTCGTGCCGCCGCAGATCATGGTCTGGGATCTGAAGAACCTCGAAGGCAACGTGCAGACGCGCGACATCGTCGAGGCGGCAAAGGCCTGGGTGCCGCAGATCAGGGAGGAGGGCGCCGACATCGTCATCGCGCTCTCGCATTCCGGCATCGATATCAAGGAGGGCGACAAGATGGAGAATGCCTCCTTCTTCGTCGCCGGCATCGAGGGCATCGACGCGGTCTTCACCGGCCACCAGCATTTGGTCTTCCCCGGCAAGAAGGATTTCCAAGCGCTCGAGGGCGTCGACACCGAGAAAGGCACGCTGCAAGGCAAGCCGGCCGTGATGGGCGGCTTCTGGGGCTCGCATATGGGCCTGATCGACCTGCTTCTGGAGCGCGACGGCTCGAAATGGCGAGTCGTGTCGGCGACTTCGGAGGCGCGGCCGATCTATGAGCGCGTCGACAACAAGAACAAGGCGACCGTTCCCGACGATAAGCGCATCATTGCAGCACTCGAGCAGGACCATCAGGCAACCCTTGCCTATGTGCGCCGCCCGGTCGGCAAGACCTCGGCGCCGCTCTATTCCTATTTCGCGCTGGTCGCCGACGACCCGTCGGTGCAGATCGTCAACCAGGCGCAGAGCTGGTATCTCAAGGACATCTTGAAGAGCACCGAGTGGAAGGACGTGCCGCTGCTATCCGCGGCGGCGCCGTTCAAGGCTGGTGGCCGCAACGGCGCCGACTATTATACCGACGTTCCGGCGGGCGACATCGCCATCAAGAACGTCGCCGACCTCTATCTCTATCCGAACACCGTGCGGGCCGTCGAAATCACCGGTGCGCAGGTGAAGGAATGGCTGGAGATGTCGGCCGGCATCTTCAACCGGATCGAGCCCGGCAAGGCCGACCAGCCACTCATCAACACCGATTTCCCGTCCTATAATTTCGACGTCATCGACGGCGTCACCTACAGGATAGACCTGTCGCAGCCGCCGAAATACGATGCGAAAGGCGGTGTCGCCAATGCCGGCTCCAGCCGCATCGTCGATCTCAGCTTCAATGGCAAACCGATTGACCCAGCTGCGAAATTCGTCGTTGCCACCAACAATTACCGCGCTGGCGGCGGCGGCAATTTCCCCGACATCAACGCCTCTAGGATCATCTATGAGGCGCCGGACACCAACCGCGACGTGATCGTGCGCTACGTCGTCAGCGAAGGCACGATCAATCCTTCCGCGGACGGCAACTGGTCGTTCGCGCCGCTGTCCGGAACCAGCGTCGTGTTCGAGACCGGTCCCAAGGCCAAGGACTTCATTGGTCAAGTGAAGTCCCTGAAAATCGAGCTCGCGGGCGAGGGCGAGGCGGGATTTGCCAAATACCGCATCACACTTTGAGGCCGCGGCGGGACCATTTGTGAGGCGCGCTCACCTAAGTTCCTGGGCGAGTCCGATGAGAAGCCCCCCGGGTCCGCGGATGTAGCAGAGCCGATACACGTCCTTATACTGGACGACCTCGCCGACGAGCTGCGCGCCGCGCTCGCCGAGCTTTTCAAGCGTATCGTCGATATCGTCCACGGCGAACATGACGCGGAGGTAGCCCAGAGCATTCACCGGGGCATTGCGGTGATCCGCGACGACGGCGGGCATGAGGAAGCGGGAGAGTTCGAGACGACCGTGGCCGTCCGGCATGCGCATCATGGCGATCTCGACCCGCTGATCGCCCAGTCCGGTGACCCGCCCGGCCCATTCTCCCTCGATCGTTGCCCGCCCTTCGAGCTCGAGCCCGAGCTCGCGAAAGAAATCTATCGCCCCTTCGAGGTCATCGACGACGATACCTACGTTGTCCATCCGTTTGAGCGCCATCCGCCCAATCTAGAAGGTTTCGTCTGGCCCGCAACCTGCTTGCGTCGAACCGGCGGAGGCAAACCTGATGACGCAAAAAACGGTGACCTTGGACAATTGCCGCCGTGGCGCTCTGGTTCCGGCCATGCACATGGGGTAGTTTTAGCCATGCGTTATGTGATCGTCATCGTCGCCATCACCTTCTTTCTGATCTGGGACGGCCTCTACAACCACGGCCACTATCTCGATGTGACCGTGCGGGAAGTATCGCGCGTCGTGCGCTACGTCACTGGATGAGCTCCCGCCGATTTTCTCATCGCGGGCGCGACATCGCTGCGGGTTGACGCCCCGGCCTTGTTCCCACAAAAACGCCGCTGAACTGACGATCAGGGAGACTGGCTTGATCCGGCACATCGTTTTCTTCAGCGTGCGGCGCAAGGAGGATGTCGAGGCTGTGCGCTCGGGCCTGCTGCAGTTGGGCAGGATTCCGCATTCGAGGCATTTCGAGGTAACGCTCAACACCAAGGTCGATCTGTTCTCCAACGCGATCGATGTGGTCGTCTATGCCGAGTTCGAGGACGAGGCAGCCCTTGCCGCTTACAAGGCCCATCCGATTTATTCGGATACGACCAGCAAGGTGAAGCCGCTGCGCGAGCTGCGCTATTCTGCGGATGTCGTGGCCGCGGCCTGAGCCGCTCCAGCATTGATTCGCCCCGCCAGCCCTTGCTCGAGTTCGCGCCTTTGCGCGCGCCCGTCGAAATACCCGGCAAGTATGCCGGAAGCCGCCGGCAGGTTGCGCGCGCGGCGCCAGGCCAGCATCTCCTTAACCACGGTGCCCAACCGGCCTTGCGCCGCGGCTTTCAGAATGCCCCGCAGCGTCAGATAGCTGAGGATCGGGCGGTAATGCTCGGCTCCGTATTCCGGACAGCAGCCGACGAAATCATCGAGCCCTTCGATGTAGCCGGCATGGGCATGCGAAATCGAGTTGGGCTCCCGATATTTCAACACGTCGGTCGCCTTGCCGAAAATGACCTTTCGCTGCCTGCCAAGCCGCACCAGGAATTCGCGATCCTGATGGCGCTTGAGGCGGGGATCGTAGCCGCCGACCGCCTCGAAGGCGGCGCGGCGCACGGTCACGGTCGAATTGGTGAGCGGCACGCAATGGCAAAGCAGAAGCTGGATCAGACGCTCGGCAACGGGCGTCGGTTGCGGCAGGCGGTGCAACCTATGGCCGCCATGTGAGACGTCGTCGAACCCGTCGATGGTGCAGGCGACATCCGGATTGGCGTCGAAAAAGTCGATCAGCCGGCCGAGTCTTCCAGGGGTGAAAGCATCGTCGGAATCGAGGAAAGCAATCAGCGGCGCGCCGGCCAGCGCCGCGCCTTCATTGCGTGCCTGATTGGCGCCGGATGGTGTCGGGAAACGGCGCCAGACCAGGCGCGGATCGTCGAGCGAGGCCAGATAGGCCGGGGTGTCGTCGATGGAGCCATCGTCCACGACCACCAGTTCGATGTCCGGGCGCGGATCCGACAGCACCGACGCGATCGTGCGCGGCAGGCAGTTGCGGCGATCCTTGGCCGGCACCACGACCGAAAGCGAGGGAATACCGCTTCGCACCGGCTTCTCAGGCATAATGTTCATAGTTTGAACTCATACATCGGCGTGCGTTCGCAACCGAAGTCGGCCTTGAAGGATTCGTCACCGATGGTGAAGTCAAAGGCAGTCCCCCCTTCGGCCGCCCAGGCCGCCATGGCGTGATCGAGCGCAAGCCGGCCGGGCGAGTGCCGGGCATGGGATGCATAGTCGCAGGCGAGCAGGATGTAGCGGAACGCGCCGCCCTCGGCCAGGCCGAAGACAAGCGCAACCATCGCACCGCCGGACGTGAGACGCCAGGTTCTCGTCAGGCCGGAGTACGCGCCGTTGGTCGCGACCTCGATGTAGAATTCAAGTCCGTGCGGTGTTCGCAGCGGATCGTCGTCAAAACGTCCCGCCCGGAGATCCGCCGCCGCGAGCAGGGCGCCCCGCATGTCGGCGGCGCCAAGCAATTCCAGCTTCAACCCGGCCGCCTCGTTCAGCCGGCGCGCCTTGCGATCCAGGCTGGCCGCGCGGCGGGAGCCCAGATTGAGGCGCCGCCATGCCGGATAGGGCCAACCATAGCGCACCGAATGCGCGCCGAAATCGAGTTGCCGTGGCTCGACGCGCAGCAGCGACCGCCAGCCTTCGACATGATCCCGATGCACCGGCCCTATCGTCAACGGGCCGTGCGCGGCGATGAACCGCCGCAGACGAGTGGCGGCGCGGTCGTCCACCGGCAGGTCGCCGTCGACGATCGGGCAGGCATAGTCGGTGACACCGAGAAAGGCATATTCGATCGCGTGTGGTCCGCGCCGCAGCAGAGGCAGCACCAGACCGAGCCCGCCTTCGGCATTGCGGCCGGTGATCACCAGCGGATCGGCGCCGCATGCGGGCGCCATGTGCCGGTAGAAAGCGGAGAGCCATTCCGGTTGTTGGAAGGCCGAAGCGCGAGAGCGGCGAACGAGCCTGCGAAACTCTTCCGAGCCAAAGTCGAAGCGGTCGGTGGCGCCGAGCGCGAGGATGTCTGCCGCGTGCCTGCCGTCAGTCATATCAAGCACGCTTCAGCCCCAGGAAGATGCGCCTGAACTTTTGCTGCCGCCGGAGCGCGGGATCGTCAAGCGAAATGGATGGGCCGTTCGGCATGTCGACGGCGCGCAGCGCTTCATAGAGCCGCTCTTCGGCCAGGCGCTGCGTCGCCACCCTGGCCGGAAAGGTTTCGCGATAGATGACCCGGTGCGAGCCGTGGGCGGGGTTGGTGTTGATCTCGAAGATCTGCGGCCGTCCGTCGACCAGGGAAAAGTCGGCCCGGCCATAGTCGATGCCGGCAAGGTCGAACGCCTGTCGCAGCACGTCCTCGTACAGGTTCTCGGTAACGAAGCGCCGCTCGTTCTCGACGAAGGCCGGAAGCATCGGATGCGAAAGCAGGCGCTTGGTGTCCTTGACATCCTTGGCCACCCATTGGAAGTCGACCACGTTGTGATGGGCGATCATCCGGTAGCCGGCGCGATAGGTGGCGAAGCGTTGCCACACACCGGGCGCGATTTCCTGGCCGGCATATTCGATCACCAGCTTGCCGGCGAGCGGGAAACCTTCCCGCCGCATCCGCGCCAGCCTGGCATCGAGCGCCTGCTGATCGGGGATGAGGTCGAGATCGGAGGACAGGTGATCGAATTCGTTGCGGATGAAGACCGGGAAGGAGCGGGGTTTTGGCTCGCTCTCGCAGCGCCAGGCCGAAAACCGGTTGATCCCCGCCGCGTTGAGGGCCCTGAGCAGGTCATAGCGACCCCGCACGTGCGCCGGATGGTTGAGCACGCGCGAGCCGCCTTGCTCGAGCTTGTTGGCGACCTTGGCGGCGAGCGCGATCTCGAAGCCTGACAGGCGTTCGTGGTCGGTGAAGATCCAGGTGCCGGCGCGCAATTCCTTCTGCCTGAACAGGCGTTCATAGCTCCAGCGACGGGCATTGCCCAACTGGCCGACCAAATGGCGGACCGTATAGGCATGGCTGCGGGTGGTCACGAAATTGATCACACGCCGTCCGGCGGGCCGCCGTCCTTCTGGAAAGCCAATTGCTCGGTTCTGCCGCGCGATCCGCAACCGACCTCCGCGAGGACCGAATTGTACAGCCTGAGGGTCAGCGAAACCGCGGAATCCACCGAGAAACTTCTCACACGCTGCCGCGCGCGCCGCATGAAGGTCTGTCGGGTCGGACCATCATCCAGCAATTCGAGCGTCCGGCGGATCAATTCGTCGCGCTGGCCTTGCTCCACCAGCGCAAAGGCGGGAGGAATGCCGGCCACGTCGCCGACGCCGCCAACGGCATAGGCAACGGCCGGCACGCCCGCGGCCATGGCCTCGAGCAGAACGCTGCCCAGCACCTCGCGCCGCGACGGCAGGACCATGACACGCGAAATCCTGAAGGCCTTCTTCACCTCCTCCGGCGAAACAAAGCCGGTAATGGCCCACGATCCAGGCCGGGAAATCGCGGCAAGCGCCGTCTCCAGCTTCTGCCGATCGGGTCCGTCGCCGCAGATCAGGAGAAACACCCCCTTTGCCGACAGGCGCTCAACGAGGTGGGGCAAATCCTGCCAGCCCTTCTCAGGGCTGATGCGGCCGATGAAGCTGACGATCGGCCTGTCGTCGCGGATGCCGTGCTCTGCGCGGAATGCCCGCAGATCGGCGCCCTGCACAGGACAGCGGAAGGCCTCCGAATCGACGGCATCGGCGATCACGGACACCCGGCTGCCAGGACCGGCTTCGGCTTCGGCTTCCAGCCTGTACCGCTCGGTCAGCGCGACGATCCGGTTGGCGGATCTCAGGGCCTTGCGCTCGATCCAGGCAGTCATGTCATAGGGTTTGCCCCTCAGCCTCAGCGCATGCTGAAGTCCGGCCCAGAGCGCGGTGTTCATCGAAACCACCACCGGCATGCCAAGCCTGGCGAGCAGGATCGTCATCACGCGACACCATACCGAGTGGTTGAAATGGATATGCACGAGGTCGAAGTGACGGCGCGCGCGAAAGAGCGTGGGCAGCGCGGCGAGAAACCAAGTGAGGCACATGAGGGGACCGGCGGCGAATTCAGGCAGCCAAAAGCCCGCGCATTTAACCTCCAGCCTAGGCGACAAGCGCACATGGCGCGGGCCGCCCGGGATGTAGGTGGTAAGCACCGTTTGCGCCACCCCGCCAGCCATGTCCAGGCCTTGCGCGATCGTCCAGGTCTGGTTCTGCAGGCCACCGACAGGATCGAAGGCGACCGGCCATCGGCCAGGCCGATAGAAATGCGGCGTGATCCGCAAGATCCTAAGCATGCTGCGCTCATCCCCCGTTCGATTGAAAGGGCAAGAACAGCCTCTCGGAATCGAATTGAAATGGGGTGACAATCGATCGCGACGGAATTTGGAGCATCCCCCGCGCGGGGGATGGACTGGGCTAACGCCTACGTGCCGCATCGCCCGACAATGCCGACGCTCTTGAACCGCCGGCCGGAATGGGGCACATCGCGCTGGCATGATCAACAGATCCGCTCATCCGCTCGACCATCTCGTGCTGCCTGCACGGAGCCTTGATGCCGTACGGTCGCGTCTGACCTCGCTCGGCTTTGTCGTCGCGCCGACAGGCATCCATCCGTTCGGCACGGAGAACGCCTGCGTCTTTTTCGCCGACGGCACCTATCTGGAGCCGCTGGCGGTAGGGGATAAACAGGCGACGGAACAGGCGATTGCGGCCGGTAATGTCTTCATAGCGCGTGACCGGCTTTATCGCGAGCGATTGGGCGATGAGGGTTTTTCCGCCGTTGTGCTTGGAACCGTCAATGCCGACGCCGACCAAGCGCGCTATATCGAAGCCGGCCTGTCGGCGGGCGACATGCTGAGTTTCTCACGCGTGTTCACCGATACGAACGGGAGGAGCGACACGGCGTCGTTCAAGCTCGCCTTCGCGGCCGGCAAGGAGGCGTCGGACGCCTTCCTCTTCGCCTGCGAGCGCGTCAACCCGCCCAAGATCGATCGCACGGCGCTGCAGGCACATGTCAATGGCGTGACCGGCATCGTCGAAGTGGTTGCGGTCAGCGATTTACCTTCCGCGCAGATCGGACTGATCTCCATCGCGACAGGGGCGAATGCCTCCGGGTTGGGGGCGGGCAACGACGCGGTGCGGCTGCCGAACGCGATGCTGAGCGTCGTCACGCCTGAAACCTACCTACAGCGCTTCAGGCTGGCCTCCAAGCCGTCGTCGCATTTGCGGTTTGAGGCGATTGTCTTCTCGGTCCGCGACAAAGCTTCAGTCGAGCGCGCGCTTGCGGCCGGCGCCGTCGATCACAACATGAGCGGCGATGATATCGTCGTTCCGCCGGCGCCCGGGCAGGGTGCCGCCTTCATCTTCCGGGAGATCCCATGAGCAAGCCGCAAGCGTCCAATTCGATGGCGCCCAATTCATCGGTAACCGTCGGCAAGGTCGTCTTCGCCAACAACGCGCCGCTGTCGCTGATCGCCGGCCCATGCCAGCTCGAATCGCGCCAGCACGCCTTCGACATGGCCGGCGCGCTGAAGGAACTGACGGACCGGCTGGGTATCGGCCTCGTCTACAAGACCAGCTACGACAAGGCCAACCGCACCTCGCTGTCGGCGACGCGTGGCGCAGGCCTCGATGCGGCGATGCCGATCTTCGACGATCTACGCAAGGAATTCGGGCTTCCGGTGCTGACCGACGTCCACACCGAGGAACAATGCGCGATCGTGGCCCCTCATGTCGATGTCCTGCAGATCCCGGCCTTCCTGTCGCGCCAGACCGACATGCTGGTCGCCGCGGCCAGGACCGGCAAGGTCATCAACGTCAAGAAGGGCCAGTTCCTCGCGCCCTGGGACATGAAGAACGTCGTCGCCAAAATCACCGGCTCCGGCAACCCGAACGTGCTTGCGACCGAGCGCGGCGTTTCCTTCGGCTACAACACGCTGGTGTCCGACATGCGCGCGCTGCCGATCATGGCCGAGATCGGCGCTCCGGTGATTTTCGACGCGACCCATTCCGTGCAGCAGCCGGGCGGGCAAGGCGGCTCCTCCGGCGGCGAGCGGCGCTTTGTCGAAACACTCGCGCGCGCGGCGGTTGCCGTTGGCGTGGCCGGTGTCTTCATCGAAACCCATCAGGACCCTGACAACTCGACGTCGTCGGATGGCCCCAACATGGTGCCTCTGAAGGACATGCCGGCGTTGCTGGAAAGACTGATGGCCTTCGACCGGATCGCCAAGGGGCACTGACTCCTGCGGCGGCTCATGAATCCTGCGCCGGCTTGTGGTTATACCGGGCCGGCGCTACGCTCTTTTTTGCAACTGAGCGTCCCGGCAGGAGGAAGCCATGTCCGTTGCCCGCGTCACAGAAATCACGTCGTCGTCCAAGAAGAGCTTTCAGGATGCCATCGAGAAGGGCATCGCGCGCGCCGCAAAGACCCTGAAGAACGTCGAGGGCGCCTGGATCCAGGACCAGAAGATCGTCGTCGAGGACGGCAAGATCGCTGCCTACCGCGTCAACATGAAAGTGACGTTCATCCTGACGGACAGCTGAGCAAAGTCGTCGGGAACCTTAGCTCGCTCCTCTCATTGTCAATGCATGCATTCAACCGAGAGGAGCACCACCATGACCACCCCGTCCGGGCACACCGAAGCCATCGCCGCCTCGCGCGTCATCGGCACGTCTGTCTACAACTCCGAAGGCAAGAGCATCGGCAGCATCGAGGACGTGATGCTCGACAAGATGTCGAACGGCATCATGTTCGCCGTCATCGGCTTCGGCGGTTTCCTTGGCATGGGCGAGAAGTACCACGCAGTTCCGTGGGCGACGCTCGATTATGACGAGGATCAAGGCGGCTATGTCGTGCCGTTCACCAAGGAGCAGCTCCAAGCCGCGCCGGCCTATTCGATCAAGGAATTGACCGGCGCCGACGGCGAAGCCGCTCGCGACGCTTCATTCCAGTATTACCATGTGAAGCCGTACTGGCATTGACCGCTTGGTCGGCGTACTGAAAGCGAAAGGCCCCCCGGCAAGAACCGGTGGCCTTTCGCGTCTTGAACTACCGCGCCGCTTGGAGGGTCGATATTTCCACCGAGCTCTGCTGGGGTTTCTGGTCATCGCATGACGTCAGGAACGCCGCCGCGATCAGGAACAAACTCACGATACCGCTCAACTGGGACATGGCGAAACTCCTCCTGTTTCGCCCCGCGCGAACGCGACCATAGATGAGAAGGCCGCGCGGCGCGCATGACTTATGATGACAGAAATTTGCGCTTCGTGAATCCTGGTCGCGGCAATAATTGCAGCCCCGCCGATTGCCTTTTGCCCCGCTTTGGCTAAGACGGGCGCGACGCTTCAATCGATCAATCGGGGACATCGCACATGACCGCCATCATCGACATCGTCGGGCGTGAAATCCTGGACAGCCGTGGCAATCCGACCGTCGAGGTCGATGTGGTTCTGGAAGACGGCTCGATGGGCCGCGCGGCGGTTCCGTCGGGCGCATCGACCGGCGCGCACGAGGCCGTCGAATTGCGTGACGGCGGACCGCGCTATCTGGGCAAGGGCGTGCAGCGCGCCGTCGAGGCCGTGAACGGCGAGTTGTTCGAGGCGATCGGCGGCATGGAGGCGGAGAACCAGATCCATATCGACCAGACGATGATCGAACTCGACGGCACGCCGAACAAGAGCCGTCTCGGCGCCAACGCCATCCTCGGCGTGTCGCTGGCGGTCGCCAAGGCAGCGGCCGAAGCCGCGGGCCTGCCGCTTTACCGTTATGTCGGCGGCGCCAAGGCGCATGTCCTGCCGGTGCCGATGATGAACATCATCAACGGCGGCGCGCATGCCGACAACCCGATCGACTTCCAGGAATTCATGATCCTGCCGGTCGGCGCGCCGACGCTGCGTGACGGGGTGCGCTGGGGCTCGGAGATCTTCCACACGCTGAGGAAGAAGCTAAAGGATGCCGGCCATAACACCAATGTCGGCGACGAGGGCGGCTTCGCCCCCAACCTGAAGAGCGCGCCGTCGGCGCTCGATTTCATCATGGAATCGATCGAGAAGGCCGGCTTCAAACCCGGCGAGGATGTCGCGCTTGGCCTTGACTGCGCGGCGACCGAGTTCTTCAAGGACGGCAACTACGTCTATGAAGGCGAGAAGAAGACCCGCGATCCGAAGGCGCAGGCCAAGTACCTTGC
>RXJA01000058.1 GCA_003963455.1 Hyphomicrobiales bacterium
CCGGAGGATGCGTTGATGCCGAGGCCGGCAAAGGAGCGGTAGATGATGTCGGCGAGGCTCTTGAAATTGTTCAGGATGAAGGCGAAGACGCCGACATAGAGCACCTTGCGAATGAGGCGGCCGAGAATGTTGGGCTCGGCACCGAACGCCCAGGCCAGACCGGCCAGCGTGATGTCGATGCCAATGAGAGTCGTGGTGAGGAAGGCGACATCGCCCGAAAGCAGACCGAAGCCGCTATCGATATAGCGGATAAAAGTCTCCATGAAGCGATCGATGACGCCAAGGTCGTTCATGCCGCCGCCTTCCTCATGTTGAAGAACTGGTGATCAGTTGCGGGGATAGGCCGTGCCGGTGCCCAGAAAGCGTTTTGTTGTCTGACGGGCAGCTTCCTCGGACTGCGCTTTGCGCGCGGCATCCTCGGCCTCGGCGCGAAACTGGGTCGCAAGCAGCGTCTGGATTTGCATCTGCTGCTTGGTCGAAAGCGCTATCAGCTGACTGGTGGCTTGGCTTGCCTCAAGCGCACCGGCTGCGCCTTGGCTGCGGTTGACGAGATCGGCAAGGAGGTCACCGTCGCCGCGGACATTCTCGACAATCTGCGACTGGACCCCCATGGTCTGGCGAAACGCCTGCATGGCGCTCTGCCAACGCTCGCGCGCGGCGCTCGCCACATCGTCGACCTTGATCGTTGCGTCGTGGCTTTCCGGATACTGCTGGCGCCACTGGTCCTGGAGCTTGCCGAGGTCAAAGCTCAGGCCGCCCGCCTGGTCCATCAAACCGTCGATCCGTTGGAGCGAACCGGTAAGCTGGCCGACCGAGGAGAAATCCAGGCTCTGAAGATTGCGTGCCATGTTCTGCAGCATGGTGGCCTGGTTTTGCAGCGATTGGATCTGGTTGTTAATCTGCTCCAATGCGCGCGCCGCCGAGAGCACGTTCTGCGTATAGTTGGAGGGATCGAAGACAATCAGGGCATAGGCTGGCTGAACATAGTCGGCCAATGGTTTGGCGATCACAAAAAGCGTGATCAGGCTGGAGAGAAAGCGTCGCCGCATCATGATGATTGCTCCGTGTCGGGTTGAGGGAATTGCCTGAGAAGCTCAGCGGCCCAATCGAGGCCGCGCGCACTGAGAAATCGGGAGGCAAAGCTGTCCTGACCGTCGTCGGACAGGACGCGTTCGACGAGCATCTGCGTGGCTGGGTCGGAGGCGCCGCAAAGCGCAAGCGCGATCGGGCCAAGGCCGAGCTCGAAGAGACGATTCCCTAGTCGCGAGTGCAAATAGTAGTGACGCTTTGGCGTAGCGCGGGCGACCAGTTCGATCTGGCGTTCGTTCAGACCGAACTGCTCGTAGGCGGCTCGCGCCTGCGGTTCCACGGCACGATCGTTGGGGAGAAGAATCCGTTGTGGGCAGCTGTCGATGATTGCTGGTGCTATTGAAGAGCCCGCGATATCCGCAAGCGACTGCGAGGCGAAGATCACCGACACATTCTTCTTGCGCAGCACCTTCAGCCATTCGCGGATGCGGGCAGCAAACAGCGGATTGTCGAGATAGACCCAGGCCTCGTCGAGCATGAGCAGCGTTGGCCGTCCGTCGAACCGCTCCTCGAGACGATGGAACAAATACGTCAGCACCGGCAGCACAGCGCCTCGGCTGTGCATCAGCTCCTCGGTCTCGAAACACTGGACATCCGACAGGGCCAGCCGATCGTCGTCGGCATCGAGCAACCGACCGAAGGGACCATCGAGCGTGTAGGGATGCAATGCGGACTTCAGCGCATTGGACTGAAGCAGGACCGACAGGCCAGTCAGCGTGCGTTCCTGCGCCGGCGCGGTGGCAAGGCTGCCGAGCGCAGACCAGATTGCTTCCTTAACCTCCGGCGTGACGGTGATGTTCTCATGGGCAATGAGCCCGGCAATCCATTCGGCTGCCCAGCTTCGGGTAGCCTGATTGCAGATATTGCGAAGGGGCTGTAAGGCAAGCGCGCCGTCAGCCCCCAATGCGTGGTGTTCTCCATTCATGGCGAGTGTTGCCGCGCGGGCCGAATTGCCTTTGTCGAAGACATAGACCTGCGCGCCGGCATAGCGTCGGAACTGCAAGGCAATCAGCGCAAGCAGCACCGACTTGCCCGCCCCAGTTGGACCGACGATCAACATGTGGCCGACGTCGTCGACATGAGTGGTTAATCGAAACGGAGTCGACCCGCTGGTTTCGGCGAAGAGAAGCGGCGGGGCCTCTTGCTGGGTGACTTTCGCAAGATGCTCGTTAGTCGAACGGCCGGCCCATACCGACGACAGCGGCATCAGATGCGCGAGGTTCAACGTGTGAATGAGCGGCTGGCGAATATTGGCGTAGACATGACCGGGCAGCGAGCCGAGCCATGCTTCAACCGCGTTGACGCCTTCGCGGATGGTGGTAAAGCCGAGTCCGTTCACGATCCGCTCGACCGCGCGAAGTTTCTCCGCGGCAGCTTGCCGGTCCTCGTCCCACACTGTCACGGTCGTGGTGAGATAGCCGAAGCCGACATGATCCCCACCCAACGCCTGAAGAGCTTCGTCTGCATCGAGCGCCTTGTTGTCGGCGTCGCTGTCGACCAGCGGCACCGGCTCGTTGGTCACAACCTCGCGCAGGATCGCGACAATCGATTTGCGCTTGGCAAACCACTGCCGGCGCAACCGTGTCAGCGTTTTGTTGGCTTCAGGCTTGTCGAGGTGAATGAAGCGCGTCATCCAGCGATAAGCGAAATCCTGATGATTGAGCGCGTCGAGGATCCCGGGCCGGGTGAGATTCGGAAAACCGAGGACGGTGAGGGTTCTCAGATGCTGCTCGCCCAGCGTCGGCTCCAATCCGCCGATCAGCGGCGCATCGACCAGAACGCCATCGAGATAGATCGGCGTCTCCGGCACGGCGACCGGATGTCGGCGAGTCGAGATCGTACCGTGCAGGTAGGTCAGCGTCTCGGCATCGTCGAGCGCGCGCACTTCGGGCATGAAGCCGGACAGGAGATCTAGAACACGGCCGGTCTCATCACGGAACCGCGCCAGATCCTCGCGCCAATCTCTTTCGCCCTCTGAATGATGCGAGTCGACCAGCGCGCTTTCCGCCCGTGCCTGGCTGTCAGGAGGCGGCATGAACACCAGGGTCAAGTGATAGCGGCTCTCGAAATGCTCGACCTTGCCCTCGAAGGCCGCCCGCCGCTCTTCATCGACCAGCCATGAGGCCGCGTCGGGAAATCGCGAGTGTGGATAGCCCAGGGCTTCGACGCGTTCAGCCTCGAAAAACAATGCCCAGCCGGAGCCGAGGCGTCTCAGCGCATTGTTCGCACGGGCGCAAATGCCGACGAGTTCTGCTTCCGTCGCGCTTTCGAGATCGGGGCCACGGAACCGTAGCGTCCGCTGAAAGCTGCCGTCTTTGTTGAGCACGATGCCCGGCGCAACGAGAGCTGCCCAGGGCAGATGGTCGGCAAGCCGGTCGGCCTTCCGGCGATATTCCGAAAGGTTCAGCATGCCAGCCACCCTCTTAGCCGAAGGTGGCGGACAAGCACGCCGGCAAAGTCCGGATCGCGGCGGGCAGCGAAGACCGCGAGCGTGTGACCAGCAAGCCAGAGCACCAATCCGGCAATCCACTGCTGTAAGCCAAGGCCTATGGCCGCAGCGACCGTGCCGTTGAGGATCGCCACCGCTCGCGGCGCACCGCCCAGCAGGATTGGCTCCGTCAGCGCCCGGTGGACCGGGACCTCAAAGCCCTCGATATGCTGTTCTCCTGTGGCCATCAGACGAGCGCCCCGCCGCCAAAGGAGAAGAAGGAGAGAAAGAAGCTCGATGCGGCGAAGGCGATCGACAGGCCGAAGACGATCTGGATCAGCCGCCGAAAGCCGCCTGCCGTGTCGCCGAAGGCAAGGGTTAGGCCCGTGGTGATGATGATGATCACCGCGACGATCTTGGCGACCGGTCCCTGCACCGACTCCAGGATCTGCTGCAGCGGCTGTTCCCAAGGCATGCCGGAGCCCGCCGCGTAAGCCGGTGCCGTGAAGCAAAACGCGAGCGCGGTAGACGAAAGAAAGCGAAGCTTCTTGCGCATGAACTAACCTTTCAAAGCTGCTGGAGTTGTGGGAGCGACGTTGAAGTCACGGCGTAGTCGCCACTGCCGTCGAGACCTGTGACCTCGGCGATCGCATCGATGCGGCGCGACGATCCCCTGCCGGCGATGAACACGATCAGATCGATTGCTTCGGCGATGAGCCGGCGAGGCACCGTGACGACAGCTTCCTGGGCGAGTTGCTCAATCCGATAGAGAGCAGAGCGTGCCGAGTTGGCGTGGACGGTGGCGATGCCGCCGGGGTGCCCGGTGTTCCAGGCCTTCAGCATTTCGAGCGCTTCCGAGCCCCTCACCTCGCCGACGATGATGCGGTCTGGTCTGAGCCGAAGCGTCGAGCGCACGAGATCGGCAAGCGACACCGAACCCCGCCTTGTCCTCAAGGCTACGCAGTCCTTTGCCGCGCATTGCAGTTCGCGCGTGTCCTCGATCAGAACCACCCGCTCGTCGCATTCGGCGACTTCGGCCAAGAGCGCATTGGCGAGCGTCGTCTTGCCCGATGACGTTCCGCCTGCGACCAGTATGTTGCGCCGCTCTCGCACTGCCTTCTTCAGCGCATCGGCCTGCGGCGGAAGCATGATGCGGTCGGCGACATAGTTGGCCAGCGTGTAGAGTTTTGCGGCCGGCTTGCGGATGGCGAAGCACGGCGCCAGCACGACTGGCGGCAAGAGACCCTCGAAGCGCTCGCCCGACGGCAGTTCGGCGCTGACGATCGGATTGTCGGCATGCGCCTCGGCACGCACATGGGAGGCAACCAGGCGAATGATGCGTTCGGCTTCGGAGGGATGCATGGACACGCCGGTGTGGACCCGACCTTCCCCCAGTCTATCGAGCCGCAGCGACCCGTCGGGATTGACCATCACCTCGATGACCAGTGGATCGGCGAGAGCTTCGGTGATCGCCTGGCCCAGGGCGGTGCGCAGCATGGCGCGGCGGCGGTCGTCGGTTTCCGGATGAGAGCTCATCCTTCCCCTCCCACGCCGCTGTCTTTGCCAAGCGAGCGTTTGCCGGACGCGATCTGACGGCCGACTTGCTCGACGAATTTGTCGAAACGCTCGTGCGCGATCGCCTGTGTTGCCTTATCCGGAACCGGCGTGTGGGCATGAAGCGTGATCGAAAAGCGGATAAAGAGCGCCAGGCTCTCCAGGATCATCTCAGCATCGTGCCTGATCCGAGCGAGGTCGCGGGAAAGACGATCGAGCCTTACGCCGTAGCGACGGTCGAGCTCGTTCTCGCCGCGCCGCTCGATGAATGCTTCGATCGCCTTCGCCACCACCGCGGATTTAGTGGTCGAGGGATCGCGGCTGAGGTTGTCCAGCTTCTCGCTGAGGTCGGGCTCGAGCAGAAACTGATGACGAATGCGGTGGGGCTTCATGTGGCTTGTTCTCGGCAGGCCGGCATTGCGCCGGCGACGAGAACAAGCATGAGACAGCTGCCAGAAATTGCTTACGGTCGTTATCTACGCCAGAGATACGCTCTCGCTTTTGGGAACCCTCAGAAGCCGGGCACGATGTCCTTGTCGTCGCCCCTGCCCTCGTTAATACCGTAGGCGCGCGCCGCGGTGGAAATCCGGTCCATCACGCGTTTGTCGGCGAGCGCCTCGCTATCATCGTCGACGGGCTTGAACAGATCGTCCTGCTCAGGCTCCTGAGAGATGGCAATGTGTTCCTCGGGCAATCCCGGATGGCGCTGTTGCTGAACACCGCCCTCGTCGTCAGCGGCCACACTGGCGCTTTCGTCGTCAGGGGCCAGACGATGATCGACGCTGCGCACCTGCCCAGTCCAATCGTCCGGGCGTGATGCAGGACAATCGGCGTAAGCACCGTCGCGCAGCACCGGCGCTGGCAGAACCCGCTCGGTGAAATTCTGATCCTCGTAATAGCGCAGCTTCCTCGCACGGATCGGAGGCAACCCTGAAACCAGCACCAGTTCGTCAGATGGTGGCAGTTGCATGACCTCGCCTGGCGTCAACAGCGGGCGGGCCGTCTCCTGCCGACTGACCATCACGTGCGACAGCCAGGGCGCCAGCCGATGGCCGGCGTAGTTGCGCATCGATCTCAGTTCCGTAGCCGTGCCAAGCGCGTCCGAGATGCGTTTGGCAGTGCGCTCGTCATTGGAGGAAAAGGCAATCCGCGCATGGCAATTGTCTAGAATGGCGTTGTTCTCGCCATAGGCTTTCGAAATCTGGTTCAACGATTGCGCGATCAGATAGGCACGAATGCCGTATCCCGCCATGAAGGCAAGCGCCGTCTCGAAGAAGTCGAGGCGACCGAGGGCCGGGAATTCATCGAGCATCATAAGCAGTTGGTGCTTTCGGCTCTTCTTCGGATCTCCCTCCAGATGCTCGGTCAGCCGCCGGCCGATCTGATTGAGCACCAGTCGGACCAGTGGCTTGGTGCGGGAGATGTCAGATGGCGGCACCACCAGGTAGAGCGACATTGGGCGCTCGGCATTCATGAGATCCGCGATGCGCCAGTCGCAACCCGATGTTGCCGCGGCTACGGTCGGATCGCGATAGAGGCCGAGAAACGACATGGCGGTGGAGAGGACGCCGGACCGCTCGTTTTCGGACTTGTTGAGCACCTCGCGCGCCGCCGACGCCACCACCGGATGGACCTGAGGTTTCTCGGCCGCTCCGAGATGATTGGTGGTCATCATCCGCTGCAGCGTCGCGGCAAATGAGCGTTGCGGGTCTGACAGGAAGGCGGCGACGCGGGCGAGTGTCTTTTCCTCCTCGGCGTAGAGCACGTGCAGGATGGCGCCGACCAAAAGTGAGTGGCTGGTCTTCTCCCAATGATTGCGCCGCTCGAGCGCACCTTCCGGATCGACCAAGATGTCGGCGATGTTCTGGACATCGCGGACCTCGTTCGGGCCCTTGCGCACTTCCAGCAGCGGATTGTAGCGCGCGGATTTCGGATCGGTTGGATTGAACAAAAGGCAATACGAAAACGTCGACCGCCAACCTGAGGTGAGCTGCCAATTTTCGCCCTTGATGTCGTGAATGACGGCCGAGCCGGTCCAGGAAAGGAGCGTTGGAACGACCAGCCCCACGCCTTTGCCCGAACGCGTCGGTGCAAATGCCATGACGTGCTCCGGTCCGTCGTGGCGCAGATAGCGGTCGTTTAATTTGCCCAGGAAGACACCGGCCGGTCGAAACAGCCCTACCTTAGATATCTCCTGGGTCAGGGCCCATCGTGAAGAGCCGTAGGTGGTGACCAGTCCGCGCTGCCGAGCGCGCCACAGAGAACCGGCGACCGCGGCTGCACAGGCCAAGAACCCGCTGGCGCCGGCAAGCGCGCCTGCTCGGTCAAAGATCTCCGGCGCATAGGCGTCGAAATGGAACCACCATTCGAACAATTTCCAGGGTTTGTAGATTGGCAAGCCGGCCGCGAAGAACCATGGCGCACCAAGTTGCGGCTGATAGCCGAGCATATGAGCGCACCATTGCGTTGCCGCCCACACGCCAACTACGACAATCACGAACACAAGGGCGATCTGCCCGATCAACAGCTTTGTAGGTGTCACTGACGTTGCCCGGTGGATCGATTGAGCATCGCGCGGTGCGGCGGGAACAGAAATGCGCCCCATATACGATCGGGTGCTGCGGATGAGGTAGTTATCCTGACCAACATCATCCTCTGGTAGTTCCGGTCTGTCCTTTATCCGACTTTCAAGAGGGTAGCATGAGCACAAGGGATATTTTGCGCGACCGCAGCCATGTCTCGGATGGGGCCGTTTGCGGACTGTCGGCTTTCGGGTTGTTTGGTTGAAAAGCTGTCCTGCATCATGACTGCGATCGCCGACCGCGCGAGAAGACAATACTGAATCGAGGCCGATCACAGAGCGCTGTCGGTCAAGAGGCGGGAAATCATCGGTTCACGTCGGCAAGCCCTTAAATGCGTGTTAACGACCATTTCTTTCGGGGACCGACGGTGTTTCCTTGCTCTTCTAAGAATTCCGCCGGACGGACTCTGCCGGAGGTCCATGCGGCGTCCGATGGCAGCGCATACCGCCTTAAGTGCTTATACGCTGGCGCGACTCGAATGGCTTCTGAAAGTAAGCAGTAGTGGCGAGCTTTACAGGCGGCCAGGACAGGCCCCAACCATGTGCGAGGATCCTCCAAGGAGTGTTTGCCTTGGCATCCTCCCAGCACATCGGCGAGAAGAAGTAGTACCGCAGCGGGCGACTATTAAATAGGCGGCTGCATCCTATGCATATCATGTAGAACCTCTTTGTTCAGCCAGATGGACCAGCCGGGCGCTTTTGGCCCAGAACCGAACGTGCCGCGGATTCACTGGACGGCCTGGGGCTGCCATATAACGACGCTCGGCCTGGAGCTCCTGGCAAGTTACTCCTGAGACCGGGTGAGGCGAGCCACGGCCGATCCGTGGCCCGCCTATCGATCACGCCTGCAACGCAAGGATTCCTGTCTCCGCGGCCTCCGTGTAGGATTCAGCCTGATGCGGTTCGCTGATCCGGAACCACGCGACATAGAGAGCCGGCAGGAAGATCAGGGTAAGAACCGTCGCGACGGCGAGGCCGCCGATGATGGCGAAGGCCATCGGCCCCCAGAAGACAGTCGGTGCGATCGGCACCACGCCGAGTGTCGCGGCGGCTGCCGTGAGCAAGATCGGACGTGTCCGGTGGAGCGCGGCTGTGACGACGGCGTCCCACGGATGCGCGCCGGTCCTTCTTTCGGTCTCGATCTGATCGATCAGGATGACCGAATTGCGCGCGATCATGCCGGTCAGCGCCAGCACACCCAGGATCGCGACGAAGCCCAGCGGAGCTTGTGCAAGCATCAGCGCCGCCACCACGCCAATGATGCCGAGCGGAGCAACACTCAGGACCAGGAACATGCGCTGGAAGCTCTGTAGCTGGAACATCAGTATGGTCAGCACAAGCAAACCCATCGCCGGTGCGGCACAGGCACGGGCGGAACGACGGGCCTCAACCTGAAGAGTTTTGTCGGCGTAGGGCCGATCACTCTGCAGGGCGACACCGTTACGCCATCCAACGTTACGATTGCCGTCACGAACGCGAATTGCATCAGCGCGATCGGCGTGATCGGAAAGTATGTCGTCACCGGCTTCAAATTCACCGCCGCGACCTCCAGGTACGCAATTCAGGCGTGGGCCGCGTCCAAGATTGATTTGGATGTCGTTGAATTCGGCGCATGCGCCACCGGACACATCGACGCCGAGCAACAGGCAATCATCACGTTCAACAACAACTACACGATCTCCGGCGGCGGCACGCGCCATTGGTTCACAACGACCGGTGCGCTCATCCAGTGCGTGAGCAAAACCATAACGCTCACCGGCACACCGGCGTTTTCCACCGGTTTCCTGATCGCAAGCCGCAATGGCGGAGCGCTCATCAGCGGCAACACATTCAGCGGTTCGGCCACAGGCACGTATTATATCGTTAGCTTTACTGCGTGGGCCGATGTCGCCGGCGCCGGCGGCACATATCTGCCGGGCAATGCGGCCGGCTCGACAGCAACGGGAGGCCAGTATGCTTGAGTACAACCCATTTTACTGGTTCTGGATCGTCGCCGGCGACGATAGCCGCTATTGGTCGAGCGCGGCTGGCGCGTATGTCGATGCCCTCCCAGCCGCGGCCGGCGTGACGCGCATATCGAGCGAAGACGAATTGACGGACGTCTTGGCGGTTTATGGCCTACCGGGGCCGGTCGTTCGTATTCCAGAGCGCGTTTCCGCTCGCCGATTCCGCATGCAGCTTCGCATCGCCGGGCTGCTCGACCAGGTGAAAGCATGGGTGGCGACGCAGGATCCGCTTGTGCGGGACGCCTTCGAATATTCCGGCGAGTTCGTCCGCGCGGAGCCGATGATGGCCGCCGGATTTGCGCAACTCGGTTTTACCCAGGCTCAGATGGACCAATTCTTCTTGGCGGCGAGCAAGCTTTGATGCGCCCTTGGCCGCGGTAAGCAGAACCACATGGACCTCTAGACAAAACCGGCTAAGAGATGCACCCACCGCCAATTCAAACTGGAGCTTTTGTATGCACGACGAGAGTGAGGACAGCCGCGGCCAGTTGATCGAGCTCACCGCGGACATCGTAGCCGCATACGTGAGCAACAATCCTGTGCCGGTGACGTCGCTCCCCGACTTGATCCAAACCGTTAATTCGTCGCTTTCGAAGATCGGACAGTCGGCCGAGCCCGAGATGCCAGCCCAAGATCCCGCGGTCAGTCCAAAGCGGTCGGTGTTTCCCGACTACATTGTCTGCCTAGAGGACGGAAAAAAGTTCAAATCGCTGAAGCGCCATCTCGCCGTGGATTACGGCCTGACGCCGGAACAGTATCGCGAGAAGTGGGGCTTGGCGCGCGACTATCCGATGGTAGCGCCGAACTACGCGGCGCAGCGATCGGCGCTGGCCAAGTCCAGCGGGCTCGGCCGAAAGCCCGGGACGAAGCTCGCGAAGAGTGCCGGCAAGAAGCGTTCGACCAGGTGACCGCTGGCAAATAGCCCGCTGCCGAGGCGACACAGGGTGGCAGCGGGCTTTTGACGAGTGTGGTGACCCGCCGAGCAGCAGTGTAGGGACGTGTGCTGCTGGAGATGATCGTAAGCTAGGTTCGGCTGAATCCACGACTTACGGTTTCGTAAAGTTATTCGTCCCGCCAAATCACCCGCTTCTCCCATCGGATTTGCACCAGGCGCCGGAACCGGATCGTGTGCGCCTGCTCGCCGGTCGGGTGGAATAGCTGCGCGCTCATCCATTCCCTGCTCTTGCACTGTTGGCAGCGGACCTTCTCCCGCACATCGTCGATCGTGACGTTGCCGATCACTTCCCGTAGCTCGAGCGGTTTGTAGTAGCGCGTGACGTTGCAGCGTGCGCAGCGGATCCCCGCCACCTGCCCCGCATCATGGGCATGCATCAGGGTCCACGCGGCGCCTCTCGGCCACTTCTCGGGTTGCTCGGGCATGCCTTCGAATTGAGAACATATTCCCATCCGGTCAAGAGCCGACTTGATGGAGTGCCTACGCCGCCGGCGCCGAGCATAAAGGCTTGAACTAAAAAAGCCCGCTGGCTGATGTCAGCGGGCGATATCGCCAGGACTGGCACACCGTCCGATTATGGAACGGCTCAATTTACGACACCCGATTAACCCATGACGGCTCGATCAACAGCACCAAGCAGCCTGAGCTCATCGCTGGTTAGCGCTATTTCATACCGCTGCTTCGCGTTTTTGGAGTAAATGTCATCTGCAGTCAGACAGATCTTGATGACCCCATCGTCTTCGACCCGCACGTTGTCGCTTTGTAGCGGACCTGAGAATATACACTTCGGTGCGCCTGCCCTTCGGCTTGGCTGAGTTTTTATCTGCATTCAGCTTCCCCTTTTCACCGTCGGAAGGACTCTTGCAAGAAGGGTGCCAACAGGAAATCTCGAAAATCCACGCCGTACTGGAGCCCTTTCTGGCCGGCCCTGGCTGCTTTAGATCCTTTGATCAATGGTGAGAAAAATGGTCTGCATAATGCTTCCGCAAAGATGGGCTCAAGCCCAATCAGTGCTAAGACTGGAGATACACATTCAGCGCGACTAAGGCCGCAGAGATTGCTGCCGCCCGGATCACTTCGACCGGGGGACAAGCCAGTTGGCCAGAATCAGCTTGCAAGAGAGAATAGTTGCTCGCGGCGGACGAACGACCCTATGATCTGGAGGCCGGGCTGGGGAGTGAAATGGCGCCAAGGTTCATAGCAAAACAGCTTGCGCGGCCAGCGGGGGTCGGCGGCTGGCTCGTTCGAGCCGGAATGAACCGCGGCAACGCTCGGCTGAACAGCTACGCCCTCGATCAATTGAAGCTGGAGCCTGAAGATCGAGTCTTGGAGATCGGTTTCGGCGGCGGCGCAGCACTCTCGCGACTTCTTGGCGGCGCATCATTCGTTTGCGGCGTTGATCGCTCGCAAGATGTGGTGAGCGCTGCCGATCGTAAGTTTGCCGACGCGGTGCGCGCCGGACGGGCTAAGTTTCACGTGGGAGCGGTTGAGAAACTTCCGTTGCAGGATGCGACATTCACCAAAGCGCTAAGCGTGCACACTGTATACTTCTGGCAAAGCCTTGAAGCCGGCTCTGCGGAAATCGCTAGAGTCCTCGCGCCGGGCGGCCGCGTCGTATTGGGCTTTCTTCCCAAAGGACATATGGACCGCATGAATATGCCGGCGGATATCTTCACCCCACGCGAGCCGGACGACATCGTCGCTGCTCTGAAAGCCACCGGATTCAGCGAGATCGAGGTTCGAAGGCCGAACTCGGAAACGGCGTGGGCCGTCACTACCGGTATGCGAGTGGCATTGTGAATTCCGCATAACAGCGAGAACGAAAATTGTAGACTCTTCCGATGAAATACCCTCAATATTTTCCGGGGGGATCATCAATGAAGGCGACGGCATTTATTTTGAGCGCGGCCATGTTCCTTGCCGGCTGCTCGACAAGCACGAATATTTCAGATGACCAATTGGCCGCGTTGGACACCAACGCGCTTTGTCATGCGCTCGCCAGCAGTAGGGACGAGCTGTATCGAAGTCGGGCTGCGGCGCTTTTAGTTCGGCGCGGCGCCACGGCCGAGAAATGCCTTCGGCTGATACAGACGGACAACGCGGTGGCGACGGGCATTGCCATTGGAGGGCTCGCCGTTGCTGCTGGCGCTGCGGCCAAGAACGGCGGCGGAGGCTATTACGTCCCGCGACCCCAAGCATACGGCGCTGCCTGGGATCAGTTCTACGGCCCCAACTACAGCGTGATTTGGCGGTGTCGCGACATGGCGACCGGGCAGTTCGTTTATGACTACTACTGCGCCGGCAAGCCTATGATCGATAGCACCTGGCCCGGCTGGTCGGCGTAAGCGATGGACAAATCTCGTTACGAAAATCGGTCTGACCAATGCCGCAAGCGCAGCGGCGCAAAGCGGTCACGCGCGCTGCGGTGGGCGAGCGTACGCCTCTATTCGGTACGGACGACTTGGGTACCGTACGCTTGAAATCGGTCGGCTACGAGTCAATTCGACAGGACTGAAGTCCGATGCCGTATGGGAAACGCAGACCCCGAACGAGGGCTCGGAGGCAGCCGGCTGAACGGGAACAATTGATGAGAGGCGGCGTTGGCTCCAGCACAATGGAGGTCCTAGATGCAGCAAGACAACGAGTTCATCGACAAGTTCTGGAATTTGATCCGATCCGACATGACGGCCATGGTTGGGACTGACTCCGTGAGCCCCCGGCCTATGACGGCACAGTTCGATGGCGAGCGGCCTGTGATCTACTTTTTCACGTCCAAGGAGACGGACCTCGCCAAAGCGGCGGCTTCCCCTCAAAAGGCGCAATTGATTTATGCCGCCAAAGGCCATGACCTCTTCGCGGCGGCGGATGGCACTTTGAGGGTGAACAACGATCCGGCATTGATTGACCGGCTTTGGAACCGCTTTGTCGCTGCCTGGTTTGAAGGCGGCAAGGATGATCCGAAACTATCCCTGTTGCGCTTCGATCCTGGCTCCGCTGAAGTTTGGAAGGATGCGTCCAGTCTTGTCGCCGGCATAAAGATGTTCCTGGGTATGGGTGACCCGAAGGAAGACTACAAGGATGACGTCGCCGAGGTGAAACTAGGCCGTAGACTCATTAGCGCGCAGCCACAGCCGCATTGAGGCGAGCTGGACCATGGCGACGAAGTTGGCGGCGAGCATGTCGTAGCGGGTTGCGATGCGGCGGAAGTGCTTCAGCTTGGAGCGTTCGATCAGGTTGCGCTCTCGGTAAAGGCGCGTGCTGAAGCAGGGCTTCGAACGTCGGTTGCTCTTTGGGGATGTTGGGCGTGGCCCCCTGGTCCTGGATCAGCTCGCGGATGCGGTCTGCATCATAGGCCTTGTCGGCCAGCACGATGGTGCGCGGGCCGAGATGGGAGAGGAGCGTGCCGGCGATCTGCCCGTCATGCGCTTGGGCCCCCGTCAGGCCGAGCCGGATCGGGACGCCCTGCGCGTCGACGACACGTGGATCTTGGTCGTGAGCCCGCCGCGTGATCGACCGAGACAGTGATCTGCCCCCCTTTCTGTTGGTGGGCACGAACGGAGGTGCTGTCGATCATCTGGATGCCCCCGTCGTGCGCGGCAGTGATGGCGTCCATCAGCCGATCCCAGACGCCTGCTTTACGCCATCGCACCAAGCGGTTGTAGCAGGTGGTGCGCGGCCCATACCGCTCGGGCAGGTCCCGCCACGGCGCACCGGATCGCAGCGCCCAGAAGATGCCGTTCAATACGCGGCGATCATTGACGCGCGGCACGCCTCGCGGCTTGTTGGGTAGCAGCGGTTCGATCACGCGCCATTCGAAGTCCGTCAGGTCATATCGGCTCATGTTGAGCGTGAATCATAACCCAGCGACATTTGAAAGCCTCCGGTCGGAAATACCCCACTTGCGAAGATTGGCTGCGCTGGTCAAGTTTGCATTGAGGAGAGGCTATGATCGACGTCTACGAGAGTGCGACTGACGAAACGGGACGGTTTGGAGCTGTATTCGAGAGGGATGATGAAACCGCCTTTTTTTATCTTTTCGACATGGGAGGGCAGGACGGTGCATCATGGGTTGTCCGCTGGTGAACAAGAGGGGGTGTACTTCACGAAAGAGGCGCGCCACCAAGGCTGACATCGCCAGGGTCGCCCAGTTATGACCGGCAGGGCCCGGCTGAAGCACGCTCGCAGCCACGGCGATGTCTGTGCAGGAATCGTCGTGGCTGAACTCCCAAGGCAGACATCAGCGCGAACTCCCAGTCTCGTCGCTGGAAATGTCCGCTTCCGGGCGGTGGCGAAGCCGATCTCTACGTCTGATAAGAGGCGCAAAGCGGACGGAGCCAAGCTTGTTCTAACCCGTGTCCCAAACCCACCGTCAAGCACCTAGCGTTCAGCCGAGGTCACCCTCATTGCTCTTCATCGCCATTGGGGGCGCTCAGTTCTTCCCCGATCGCGGCGATCCGGGCGGACACGCGGGCCCTCACCCGCGGAGGCAGTCGGACCATCCGCTCGATCAGGTGCCGACCTTCTTTGGTTGCAATGAAGTCAATGCACACATCGACCGGCAGAATGTGCAGCCTCTCCGCCACTCTCATCATTCCCCGGGAGGCCTTTGAAAAGCGGCTGACAGGGACGCCCAGCGACTTGCCAATCTCATGGATCATGGATGCACTCACGCGGTTCCTTGCATTTTAGTATTTCTGGAGTTGATGAAGGCTGACGCCTATCGACCGCGCAAGCTGCGCCTGAGCAATTCGTTGGCGATCTGACCATCATGCGCCTGGCCAGCGGTCAAGCCGAGGCGGATCGGAAGCCCTTGTGCATCGACGACGGCATGTATTTTCGTGGTAAGCCCGCCGTGTGATCGACCGAGACAGTGATCTCGACCCCCCTTTTTGCTGTCGCAGCCTGTTGGTGCGCCCGGATTGATGTGGTGTCGATCATCCGATTCACCATTCGTTCACGATATTAGCGCAGCCTAACGTTAGGTCATGCTGGTACAGCGTACATGCCTAAAGCCCTAGCGCCGATCCCCCTCAGCGCTGGGGCTTTCGTCTTCGGGAGGAAGACTCGTCTTCGGGCGGAAGACTAGACAAATCCTCTCAGCACCGTCCACGCCAGCATGGCGAACACGGCGACGATGACCACCGCACCAACCGCCATTCCAATCTTCTCCGGCAATCCGTCTACCGGGGCGGTCATCTTCGGGCTTCGCGCCCTTCTGGTTGTCGTAATCTTCCATGGTCCGATCCCCAAAACTGTCGATCTTGGCTTGGTACGAAATTGATTGCCTGTGGGCAACCCTGTCAAAAAGTGGGCCGGCCTGTCAGGACCATATTCCTCAGCCTCGGTTTGTTCCGGTTTTTGCAACTAACCGCCATCGCCTAGTTGCGGCGGTTTCACCTTATGTTCCAAGTGCCGGCCTGTCAGGATTATATTCCTATCGCACTCGTGGTTTGTCAACCGGATAATTGCCCTTGGCAAGGATTGCTCGCAATTGAGTTCGCGCGGTTTCACGGCCAATGGCCAATCGATCGCTCGCCGCATCGATCCCGTCGCCGGCCGTCAGGCTGGAGGCTAGCCGCGCTTCGGCTGCCGTGAGCTGAAATGTCTGTCCAAGTAACCGTGCCGATGACGACCGTTCCCCACTAGGCCGGTGAAGCACAGCAGAAGGTCGCCGCCATTGAATAGATCACGCACGAATGAAGTCATCGGCACGATCTCGGCAAGAAGCCAGAACGATCTGTCGCGGGCGATGACTTCAGGCTCGACCACAAACGCCCCCTCCAGTGCGCCTGATACAGCAGCTCCTATCATCCGCTGCAGCCGGGTGTCGCTCTCGCGATCGGCTGCGTGGATGCGGCGGTGACGGGCCAGAAGGCCGGAGCCGAACAAAGCATCCGCATGCGCGTTTCAGGCAGCCACGATGATCAAGCAGCGCCGCGCCAAAATTGAATTGGTCAAGAACGGCGAGAGTGGGGTCGAGGGAAATCTCCCAGATCTTCTCCGCTAGGCTGATAATCCGGTTCAGGTCAGGCACCACGCGCAGGAAATGCTCGGCTTCGGACAATTCAAAGGCCCCGCTGCGGGCATCGCGGAACATCGACAGGAACCACTTGCGTTAATTGACCAAAAAGTAGACCGCTGCCCACCACTCGCGGTTCCCCGGGCGCGCTATTTCCTGATAGTAAGCAAGGTGCCTTCTCTCCTCGGAGGTGGTGAGTCCATCCTCGACGGTGAAGCAGGTTGCGGGTTTCGCCAGCAGCCTCAATCTCTCGCAACGGGGATCGGGAGCACCTTCGATGTTCTTCAGCCAAAGAGCCGAAAATTCAGCATGTTCCCTCGAATCCGGCGTCGGGGTGGTCCGTTTGCGCTGGTCGCTCCGGAAAGGGTGGGTGTCATCACAGGCTCGAATGACACAACTCGTAGCGCCGAGAGCATCTGAAAGGTTTTGAAGCGCTTCCGGCCACCGCCAAAATTCGAAGGCGGCGTCGTAGCAAGTCTCAATCGCTGACGCGATTGCCCGAGAGGCAGCCATACGGTTCTACCCTGATGATCAGGCTACGACACACTTAAAAGTACCACGGATCCGGCTAAGCGGAAACGGCCAGCCGACAATCCTACGTTCGCCTTGCTGGTGTGTCAGCTTTGGTCTTGTCGTCGTTACCGACCCGCGCATTACTCGGCGCCTAAACTGTTCCGAAAAACCTGCAAACAGCTAATATGCGCCGCATGCAAGGGACCCGCATAGCCTTCGGCCCGTTCGTACTCGATCCGGGCATTGGGACGCTCCTTAAGGGGGAGATACCGATTGCTGTTGGTCATCGCGGGCTGACGCTGCTTGCTGCGCTTACGGCGCGGCCCGGCGAGATCATGACCAAGGCCGAACTGATGGACGCTGCCTGGCCGGGCACTGCCGTTGAGGAAGGCAACCTTACCGTCCAAATAGCTACACTGAGAAAGGTTCTGGGGCTGAATGACAACGGCGGTGAGTGGATCGCCACGGTGCCTCGCGTCGGCTACCGCTTCAACGGGACTGTCGAGCCGCTGGCCAGCACATCCTCCAAACCGGTGTCGTCCGGCAAGCCATCGATCGCGGTGCTGCCTTTTGCCAATCCGGGCGGTGACCAGGACCAGCAGTATCTCAGCGATGGCATAACCGAGGATATAATCACGGAACTGGCGAGGTTTCGATCTCTCCTCGTTATCGCCCGAAACTCATCTTTTCAGTTTCGCCATCGGGCACCGGACATTGGCGAAGTCCATCGCAAACTCGGAGTTCGCTATCTCGTCGAAGGCAGCATACGAAAGATTGGTGATCGCATCCGGATCACCACGCAATTGATTGATGCTCCCTCCGGCATGCACCTATGGGCCCAACGGTACGACCGGGCTCTCAACGACATCTTTGCATTGCAAGACGAAGTTGCGGCTCTGATCGCCTCGATGGTCGAAGGCCAGGCGGAGGCAGACACGGCGAGCCGGTCCAGACGAAAGCGTCCGGCCGATTGGGATGCGTACGACTACTACCTGCAGGGTCGCGCGTACTTTCATCGCTATGAAATGGACAAGTCAGAGCCCCTATTCGTCCGGTGCGTCGAGCTCGATCCGACATTCGCTCAAGGCCATGCCTTCCTCGCACAGGCCCTTGTGGGCAGATTCTGGTACGACAATGATCCGCGGACGCTTCAGAAGGCCTGGAACTCGGCTCAAACGGCGCTCTCTCTCGACAGGAGCGATGGTGTCTGTCACCAGAGCATGGGGTTGGTGCTTACGCACATGCGCCAGCATGGGGATGCGGGAACCCATTTCGAGCAAGCACGTTCGCTGAACCCGCTGGACGTGAACATAGCAGGCGATTGTGCAAGCTGGCTCAACTACGGTGGCCGGGCTGAGACGGCGCTCCAAGTGCTCGAAAGTGCGCTGCTGCGCGACCCGCTACCCCCGATATGGTTCTGGGAGGTGAAGGGCAGTTCCCTGTTCCTGCTTGGAAGGTACTCGGAAGCCGTCGCTTCGTATCAGAAGGCCGGCGACCACTTCTTCATTCATGCCTTCCTCGCAGCTTCATACGCACATTTGGGTGAGATGGAGAAGGCGCGAGCTGAAGTCGAAGAAGCCTTGACAAGAAAAAGCGACCTGACGTGCCGGCTGATTTCAGGTCTCCCGTTCGCCGACCAAGTCGACCTCGAACGGTTTACCTCGGGCTTCAGAGAGGCCGGCTTTCCCTGAGGAATACGCAACGCACAACGAACAGCTGAAAGGCTGCCTGGGGCATCGCCGTTACAAGTCACCTTCATTCGGGCCCGCGGGAGTGATCAAGGAAGCGGGAGCGGTACATCACTCAAGGTCCGCAGGTAGGCAATGAGGTCCACCCGCTTGTTCTCGTCCTTCAAACCCGGGAAAGACATGTCCGTGCCGGGCAGAGTGAGCGCGGGATTTGAGATGAAGAGATTGAGATCCTCAAAGGTCCAGTTGCCGCCAGCATCTTTCAGAGCCGACGAATACTGGACATCGCTTTGTGCACCTTTCCGCCGCCCGACGATGCCCCAAAGGTTGACCTTTTTGGGCACCCTGACGCTTGGGGAAAGATGACAGGCCACGCAGGTGCTGTCGAAAATGTCCTTGCCCGCTTGGACGTTTGCCGATGCAAGGCGGGGTGAAATCGGCGCTATCGCCGGTTGTGCGGCGCCATGGCTGCGCAAATACGCGGCTACGTCCTCGCGGCCCCCGATCTTGGCCAGATGTATGGGGGGACTTCCATTCGACGTCAGCGCGTTAACATCCGCTCCGGCTTCTACAAGATAGATGACGCACTGGAGGCAGCCATTTTCGGCAGCCACGTGTAGCGGCGTCTGCGCTTTCGCTACCTGATTTGGATCGGCTCCATTGTCGAGCAGCAACTTGACGATGCCAGCATGCCCGCCCTTGTTGGCGGCGTAGAGCGGCGTTCTTTGCCAACTGACGGGCAGGGCAACGTCCGCCCCATGCTTGATTAGAAGTTCTGCCAGCTCCACATTCCCGGCTTCGCTGGCAATATAAAGCGCTGTGACGCCATCGATTTCGTTGACATCGACGCCCTTGTCCAAGGCGGCAGCCACCGCTGCCACGTCGCCATTCTTGACCAGATCACCCAAGCTGCTCGCTTGCGCCGGCAGCGCCAGAAGCCAAAGGGCGCACGAAGCCAGTAGCAGCCAAATGCGTCGCCGCTCGATCATTGTATCCTCCTTGAGGCTACTCCTCCCGGGCAAGATTGACCTGTAGTCTAACCGACAATGGAGATTTAGTACATGCTAATGTTCCGGTTGGCATCGCGACCTGGCCGCAATGTGAGGTTAGAATGCGCTCTTTGGCAAAATAGTCATTTTAGGCAGCCGCGGAGCTGACAGGTCACTTACGACAGTCGCTGAGACCAGTGGCGGCGCCGCACTGGCGGGAGACGCTCACGCGCTAGCTGAATGGACCGGCGTGCCGCTTCGTCTCGTGGTTGTGACGGTTGCCGCGGTCTCCGCCGTGGTCACGCAATTCGTCATTCACAACAGAGGGCCGCTGCCGGAAATCGACCTGCAGAACATCATCAAGCCGAAGCCGGTATCCATCGCCGGCGTCGCATCGGTCATCGACGGCGACACGATCGAGGTCCACGGTCTGCGGATCCGCTTCAATGGCATCGACGCGCCTGAGAGCAAGCAATATTGCAACGACGCCAGGGGCTTCGAATACCCGTACCGTGCGGCCGGCGATCGGCCGAAGCACCGAACAAGTTCCTTGCCGCATCGAGGCCAGTCCAGTGCACCTTCGTAGCCTGGGATACCGCTTTGTCGGCGACTGCCAGCGCGCTGACGGCGCAACTGCCGAGTTATGCGATCGGAACGAAAATGACCTATCAGCGTTCTATGCGTCGTTGCTAATAACCATTCGCCAAAGGGAGGGTCGGCGGTGCAATTGAGCGGGGGCAGCGAGAAACTCACAGACAGATTGGACGAACTCAGCGCGCTTTACGTGCTGACAGATCGACTGTACCGGGCAAAGACGAGCCACGAAGCTTTTGAAGCCGGTCTGGATGCCATTCGTGACGGTCTAGGGTGCCATCGCGCTTCCATGTTGCTGTTCGATGATGCAGGCATCATGCGCTTCGTAGCTTGGCGCGGCTTGTCCGACCGGTACAGAAAGGCGCTTGAGGGGCACTCGCCTTGGGTTGTGGGCGAACGCAACCCTGATGCCATCTTTGTTTCGCACATTGCTGAAACGGATGAAGCTCCCGCCGTTAAAGAAATCATTGCCGATGAAGGCATCATTGGCTTGGCGTTCATTCCATTGACAGTCCAAGGCGAAGTGGTGGGAAAATTCATGACCTACTACGAACACAGGCATTCGTTTGTCAGCCACGAGATCGATCTCGCTACGACAATTGCCAGACAGATCGGGTTTTATCTTGAGCGGACGCGGGCAGAAGAGGCCCGAAGAGTCGCCGAAGAAGAATTGCGAGGATCCGAGCAACAGTTTCGCCTTATGTCGGAACATGCTCCGGTGATGATCTGGACCTGCGACGCGTTGGGCAAATGCACAAATCTGAACATCATGCTTAGGGAGTTCTGGGGCGTCGAGACCGAGGATATCCCGACGTTCAATTGGCACCCAACCATTCATCCCGACGACGCAGCCGATATCGGGGCTCGCATGACGCAAGCATTGGCAACACAATCGGGCGTCACGGTTCAGGGTCGCTACAGAAATTGCAAAGGGGAGTATCGCGTTCTACTCACAACTGCTTGTCCTCACTTCTCCCCTAGTGGTGTTTTTCGCGGGTTGATCGGGGTAAATGTGGACGTCACACAAAGAGAGCTGCTGATGGCTGAGCTCAACCATCGTGTGAAGAACACTCTGGCGGTCGTCCAGGGTATAGCTCATCAGACGTTCAGGGGAACGAGTGCCACTGATGCTCATGCCGCGTTCGAAGGCCGTCTCATGGCCCTTTCGGCAGCGCACAACATCCTTACGCAGACCAATTGGGAACATGCATCGTTGGACCAATTGGTTTGCAACAGCCTTCAGATTCGCGGTGCGTTCTCCAACCGTTTTTCGACAACTGGACCTGCAATTCTATTGCAGCCCAACCAAGCTCTTTCGCTAGCACTTGCCTTCCATGAATTGCTGACCAACGCTGTAAAATACGGCGCCCTTTCCAACGAGACCGGCAAAATTTCCGTCGAGTGGTTTCGCATTGCCGAACCCAAGCCAAGGCTCAAGCTGGTATGGAGCGAGCTAGGTGGCCCCACAGTCTCATCTCCGGCCAGGCGAGGCTTTGGCTCCCGCCTCCTTGAGCGGGGCTTAGCCGCCGATCTCGAGGCGGAGGTCGCGATGGATTTCCAACCTCAGGGCCTCGTCTGCAGAATCGATGCGCCCTTGGCAGAGGGGAGTCTCCCCCAATGACAACGTTGTCAGGCCGACGCGTGCTCATCGTCGAGGACGAATCCCTAATCGCCATGTTGGCCGAGGATTTTTTGATTGAACTCGGGGTCACTGTTGTTGGGCCCGCCACCACCATCGACGGCGCAATCGCGATAATCGAGACCCAAGAAATCGACGCGGCTGTTTTGGATCTGAATATACGTGGAGAGCGAAGCGACCGCGTTGCCGATGCTCTACGGCTTCGGGGCATCCCAATTATATGCGCCACCGGATATGGTGAGGGTGCGTCAGACTTCGCGAGAGGATCGGCTATTATCGCCAAACCCTATTCCAAGGAGAAGTTAGACAGCTCGTTGCGGTTTGCTCTCTCGGATGAGCGAGGCGACCAAACCCTTCCGCATGTGACTTGAGCATTTTTCCTTAAGCCGAAGCCGACTACGAGCGTGTAAATGCATGCGTAGGCTAGGGCCGTACGCTAATCGAGATCTTAACCTGGCTGGGCGTTCCCAGGTCTGCTTTGGGAGAGCGCCGAAATGGTCTTAACGCGCGACTGAGAGGCGCGAAGCTTGGCCTGCTGTCGTTCGCTCAGCGGGAGATAAATCGGCTTCGAGTCATTAATTTCGGTTGGCAAATTCGCCTGACAACCAGTGTAAAATGGGTTTCACGAGACCACGTCGGCGAAGTTGCTCGACCAGGGGAGACGGGCAGCGACAGGTTGCGGGAGGACGCAACCATTAAAACTCGTGGACGCAGAAAAGACCGCTTGGTTGGGGCTGATCTGCGCCATTTGGCATCGCCAGTTGAAATGATTGCTGGGCAGTGCAACTATCTTCACTTGCTCTTTCGCGCAGCAGCCTGAGCGTACCATTCTGGCAAAGGTTGGGGGCGGCGTTCGAATCGCCCACCATGACAGTATCGAACCTGAAGCAGATCGAGTGACCCTTCTGGGTTGGGCCGTCATCGGTCATGCCTTCAGACCGGCAAGCGCAAGGCAGTCCATTAGTTTGTGGGCGTCCTTGGGTTCACAAAGCGTGAGCGTGTAGTCGGGCATCACATTGTTCAGGATTCAGATTGGGTGCGACAATAGCTAGATGGTGAACAGCCTGCTTGGCTTCCTTCGCATTTAGGGGATGCTGCTGCGGATTCAGCCCAGACGATGCCCGCACGCAAGTGAGTTGGCTTCTTCAATGCTACAGTTTTGGCAACGCTTAGTGCTTCCGCATGCTCGCCTCTGAGGAATCGGGCGCTTGTTACGCTGTTCTCCCACCAGTAGTTGACCGGGTAGCGCGGGTCGAGCTGAAGGGCGAGACCGCATGTCTCGATAGCCTCTTTCGTTCGCCCCAGCGCATCGAGATAGTCCGCCTTGTCGGCTAAGAGAAGTGAATCGTTGGGGTTAAGCGAAATTCCTGCATCACACGCGTACAGGGCCTCCTCCAGCCGACCGGCCTCCGCCAACGCAAACGCCATTGTCCAGTGAGCGCACTCGTCGTATGGCGCATCACACTGCGCGAATGAAATCGCGGCGAGCCAACATCGAGTGGACATCCGTGTCACTCAGCCTGCTGCAGCCTATGTCGGCCCTCGGCCCAGGCAAAGGCCTCCTCAAGCCTGTCGTCACCCCAGAAGGTCTCGCCGTCCACAACGAAGGCCGGAGAGCCGAAGATGCCGTAGCCCCGCGCCGCATCGGTCTCGGCCTTGAGTCGCTGATGAGCGGAAGGCGCGTTGGCCGCGGCGACCACAGCGTCCACGTCCTTTCCGAGCGGCGGCAACACATGCTCGAGATGGGCGCGATCGCCCAGCGCCATTCCTTCCAGATACCAGGCCTTGAAACTCGCCAGTGTGTAGGCTTCGCACCAGCCGCCCTCCGCCGCCACCATAGCGACACGGTGGGCGAGAAGATCGGCATCGGTCGGCCAGATCGGTGCCTTGACGAAGGGCACCTCATGGGTCGCCGCCCGCCGCGCCACGTCGCGCCAAATGTAGGAGACCTTCGCAACCTGGGTACGTAGCGCTATGTTGTTTTCGGCCATGACGGTCCGGACATTGAAAGGCCGCCACCGCACGGCAATACCCGCCTGCCTTGCCATCGCTCCAATGCGCATCACCGAAAGGTAGGCATAGCCGCTGCCCAAGAAGTAAAAGAAGTCGAACTGCCTCACGTCGCCCTCCATTGGTTTGTGTGAGAGAACGCGGCGCCAGCGATCGGTCGCTGCCTATTTGACTTCCCCGCCGACGATTTCATATCTCCCCGAAATAGCGAGCACGCGCCTGGTCGTCCGACGGCGCCTCCGGCCCCAGCCCTAGCGCGTCCGGAACGCGCGTCGGATCGCGGGCAAACAGCGCAAATGCGTGGTTACGTCGCTTCTCGGCGGCATCTCCACGATCGAACAGCAAGGCCGTCTGCATGGCCTCCAGTCGCCGCATCCGCCCGTAGAAGTCGTCATGGTCTGTGGCATAGGTCTCCGCTGCCGATCTCCAATCGGAGCTCTCCAGCAATCGGTGCCTTAGCAGTCGCACATCCCGAAGTGTCCTCGACAAGCCTCTGCCCCAGGCAGGGTCAGTGGCGGCCGCTGAGTCGCCAACCAGAACAACTCCATCTCGGTATGGGGCCTCGACCCAACGGTGCGACCCGTCGAAGCTGGCGAACGGACCAACTTGTTGTGCCCTATCGAACCAATGGCCGGGAGCGCCGACCTCCTTCAGCTGCCGTATCATCTCATCGACCGAATGGCGGCCGGACAGCCGCTTCGGCAGAACATCTTTGTGATAGATGAGATAAATTCGGTTGCGTCTGGGCGCGATGCGCATGGCGATTACCATTCTCCCGCCCGCGGGATCGTAGAAGAGATTGACAGTGTTCGCCGTCGGCCTCGCCTCGCGTGCGAGGAACTCCGAGCAATTAATGTCGCCCTCCAGAACCATGCCCGCCGTTACCAGTTGCTCAGGGTCGTGCAATACCTGGAAGCCGAGATGCGACCGCAGCCGTGAATCCCGTCCGTCCGCTAGAACGATAAGGCGTGCAGAGAAATCTCTGGTGTCGCCTCCTATACGAAGCCGTGGCAGATCTCCAAATGTCACCCCGGAGACCGCGTTCCCGCGCCTCACCTCGGTCCCGAGCGTTTCGGCACGTTTCAGGAGGACAGCCTGCATCTCGGCATGTGGAAATGTCGCGCAGCAGGTGGCAGCCGGAGTCGTCGCAAGCAGATCGCGCACTACGGGCGCTGAGCCATTTGTGAAACTTGAAAAGTATGCTGCCTCAATGGCGCAGCTCTCAAGAAGCAGATCATAGATACCCAAGCGCTTCGCCTCGAGACTTCCCCAGGGCATCAACACCTCGCCGCGGATTCGGTCTCTGAACTCTTCTTGGTGCTCGACGATGAGAATCCTGAGGCCGTGGCCCGCAAGGGCGATGGCAAGTGAAGAGCCCGCCAGACCACCGCCGACAATGATCAGGTCGTAGTCAACGACGGCGGCGCAAGACGGGGGAGTTTTGCCGCTTCTACCTCCTGACATCGCCCCACCGGATAATATTTTACAATGCTAATATACTTACTCCGCGCTGTCCGTGAGTCAAATCCCGCCCTGCGCGGTCATGCAAAGCAATGCTAGGCGTTCCTAAGGCAGAGGCGAACAGCCCGAGATTCATCGATGTCCGCTATTAAGAATTGACGACTTTAACCCCCCTGTCTGACATGAGGCGCATTGCAGCCCGGCAGCGTTGGGCCGGCTGCTGACTGTCGGGTTCGGTCGTGCTCGGCGGATAGCAGCCATTCGGCAACCGACCCCATCCCCGTCGTTCGCGAGCGAACCGCACCATCCCGATCCCTGAAGTTCATGAGGCGGACGACGAACTGGGCTCGAAGTCGGATTGGAACCTGTGCTGCGGTCAAGGCTTCCGACGTGATGATCGCGGTCGACAACTAGATTATGGACCCTACATGATCCGGTTGGCTCGCGAAGGAACCAATCCTATCGGAAGCGGTTGTTTTCTCATGGAAATCGCAACACTCCACATCGCAAACGCCAAGACCGGCGAGCCTTTTCGTGAAGCTCGGCTGGCAATGCTGACCCACCGAGCGCTCCACCACATCGATATCGCTGACGCCGCGGCAGAGAGGCCGAGCGGTCTGTTGCGGAATTGATCGTCGCCATGCATCAGGCAGTAAGGTCGCCTGTCCGCCGCCCGGTCTCGTTAGCAGAGCGGAAGCCGAATTAACGTTTCATGCGACCAGATCGCGAGACCGTCGGCATGGGACGGCAAATCGCCATTCTATCGAATTGGCCTTGCGCGGTGGCGTCTGTAGGGCAGACCAACCCACCCAAACCGTCAGCTCGCCGCTGCCGAGCGTTTGAAGACTATGGTGACTTTCGTCCCTTCGCCGGCGCTGGATTTGACCTCGAATTGCGCTTTGGCATTCTCGGTCAAGGAGCGCGCAATGAGAGCACCGAGCTTACCGGGCTTCGGCCATGTTTCGCCCTCTGGCAAACCAACTCCGTCATCGGCGATAATGATGCGGCATCCGTCCCCATCGACCACGCTGTGAAGGGTTATCGTGCCGCCCTCTCTTCCCTTGAAGCCGTGTTTGAGCGCATTGGTCAGCAGTTCGTTCACAACCAGCCCAGTCGGCATCGCAACGTTGATCGAGACGGGGTAGGCATCCACTTTCATGTCCAAGCGTATGCCTTCGACCGCATGCGAAGCCATCACCGCGGACGCTATCTGGCTGAGGTAGACACCGAGATCGACCTCATCGTTCTGCTCGTCGTTCGACAGAGCCTGGTAGAGTAATGCAAGGGCGTCGACACGTCCGGCCAACCTCTCGAACCGCTTCTGGTCGGGCTCCGCCGCATTGCGGGTCTCCAACCGGATGAGCGCGGTGATCATCTGGAGATTGTTTTTTACCCGATGCTGCAGTTCCCGTAGCAGTGTATCCTTTTCGCGAACACGTTCCTCGACCGAGGGCGCCTCTTCACCGTGGAATGATACATCCACCAAGGCGACCAGCCGGAAACAAGCCTTGCCCTCGTCGTCCACTATCAAATTTGAGTAGGCGTCAACGACTGCGGGGCCATCAACGGCGCGTTCGAGGCGGAAAGTACCCACGAAATCGGTTTCATTGACAACACACTCGGCCAGCGCCTTGTCCTTCTGTTCACGGATTCCGGTCCCAGCAAGCGCTGCCCAGTTTTTCCGTGCCAAACTGGCTGCCTTCAGGCCAGAGAGTTTTTCGAATTCAGGATTGGCATACACGACTCGCTCCGTTCCGATCAGATCTGAAACGGCGATCGCAATTGGCACTTGGTCGAGGAACTTCTTGAATTGTTCGCTCTCCAGCGCGGTGGCGAGTTCCGGCGTGTCCAGCAACTGCTCGACCGCCTCGGGCTTTCCTGTATCCGATGTCATTTTACGCCTACGCTGTAAGGAAAGCCCATCAGTATCAGCGATGGCGCAGATAGGCCACCACGGAGCGCCACCTTTGTGAGGTCAGTAGGCCGGGACTAGCCTCGTGTCTCGCAGCGGCAAAGCCATTGCAAACCGCAGACCCTCAGGATGATAGTTCAAGTCGACTTTGGCTTGGCACTGCACAGTGACGACTTTCTCCAGCAATGTCGTACCGAACCCGCGCCGCGTTGGTTGCTTTACCCTCGGCCCGCCATTTTCAAGCCAATCCAGATTGAGGAGTCGTTCCGCTTGCGAATTGCTCACCGACCACCTGACTTCGAGACGGCCGTTAGGGCTGGACAACGCACCATATTTGGATGAGTTGGAGGCAAGTTCATGAAAGGCCATCCCGATCGGGATCGCAATATCGGCGACCAGCGCGACATTTGGTCCTTGAAGCACCACACGCGACTTGTCGCTCGTATCATAGTGGCGCAGTTCCGACTCTAGCAGCTTGTGCAAGGAAGCCATCTGCCAATAGTCATCGGTGAGCATCGAGTGTGTGTCGGCGAGAGACACGATCCTGGCAGAGAAATCGCGTACGAAATCATCCACGCTACTGCTGGATTTGGCGGTCGCCCCCATCATCGCTCGGACATTTGCCAGCGTGTTTTTGACGCGATGATGGAGCTCTCTGATTAACAGTTTCTGGCGGTCTGCGACCTCTTGCTTTTGTTCGATGTATGATTTGACCTCAAGCTGACGGTCGCGGGCCCGCAGGGCCGAGCGCACCGAACTTGCGAGGCTCGACGCAAGGAACGGCCTTTCGAGAACGATCAGATAGCGGTCCAGAAAGGCCAGACGTTTGTCGATCTCTGTTCCCCGCATCGTCAGCAATACGATCGGAAAATCCGACCACGTCGGCTGATGATTGAGCCAGGACGCGAACTTGTTTCGATCTGAGCTGATCAAGGCTTCCTCGGCAACCACAAGACACTGCGCGTGGTCCAGCAGGCGAACTGCTTCATCTAGCGTGGCGCAGATGTGGGACTTGATCCCGTTCTCCGCGAGAATGGCCGATGCCACCTTCGCATCGCGCCCGACCGGCGCCAATACGAGCACCCCGCTCTCGGAAGGCATCACGATGCCTTGTCTTGAAGCAGATCGCCTTGTTTACCCTCGTAAGTGGGCACACCGGTCAGAATCCCCCTGAACTCCTCCAATGGCTCACCGACGGCCAAACCGGCCGCACTGATCCTGAACTCGCGGATGGTGTCCTCATGCGGCCCGACACGCTTTTTGACTACGGAAATAGCCCGCCGAAGGCGCCCGCCGCTTTCAAAGAAGCGCAAGAGCATTACGGAATCGCAGAGATAGGTCATGTCGACAGGGACGGACATTTGCCCGATCAGCCCATGATTGGCCAATAACAGGATCGTCACAACGCCCTTCTGATTGAGATATGTCAGGATCTCGTGCATCTGTAGCACAAGGTGCTGCTCCTCTGACATCGCATTGAGATATCCGGTCAGGCTGTCGATGACGACGATCCTGGCATTTGAGTGCTCGACTGCCGACCGGATACGCGACGACAATTCACCTGGCGACAATTCCGCCGGATCGATCTGTTCCAGGAGCAGGCTGCCGTTGTCGGCGAACGACCCCAGATCCATGCCGAGACCTGACGCGCGAGCCAGGAAAATCCGCTTGGTCTCATCGAACAAGAGCACCAGCACATGCTCGCCGCGCTTGAGTGCTGCGTGACAGTAGTTGCACGCTATGGTTGATTTGCCGACACCTGAAGGGCCCATCAGAAGAGTGCTGGTGCCGCGGTCCAGCCCGCCGCCCACAAGCGTGTCGACGGAACCGTTGCCCGTAGCCGGACTTCCATTCTCCGCCATCTCATGTTCGGATGCAACCAGCCGGGGAAATACGATCACGCCGCCCGGTCGGATGACGAAGTCGTGGAAGCCGCCGCGAATTTGAACGCCGCGCATTTTTATAATACGCAGCCGCCGACGCTCTCCGCCATAGACCGGCGAAAGCTGTTCCATCCGAATGACGCCATGGCTGATTGAATGGAGATTGAGATCGTCATGTTCCGCAGTCAGGTCGTCGAGCAGAAGCACAGTTGCATTGTTAAGCAAAAAGAAGCTCTTCAAAGCCAGGACCTGCCGTCGATAGCGTAGAGAACCCTGCGACAAGAGACGAATTTCAGACAGAGAATCGAACACCACGCGATCTGGCTTCATGCGCTCGATTTCAGAGAGCGCGGACTGGACGGTTTCACCAAGCTCCAGATCGGACGAATGAACCAGCGTTTGCAACTGTGAGGGATCGAGGCTTAGCTCCGGCGGAACCAGTTCGAGTATGTCGATGCCGTCGAGAGAAAATCCATGTCGTTCGGCGACCGAATGCAGCTCACGCTTGCTTTCGGACAGCGTTATGTAGAGGCATTTCTCGCCTTTCGACGCGCCTTTGATCAGGAACTGCAGGCCAAGTGTGGTCTTACCTGAACCAGGCCTGCCCTCTACAAGATGTGACCGGAATTTCGCGTATCCGCCTCGCAAGACGTAGTCGAGACCCTCCACGCCTGATGATATTGGTGAAGCGTCGTCTTGATCCACGTTGCCCCGCCTTCTTTTCGTGAACAGCTAAACGGATAACATTTTCAATGGTTCCCTCCGTTGGCCATGGTCGATCCATGGCCCGCTCTGTTCGCTAGTTCGTGAGAGCACCGGCTATAATCTCAGATCGACTTCGCTCGACGCCCTCAGGGCGAGGATGCGTGATTGAACCCTGTCAGCGCGCCTAGATTGGGGCGGACACTTTGCGCTGTATGCAGTTTGCTTGTTTGTTACTTCGGTCGGGCCCGGCATCGTTGTTCCCGATTTTTCGAAGACAACGTACATTGACGGAAAATCTGAACAGCGATGTCGATAACTACCCGTGCATGGGGCGTCCGCGCCCACTATGACGCCTCGCAGTGCAACCAAAGCCGACTTCCGCCGTTTTGTCCGGTTCGATATTTCGGGGGATTTCTTGGGACCATCCAGCCAGGACAGGGCGAGCACCACGTCTCTTAGCGCCGGAGAAATGGCTGAGCGTATCGGCTCGTTTGGCTGGAGCGCCACGTCTATCGGACCGGCCTCTTCATGGCCCACAGAGTTGAAGATACTCATCGATCTCATTCTGGGCTCCGCACAGCCTATGTTCGTCGTGTGGGGTCAGGACCGGATATGGATCTACAACGATGCCTTCATCCCGATCCTTGGACGCAAGCACCCGACCGCTCTCGGTCTGCCCAGCCAGCAGGTTTGGGCAGAGGCATGGGAGACAGTCGGCCCGATGTTTGATCAGGTCTTCGAAGGCCAATCCGTCCAAATGGACGACATTGAGATCCGGATAGACAAGTACGGGGCCCCCGAAGAGACGCATTTCGCGTTCTCCTACAACCCAATCATGCAGCCGAAAACCAGTGCGGTCGGCGGGTTGTTTGGCGTTTGCACGGAAACCACGGATCGATTTCTGGCCGAAAAGCGCGAGCGCCTCGCTGCCGAACGACAGATCCACCTGTTCGAACAGGCACCAGGTTTCATCATTATCATGCGCGGTCCCGACCATGTCGTCGAGTTTGTGAATGATGCCCATCGCCACGTTTTTAACAGTAGTGACTGGCTCTCGAAGCCCATTCGGGATGCCTTTCCCAGCCTCGAGGGACAAGGCTTCTTTGAACGGCTCGACGACGTCTTCGGCAGCGGTACGACGTTTGAGGCGCAGGGCGTTCCAGTGCGATTTCGCCGCTCGGCAGATAGTCCCGAGGAGACGCGCTACCTGACGTTTATTTACGCACCTCTCTACGATGGCGGAAACATCATCACCGGAATATTCTGCGAAGGGTTTGACGTCACCGAAACTTTTCGCGCGAGGAAGAGAAGCGCTGCCTTCGCCGAACTTGGCGACGCTGTGCGGCTGGTCGAAGACCCTGACGAGCTGGCCTATGCCGCGGCCGAAATCATTGGCAGGGAGCTTGATGTCAGCCGGGCCGGCTATGGCACCATCGATCTGGCGAACGAGACGATCTCAATCGAACGCGACTGGAATGCTCCCGGCATTAAGAGCCTGGCCGGGGTGCTGCATTTTCGCGACTACGGCACGTATATCGATGATCTCAAGCGCGGCGTCACCGTCGTTCTTGAAGATGCGGACAAAGACCCACGGACGAGCGCGAAGCCAGAAGCATTGAAAGCGATCAGCGCTCAATCCCTGATCAACATGCCCGTCACCGAAAGGGGGGGCTTTGTGGCACTACTCTACCTCAATCATAACACTCCCCGATCCTGGTCTGAGGAAGAGATCGAGTTCGTTCGCGAGATGGCAGAGCGAACGCGCACCGCAGTGGAACGGCGGCGCGCACAGGCGGAGTTGCGACAGAATGAAGCTCGCTTGCGCTTCCTCGACGCATTGGGAAAAGAAACGTCGAACAGGACAGACGCGGACGCGGTTCTGGAGATCACCACCAAGATGCTCGGCCAACATCTCGGCGTCGCAATCTGTGCCTATGCCGATATGGAGCCTGACGAGGACCACTTTACGATTCGGGGAGACTGGCATCGACAAGGCTCTTCGAGCATCGTCGGCTACTACAGCCTCCGAGATTTTGGCAAACTCGCCGTCCGCAGGCTCCATCAGGGCCTGCCGCTGATCATAAACGATAATCGCGTCGAGTTGCCTTCCGAAGAAGCCGCATCGTTCCAGAATATTGGAATCGCCTCGACAATCTGCATGCCATTGGTCAAAGAGGGGCGCCTGACCGCGCTGATGGCGATCCACGATAGCGCTCCGCGGGTCTGGAATCAGAATGATCTCGCACTTCTTACCCAGGTAACTGAGCGCTCGTGGGCGCATATAGAACGGGTGAGGTCGAATCAGAGCGCTGCCGAGACCGCTGAACGACTGAGCCTGGCCACCCAGGCGGCTGCAATCGGCATTTGGGACTACGATCCTGTCTCTGGCCGCTTGCGGTGGGATGCACAATGCCGGGCGTTGTTTGGCATCACGTCAGACAATGAAGTTTCATATGAAGGCTCCTTCATCGCCGGCCTCCATCCAGACGACCGCATCCGGGCAGATGAGGCGGTCCGGCGGGCAATCGCTCCAGACAGTCTAGATGGATTCAACATCGAGTACCGAACGATTGGCCTGGAGGACGGTATCGAGCGTTGGGTGGCGGCAAGCGGGCATGCCATTTTCGAAGCAGGCAAGGCCGTTCGATTCATCGGCACGGTTATCGACATTTCCGATCGCAAAAAAGCCGATCGCCACCTCAAGATCATGAACGATACTGGAGCGGCGGTCGCCGCGGAACTCGATCTCGAAAAGATCGTGCAAATCACCACCGATGCCGGCCTCGAGCTTTGCGGAGCCCAGTTTGGGGCTTTCTTTTACAACGTGCTCGACGATCAAGGGGGCAGCTACATGCTTTACGCCCTGTCGGGCGCTCCACGCTCGGCTTTCCAGAATTACCCCATGCCACGTGCGACCTCGGTATTCGAACCGACCTTCCTTGGAACAGGCGTCGTTCGATCGGACGATATCCTCGAGGACCCACGGTACGGCAAGAACGCGCCGCGCAAGGGCATGCCGGAAGGCCACCTGCCGGTTCGCTCCTATCTGGCGGTGCCAGTCGTGTCGAACTCCGGCGAAGTCCTGGGCGGTTTGTTTTTTGGTCACGCGGAGACCCGCAAATTTCGCTCTGAACACGAGGGGGCCCTTCTAGGCATCGCCGGCCATGCAGCAACTGCGATAGACAATGCCCGCCTCTTCCAGTCAGCAGAACGAGAATTGGCTGAAAGGCGGCGTGCGGAGGCCGCACTGCAGACACTCAACTCCACGCTGGAGCAGCGCGTCATCGACGAAGTGTCTGAACGTGCCAAGGCAGAGGAACAGCTGCGGCAGGTTCAAAAGATGGAGGCGGTCGGACAGTTGACGGGGGGCATTGCGCACGACTTCAACAATATGCTTGCGGTCATCATCGGTGGGCTCAATCTGCTTCAGCGCAAATTGTCCAAGGGTGAGACAGACGTCGGCCGATTTGTCGAAGGCGCCATGGATGGGGCTCACCGCGCCGCCGCCCTTACCCAGCGGCTCTTGGCCTTCTCGCGACAGCAACCGCTCAAACCGGAGCCCATCGACGCCAATCGCCTGGTGGGCGGAATGACCGATCTCCTGATGCGCACGCTTGGTGAGACGATCAAGGTGCAAACGGCTTTTGGTGCCGGCCTCTGGCAGGTCAAGGCCGATCCCAGCCAGCTCGAAAGCGCCTTGCTCAACCTGTCGGTCAACGCACGGGACGCCATGCCCAACGGCGGCAAGCTGACCATCGAGACGTCGAACGCCTATGTCGATGAGCGATACGCTCGTGAGTCCGCCATTGTGGCCGGACAATTCGTGCTGATTGCCGTAACCGATACCGGTACGGGCATGACCCCTGATGTTCTCGCCAGGGCCTTCGATCCCTTCTACACGACCAAGGGCGTTGGCAAGGGAACCGGGCTTGGCCTCAGCCAGGTTTACGGTTTTGTCCGGCAATCGGGCGGCAACGCCAGAATATACTCGGAGCCGGGCGTCGGCACGACGATCAAAATTTATCTGCCACGGCATTACAGCAGCACCGAGCAGGATTCGACGGAGCTTAAATCAAGGTCGATCGATGGCGGCCTGCCAAACGAAATAGTCATGGTTGTTGAAGACGAGGATCGCGTCCGCGCCGTCTCAGCCGAAGCGTTGCGCGAACTTGGCTATACAGTCGTCGAAGCCAGCGGCCCTAACGAAGCGATCAAGATGATTGAAGCTGGGCTGCAATTGTCCCTGCTGTTCACCGACGTCGTCATGCCGGAGATGTCCGGACGGCAGTTGGTGGACATCTTGCGCAAGGACAACCCCAAGCTCAAGGTTCTCTACACGACAGGCTACGCGCGCAACGCCATTGTTCACAACGGTTCCCTGGATCCTGGAACGCAGCTGTTGCCGAAGCCTTTCAGCCTTGAGGATCTCGCCGAAAAGGTCAGGACGATCCTCGACGATCCTTCATAGCGGGCACCAGCTAGCATCTGGGCCGATCTTTGTTGTAGCGGGCGGGTCGCCGAAGCCCAACTCGTTTCACCTGGCCCGAAGGCTTGCAATTGGGCCAGCATTTAGTGGTAGCCAAACGCTGAGCGCTTTTGATTCGAACTCCACGACTTAACTTTCGATCGCAGCGGCCGCTTTAGCGAACAGGGTCAGTGGGGTGAACGGCCCCGCAAAGAAGGCGCAAATTGTTCACGGCTCCACTCGTGAAGTGGAGCCGCTCTTGATCAAACCTCAGTTGCCTCGGCAAGTTCGAGAGCATCCTCTACATCGACTCCTAGATAGCGAACTGGGTTCTCGATTTTCGTATGACCGAGCAAGATCTGGATGGCTCGCAGATTTCCCGTCGCTTTGTAGATAATCGAAGCCTTGGTGCGACGCAGGGAATGAGTACCGTATTCCTGGGGTCGAAGCCCGATCGCCTTCGACCCATTCATCAACGAGGCGGGCATATTGCCTTGTGCTCATGTGAGCCCTTGGATGGATCCTGCTCGGAAATGCGTAATCATCCACTGTCCCGCCGCGTCGTTGCAACCATGCGAGAAGGCTGGAGCGTGCGTCGCTCATCAACTCGAACTGAACAGGTCGACCGGTTTTCTGTTGGATGATCATCGTGCGAATTCGGATTTCCTGCGCTACATCAAGGTTGCCGATTTTGATCTTGACGAGATCGCAGCCGCGCAACTTGCTATCGATCGCCAAATCGAAGAGCGCTCTGTCTCGCAGACGTCGCTCCCGATCGAGAAAGAAGCGTATCGCCCATATCTGTCGAGGTTTCAGAGAGCGTTTCGTTCCGACTTCCTTGCCTGCATTCCATGCTCGGCGATCGGAGGCGGTGAGATCGTAGCTCGAGTGTCCCATTTCGTTTCTCCTTCGGCCATGATTGGCCACGGGAGGAACGCCTAGTTAGTGACTCGGTTGGAGTGATTGGGGGGCGTGAGCAGTCGGTCCGCTATTAGCTGAACGGAAGCGAGACCAGTCTTCACACTTCGTACGCCCGCACGGTGTTTTGCCATCGCAAGGGTCGCCACGAAGCTTTCTTCATCGGAGGCCCCTTGTCGACCAGCAGCGCGCGCCGAGCCCTCCGCCCGCTGGCCGCACGAGCGCCACTATGCAACGCGCACGTCCGATTGTTCCGCCGCCGTTGAATAAGCTAGTTTGACGGGCGATGAGCACCGCACCGCCAGGCCAGGGCCGGGTGTCGCTAAAGCGCTGCATCCACCGCTTCGGCCGCGCCAGCCGCGCCTTGTCGAAGCCGAGGTCCGTGGGGTCATGAAACGGTTCGCTGCCAAATTGACTCATCGCGCCGATGTCCCCCGCGCAATGCAGGGCCTTTTGTGAAAAGTCTCAGTTTGAGATCGATGCGGTGGTTCGTGGCGCGAAGAAGCATGTCCATCGCATCCGCAATTGGCCGACGCGGTACGTCGGATAGAGATTTTCGCAGATATGATAATTGTCGTCGGGGGATGATTGGACGCGATCCCGTGGGACAAACCATTCGCCTGTCGGCGGGACGTTTCGAGAATAGGGTTGCGGTTGCCTTACGTAATAGCCCTCCGGCGCCGATCTGACATCGCTTGACGTGACAGGATGGCAATCGTGACCACCGCAGCACTCGAGATGAAGAACCGGGTCCGTCTTGCCCGAATACCAGCTATGGGCGTTGGCGTTGCCTGCCAAGACGACACTTATCGAGGCTATAAGCTGCTCCAGCCGGCCCATTAAACTCGCCCCTCTTCTGACCTTTAGCATAGTATATTAGTGATAGCTAATCTATTCGACTGAGGTCGTAACGGCCAGCCGCAGAGGTCCTGCATGATCCCGCCGCGCCCTGCCCCCGGCGCTGCAGGTATCGGGGCCCGGGAACACGCGCTCGGTGCAAGGCCCGGCTTCCGCCTGCCAGCGGTTAGACAATCGTGCTTCTGCGCTTCGCGTTCGCGGCGACAAAGCTCAAGGCACTCGACCATGATTGGCTACAGGATCGCCCCGGGTGAGAGCGAATGAACTTTCTTCGGCCAGCAACGCGATAAGTCGGAGATCTCTCTCGTATCAGGCGACGCAGTCCCCCTGTCGGCAAGCAGCGGCGAAGTAACCTAGAGCACCCGGTCCGAACTATAGGACCAGGGCTTCCAGGAGATGTCTGACAAGGGCATGAGGCCTATCCCAGATAGGAGAATCCGAGCCGCGTTTGCGGGATGTCGCTAACAGCCTTCGCCTTGGCCCGGGTGGATTGCGACATCAGCGTCTGCATTAGCACTCACTAAGTAATAGCGCCTCCGCGTGAAATCGGGCAGAGAAGGTCCGATGCGCGCTTCCCGCCAAAACGTTGTCAGACTTACAACCGTATCGCTGCTCGTCGGATTCGTGGCGTTGATGGCAATTGTCGCCACAAATTTCTGGTTGGGTCAGCGGGCGCAATCTTATTTCGACAGCGCGATCGAAGCGCGCGACACGCGCGTGGCGGCCGTCGAATTGCGAAGCGCAATGCAGACCGCTGAGGCGAGCGAACGCGGCTTCGTCATTACCGACAATGAGATCTATCTCGGGCCGTACCAAACGGCGAAGGCCCAGGCGCAACGGGATCTAACGGCGCTGCAGCGTTTGTTGACATCCTACCCCAATTCCCAATCCACTCTGCAGAGGCTGTCGACAATCATCGCCACCAAGTTCGACGAGTTCGACCAGACCATTGCGATGAAACGGGATCAACGCGATGCCGACGTCCTGGCGATCTTTCGTACCAACAAGGGCAAGGCTCTGACGGACGAGGCCAACGTGTTCTTCGCCGGGATCATCGGGCAGGCGGATGACCGCCTGACGTCAGGCGTTGCCGAACAACGCGCCAACAGCGGATGGCTGCGTCTGGTTTCGGCGATCGGCGGGCTTGTGATCGTCGCGGTTGTTGGCGGCGCAGCCTATGGGGCGGCTAGCTACACTAGAGAGCTTCGCGATACGCGCGATGAAATCCGCGAGTTGAACACCGAACTCGAGCAACGCGTGGCTGCGCGCACCGCCGATCTGGCAACGGCGCGCGACCGGGCCGAGGTGCTGTTGTCGGAGGTCAACCACAGGGTCGCCAACAGCCTGGCGCTTGTCTCTTCCATGGTGAACCTGCAATCGAAAGGCGTAAGCGACAGCGCTGCCAAAGACGCGCTGCAGGAAACGCAGGATCGCATCTTTGCGGTTTCGCTCGTTCACAAGCGGCTTTATGGCTCGTCGGACGTTCGCTCGGTCGCCCTCGATGAATATCTTAGCGGTCTGCTCGACCATCTTCGCACATCGCTACGGAGCGAGGTGCGCGGGGTAAGTCTGACTTACCATATCGATCCGATCGAGCTCGCAACCGACGTCAGCATCAATCTTGGCGTGGTGGTCACGGAGCTCGTCACCAATGCCTTTAAATATGCCTATCCCGACGGTGTGGGGGAAATCCGTGTCCGGCTTGCAAGCCAGCCGGCCGAGCAAGCGGAGTTGATCGTTGAGGATGATGGCGTCGGACGAGCCGATGGCGCGCCCGCAAAGGGCACAGGGATCGGCAGCAGAATCGTCAATGCCATGTGTGTCAGCCTTGGGGCCAAGGTCGAATATCGAAACCTCAAACCTGGAACCGCCGCTCATTTGATGTTTTCGACAAAGCCGAAGCGCGCTACCGCAGTCTAGTAGACTTCGGTTTCGCACGGTGAGAAACTGAATGGACCGCCTTCCAGCGGAGGGGAAATGTGTTCGATTGGAAGTCAATTGGCCGTCAATATCGCGTCGCGCCAACGATTGTTCTGCTCTTGGCTGCGACGACAGTCGGGCTGAACTGTGCATGTGCCGAGGAAGGGGCGCCGGGAATCACGCAGCGAACAGTGTTCCCTGCTTTTGACGCGCAAGCGCCCGCTTGCAATGCCCCGACCGGGCTGAAGAAGGTCCTTACCTATGTGCAGGAAAACCACCGCGATTTCCTGCAGGGCGTCGATCAAGGGCTATCGATGGCCGCGAAAAATCGCGGCATGGATTATCGAAGGGTCCTGGTTGAAAATGACGTCGGCAAGGCGATAGCGGAGGTGCAATCGCTTGTCGCGGCAAAGGCTGGCGCCATGGTAGCGACATCTCCAGACCCCGCAGCCTTCAGCCTGGCTTTGCAGCGTGCAATCTGGTCGGGAGCTTTCGTCGGCACCATCGTCCCTCCGCCGGCGACGCTGATTCTCAATGCTCCGCAGTATCGGACCGGAAAGGTGCTAACCGACGCGGCAATCAAGCACATCAACAACGAACTCGACGGCAAGGCAAAGGTCGTCCTTCTGACGCAAGATACCATGGAGTTTCTCGCGCCGCGATTCGCGGCAATGCGAGACGGTCTAAATGCGATGCCCGGGGTAACGATCGTGGCTGACATCGCGCCGAAACCCGTCACCAAGGAGGGCGGATTTGCCACCATGCAGACAATCCTCGTCGCCAATCCGGATGTCGACGTGGTGCTTGGCGGCGATGCGGTCGTGCTCGGCGCGCTGCAGGCGTTGCGCGCCGCGGGAAAGGATCGCCCGGATCAGTTCCTGGGGGGCATCGACGGCGAACCGGAGGCTGTTGCCGAAATCAGGAAAGGTAACAGCCCCTATAAGGTCAGTATTTCCTTGGCATCGCCCGTTTTCGGTTACGCGATGGGAGAGTTTGCGGCCGACTGGCTCGAGGGTAAGAGCATCCCGCAGGCGATGGACATTCTGCCGATTGCGCTGACAAGCGCGAATTTGGCCCAGTACGAGGCCGACCTGTTGGACCCAGCATCCGTCTACGCCGACCCGATCCGCAGGGCCGCCTACCTCAAGATGTACGGCAACATTTGTTACGACACCCGGGACCGCTACGTGAATTTCCCCTGGTCGTCCGAGCAAAGGTAGGGCCTCAGGGCTAACCAAGCCTCGACACTTGTGCTCGGTTGGGCTGCTCCGGCACTTTCTTGAGCGGCGCCGAGATATCCCGCAAGCGGTTTAGTCCTTGCTACGAGTGCTCGGTCAGGTAAATCTGTCGATGGGACCGACTTCGATCTCACTATAGCCAGGCACGGGGTTCGGGCAGCGCTTTACCCACGCGATAGCGTCCGCCATGTCTTTAAAGTCACAGGCCAATAGCCGGCGACAAGCGTTTGGCGCCCGATATATCCGCCAATTGCAAATGGGTACCTCGCTATTCCATAGAATGACATCTGAAGAAGAGTATGCCAAGGATTGGAGCTGGCTCGCTGGACCAGCCAAGGATATCAAGGTCCGCTTTGCTGCGACGAGAAACGTCGATTAGATGACCGATAAGAGGCGCAAAGCTGCCGCATCAGGCTAGTAGTCTGAAAAGGGGCCGGTAGCGGATAGGCAGCATGCGGAGGGCAAACGCTGGTAAGCCGCCGTCCACCTGCTACCACAAAAGCGAACGTCACAATCTATCACGCCAGACCTGGGAAACTGCTTGAGCGCCCACAAGGGAGGTCACGACGGCATCAAAACGCCAATCACCGCAGCGCAGTCGCCCGCCTTGACCAGGCCCGGAAAGTGTCGCGCGGCAAGCAATCCCGGCATCCTGCTTTTGATTTCCTGAGGAGCCTGACCGGTTCGGCCGAGAGGGTGAATGCGCGCGACCACATCGCCATGCTCCACCGTCTCGCCGAGATCAACCATGGTTTCGATCATGCCGTCATCCTCGGCGAAGGCAAAGCAGTCGCCCGACGGCATGTCGAGCCATTGCGTTCCGCTCTTGGCGACCGCACCGGAAACAATGCCGGCATGGCGAAGCACGTTCAGCACGCCACGCCGGGCGATGCGAACAGTCTCGGCGCGCGAGGTTCCGCCGCCGCCGAGCTCGGTGGTGATGAAGACCTTGCCCATCTCCTCGGCGGCCGTGTCGTACATGCCGACCGCATCGATCTCGGTCATGCGCATCGAGAACGGCGCCGAGAAAGCCTCGACTGCGGCGAAAGCCTTTTTCTCTTGCTCCTTGTCCGGCAGCGTATGCGCGGCGCAGAACGGCAAGAAATCCAACGTCTTCCCACCCGAGTGGAAGTCGAAGACAATGTCCGCTCGGGGAAGCAGCTCGCGCTGGAAATAGTCAGCGATCTTCTCCGTCACCGTGCCGTCCGGCCGGCCGGGGAACGAGCGGTTCATGTTGCCTCTATCGATCGGCGAGGTGCGCGTGCCGGCCCGGAAGGCCGGATAGTTCATCGCCGGCACGATGATGACCGTGCCGGAGACTTGTTGCGGATCGAGCGTGCGGGCGAGTTCATAGAGCGCCAGCGGCCCCTCATACTCATCGCCGTGATTGCCGCCGGTGAGTAGCGCCGTAGAGCCCTTGCCGTTGCGAATGACGCAGACCGGGATCATCACCGATCCCCAGGCGGAATCGTCGCGGCTGTAGGGCAGGCGCAGGAAGCCGTGCTGGATGCCGTCGCGCTCGAAGTCGACGGTCGGCGTGATTGGCGATGGACGCAGAGCAGACACCGACCTCAGTCCTTCACAAATAGCTTGCGCGGCACATTGGCCAGGCATTCGACGCCGGTGTCGGTGATGAGGATCGACTCGGTGATTTCCAGCCCCATCGTCTCCAACCATAGACCGGTCATGAAGTGGAACGTCATGCCGGGCTTGAGTTCGGTTCGGTCGCCGGGGCGCAGGCTCATCGTGCGCTCGCCCCAGTCCGGCGGATAGGACAAGCCGATCGAGTAGCCCGTGCGGTTGTCCTTGACAATGCCGTACTTCTTCAGCACCGCGAAGAAGGCGTTGGCGATGTCCTCGCAGGCCTTGCCGGGCCTGGCGGCGGCGAGGCCGGCCTCCATGCCTTCCAGCGTCGCCTTCTCGGCATCGAGAAAAGCCTGCGTCGGCTTGCCCAGGAATACGGTGCGCGATAGCGGGCAATGATAGCGGTTGTAGCAGCCGGCGATCTCGAAGAACGTGCCTTCGTTGACCTTCATCGGCTGGTCATCCCAGGTGAGATGCGGCGCCGAGGCGTCGGCGCCTGACGGCAGCAGTGGCACGATCGCGGGATAGTCGCCGCCGATACCGTCAACCCCGCGCGTACCGGCGTCATAGATTTCGGCGACCAGATCACATTTGCGCATGCCGACCTCGATCTTATCGACGATACGCCGGTGCATGGCTTCCACGATGCGCGCAGCCTTGCGCATGTAGTCGATCTCGGTCGGGCTTTTTATCGCGCGCTGCCAGTTGACCAGTGCTGTGGCGTCGGCAAAACGGGCGTTGGGCAGATGTTTTTGCAGCGCAGCAAAAGCGGCGGCCGAGAACCAGTAGTTGTCCATTTCGACGCCGATGGAGAGCTTGTCCCAGCCGCGCTCGGCCAGCACGCCGGCGAGATAGTCCATCGGGTGGCGTTCCGTCGACTGCACATAATGGTCGGCGTAGCCGATGATGTTGTCATGCGCGAGATAGGCGGTGCGCTTGGCACCGTTGGCATCCTGGCCGCGGCCATACCATACCGGCTCGCCCGAAGGCGGCACGATCACCGCCTGATGCACATAGAAGGACCAGCCATCATAACCCGTCAGCCAGGCCATGTTGGAGGGATCGCTGACGATCAGCAGATCGACCCCTTTGTCCTCCATCGCCTTCCGCGTCTTGGCGAGGCGCTCAGCATACTCGCCGCGCGAGAATTTCAGGTTTGGCTGCATTTTCTTGGTCCTCGTTTGTTGGGCCTGACGGCCATTATCAGCTCTCAAACATGGTCCCGGCATTGGCCGCTCGGGCGCGGTCGCGGGTCAAAGTGGCGATCGCCGTATCCTGCACGCCGGTGCCGGTGAGGTCGGCGATGGTGATGTCGCTCGCCGAGCGCCGGCCGGGCTTTTCGCCGGCGATGATCTCGCCAAGCTCCGTGACTTCTGCGTCGGCGGCAAAGACAGCGGCTTCGATGGCATGGTGAAGCTCGCCAAGGCGTCGCGTCTGCTTCGCGCTGTCGGCGACATAGAGATCGGCCATGCGCAGGACCGCCGGCGCGATTTCGTTCTTGTGCTCGGCATCCGAGCCCATGGCCGTGATGTGCTGTCCGGCGGAAACGAAACCGGCTTTGATCAGCGGCTCGGTCGACGGCGTCGTGGTGACGATGATGTCGGCGCCGGCGGCTGCATTTGCCGCATCCGGCTCGGCGCGCACCATGATGCCGAGCTTCTCACGCAGCCGGGCAGCGGCTGCCTCCGCCTTGGCCGCATCGCGCGCCCAGATGCGCGCTTCCTCGATCGGCCGCACCAGACGCAGCGCTTCGAGTTGCAGGCCGGCCTGCAACCCGGCGCCGAAGACCGCCGCTATCTTGGAGTTTTCTCGCGACAGATGCTTGGCCGCGACCGCGCCGGCGGCGGCGGTGCGGATATCGGTCAGATAGCCATTGTCGAGCAGCAGCGCCTCGACCACGCCGGTCTTGGCCGAAAGCAGCACCATCATGCCGCCTCCGCTCGGCAGGCCCAGCGACGGATTGTCGAAGAAGCCGGAGCTTATCTTAACGGCGAAACCGTCTATGCCGGGCACATAGGCGGACTTCACGTCGACCTCGCCGCGATTCTCGTGAATGTCGAGCCGCAGGATCGGCGGCATCGCCACCGGCAGCGTGGCCAGGGCGCGAAAAGCGTTCTCGACGCAAGCGACGGCATCGAGGTCGAGTGTCACGATCTTGCGCAGCTCAGCTTCGGTGAGGAGGGTCATGCGACTCATGCTGCGCGCTCCTTTGCCGAGGCTTCGCCGCAGACGACGCGGCGGTGCAGATCCATGTCGATGTTCTTGCCGGAGAGGATGAGCACGGTAGGGCCGCTCATTGTGACCTTCCCGGCAAGCAGCGCGCCGATGCCGACGGCGCCGGCGCCTTCGACGATCTCGCGTTCCTGCCCATAGGCATGGCGGATGCCGGCCGCGATCTCTTCCTCGGAGAGCAGGATGACTTCGTCAAGCAGGTTCCGGCACATGGCGAAGGTCAGCCGGTTGTCGAGGCCGATGCCGCCGCCGAGCGAGTCGGCCAAGGTCGGCAATTCCTCGACCATCACCGGACGGCCGGCGTCGAGGCTTGCCTTCATCGCAGCGCCGCGCGCCATCGAGATGCCGATAACTCTCGTGCTCGGGCTCACTCCCTTGACCGCCGCCGCCACGCCCGCCGCCAGCCCGCCACCGGAGATCGGCACCAGCACGCATGCTGCGTCCGGTACCTGCTCCATGATTTCCAGGCCAAGCGTGCCTTGCCCGGCGACGATGGCGGGATGGTCGAAGGGCGGCAGCATGATCAGACCTTCCTCAGCCATGAGCCTTTCGACCTCGTGCTGGGCGTCGTCCTGGCTGTTGCCGACAATGCGCACATCCGCGCCGAGGCGGCGGATGGCGTCGAGCTTGTTCCCGGGCACCAGCTTCGACATGCAGATCACCGCGCGCATACCTTCGAGCTTCGCGGCATGCGCCAGCGCGCGGCCGTGATTGCCGGTCGAGGCGGCAACGACGCCACGCGATTTTTCTTCCGGTCTCAGGGCGGCGATCGCGTTGGAAGCGCCGCGCAGCTTGAACGCGCCGGTGGTCTGGTGATGCTCCAGCTTGAGGTGAACATCATGACCAGTGCGCTCCGACAGGCTGTGCGACACCACGCAGGGCGTTTGCTCGACCTTGCCGGCAATGCGTCCGCGCGCAGCGCGAATATGCTGAACCGTGACGGTCATATCGATCGCTAAGCCAGCGGCTTGGTCCATAGCCGGCCGAACTCCGGACGCGGCGTGTGGTCGCCGCAAAGCCGCAGGCAGTTCCAGGCGCTGGCCTGGTTGCTGGTGACGACCGGACGCCCAATCGCCTCTTCCATGCCGGGAACCGCGAGTGCGGCGCGTAGCGCGGTGCAGGAGACGAACAGCGCATCGGCCTGTGGATGCGTGACCTTGCGCGCGATCTCGACCAGCGATGCCGGCGCGATGCGCGCCATCTCGCGGTCGTCCTCGAAGCCGAGGCAAGTAAAACTCTGTATGTCGAAGCCGTGCCCTGCGAAATAGGCAGCCATCGGCCGGCTGGTCTCGACAGTGTAGGGCGTCAGGATGCTGATGCGCTTGACGCCGAAGGCGTTCAGGCCGCGCATGCCGGCCATCGGCGGCGTGACCACGGGGACGCCGGGCTTGGCTGCCTGGATGGCGGCTTCGATCTCGGCATCGCCGATCACCACCGAGGCCGAGGTGCAGGAGTAGCAGACGGCGTCGAGCGGCTCGTCCGGCAGGATCAGCGCCGCGCCCGCCGAAAGCGACGGCTGCATCTTGCGCAAATTGTCCGGTGTCGTCGGATTGGCATAGGGGATGCGCGCGACATAGACCCCGATCCGCTCGCTCGCCACCATGCGGCGGAAGTCCACCTCGCTTGTGTGGTCGGTGGCTAAAGCGATCAGCCCGACGCGCTTTTCCAGCGGACGCGCGTCAAGCCTGGGCCGCGCCGTTTCGAAGCGGATCTCGGGCAGTGCTTTCATGACTTTCATCTTTCGATCCTGCCGTAGCGATGCTCCAGCCAGCGCAGCAGCACGACGGAGCAGAGGCTGATGACGAGGAAGAAGGCGCCGACCAGCGTCATCGGCTCGATGTAGCGGTAGTAGGTGTTGGCGACGCTCTTGGCCTGGTTCATCAGTTCCAGCACGGTGATCGCCGAGAGCAGCGGCGTCTCCTTGAACATGGCGATGAAATAGTTGGCCAAAGCGGGAATCATCGGCGGGATCGCCTGCGGCAGGATGATATGGGTCCAGGTATGGCGACCATTGAGATTGCAGGCCTTGGCCGCCTCCCACTGGCCGCGCGGGACGTTGTCGATGCCGGCGCGATAGACCTCGGCAGTATAGGTGCCGTAGTGCAGGCCAAGCCCGATCACGCCAGCCACCAGCGGCGGCAACAGGATGCCGATGTCGGGCAGCACATAGAAGATGAAATAGAGCTGCACCAGAAGAGGCGTGCCGCGGATGAACTCGGCGAACCAGCCGACGCTGCGCGACACGAGCCGGTTCTCCGAGCGCCGCGCCAGCGCAATTCCCAGCCCAACGATCGCGGCGAGGATCGAGCCGAGAATGGTCGCCAGGATGGTGATCTTCACGCCCTGGATCAGGGTCGGTATGATCTCCCAGACGAAGTTCCAGTCCCAGTCCATCAGACACGCACTCCGTCGAGGCCGCGTGCCATGCGGCGCTCCAGAGAGCGCACGCCCCGGGAGATGACCAGCGCCAGCGCGAAATAGATGATGAGCACGGACAGGAACGGCATCAGCGTGCTGCCGGTCTGCGAGCGTACCACCTGCGCCTGAAAGGTAAGGTCAGCGAGCGAGATCAGCGACACGACCGAGGTCGCCTTGAGCAGCTCGATCGCATTGTTGCCGAAGGTCGGCAGCATGACGAGCAGCGCCTGCGGCAGGATGACGTGGCGCATGCCTTGCCAGCGGCCGAGATTGAGCGCCGTGCAGGCCTCATATTGCTCGCGGCCGACCGACAGGATGGCGCCGCGCACGACTTCCGCTGCGTAGGCGCCGACATTGAGCCCCAGCGCCAGCACGCCGGCCTGCAGCGGCGTCAGCGAGAGACCGGCGAAAGGCAGCACGAAATAGGCCCAGAACAGCTGCACGAAGATCGAGGTGCCCCGGAAAAACTCGATGTAGATCGTGGCAAGCGCCCGCACGATGAAGAAGCGCGACACGCGTCCCATGCCGGCAAGGAAGGCCATGACCAGCGCAAGCGCCGACCCCATCAGCGTCAGCTCGATGGTGACAAGCGCTCCCTGCAATATCAGGCCGAGATAGCCGGACCACTGGGTCATAGGGTTCCAACGTTTGCGGTTAGCTTCCTTCTCCCCGTTCACGGGGAGTTGAGAGCGGTTCGCGTAGCGGGCGAAAAGCCAATTGCTTGGCTTTTCGCGCAACGAAAGCAGGCAGGCAGATGGGGGGCAGCGCTAGCCTGCCAGAACTCAGCGCCGACCCTCATCCGGCCCTTCGGGCCACCTTCTCCCGCGAACGGGGAGAAGGAAAAAGTTGGCGCTACTTCGCCGAGCAGAGCTTCTCGCGCGTCGTCGACATCGCGGCCGCCGCCGAGAAGCCGTATGGCTCGATGATCTTCGCAAATTCGCCGGATTTCTTCAGCTTCGCGAGCTCGACGTCATAAGCATCGCGCAGCGCCTCATCACCTTTCTTGAAGGCAGCGCCGTCGCAATAGACCGGCGCACCGACCACCGGCGCGATCACCGCGAGGTTCGGATCGTTGGCCTTCTTGACGAGGTCATTGATCGAGAGAACCGGCAGCGAATAGGCGTCGATGCGGCCGTCCTGCACCATTTTGAGCCCGCTCTGGCCATCCGGGACGACGATGACGCGATCGCGCGGCACGCCCGCGTTGAGCGCCAGCTTCTCTTCGGTGCCGCCGCCTGGCGCGCCGACCGTTGCCGAAGAATCCTTGGCGATGTCCTCGTAACTCTTGAAGCCTTTCGGATTGCCCTTCTTCACGAGCAGGGCCTCGGCATCGCAAAGCACCGGCTCGGAATAGGCTACAGCCGCGCAGCGCTCGGGCTTCATGAACAGACCGGCGGTGACGACGTCGAAGCGGCCGGCCTGCAGGCCGGGAATCATGGCGCCGTATTCAGAGATGGACGCGACGATATCCTTGACTCCGAGCCGCTTGAAAATCTCCCGCGCAACGTCCGGCGCGGCGCCCGAAACCTTGCCGTCGGCCGCCACTGCCGTATAGGGCGGCTCATTTGCAATGGCGACACGGGCGAAGCCCTGCTGCTTGAGCTGTTCGAGCTTTGCGTCGTCGGCCGACCGCGCGCCGGAGGCGAGAAATACTGCGCTTACCGCGAGGCCGGCAACGCCAGCCAGAATGCCAAGTTTCTTCATCGTTCCCAACTCCTTGTTTCTCTTCTTGGTTTGCTCGGTTGCGGCGACTAAATCGCCTCGGGACAACTAGGTCGCCCGTTTGCACAACGGTCAGACGCGATGTCCGGCCGCGATGATCTTCTTCAGGAAGCTCTGCGTTCTTTCCTGTTTGGGATGGCGGAAAATCTCGTCGGGCTTGCCTTCCTCGACGATCCTGCCGCGGTCGAAGAACAGCACGCGGTCGGCAAAGTCGTGGGCGAAGCCCATTTCGTGGGTGACAAGCAGCATCGTCATGTCGGTCTCGGCGGCGAGCTTGCGCATGACGTTCAGCACTTCCTCGACGAGCTCGGGGTCGAGTGCCGAGGTGACCTCGTCGAACAGCATGATCTTGGGCGACAGCGCCAACGCCCGGGCGACCGCCACGCGCTGCTTCTGGCCGCCGGAAAGCTGCGCCGGCATTGCCTTCGCCTTGTCGGCAAGGCCCACCATGTCGAGCAGTTCCAATGCCCGCTTCTCGGCGGCGGCGCGCGCGACGCCTTTGGTCAGCATCGGAGCCAAGGTCACGTTATCCATCACGCACTTGTGCGGGAAGAGATTGAAGAGCTGGAAGACCATCCCGATCTTCTGGCGCATCCTGGCCAGGTGCCGCTCGTCGGCCGGCTGCAGCTGGCCGTTGCGTTCCATGTGGTAGAGCTGCTCGCCATCGACCTGGATGTGGCCTCCGTCGATCTTCTCCAGGGTCATGAGAATGCGCAGAATCGTCGTCTTGCCGGAGCCGGACGGGCCGATCAACGCCAGCTTCTCGCCCGGCATGACCTGCATCGACAAGCCGTCCAGCACCTTGAAGGTGCCGAAGCTCTTGGAAATGGAGTCTACCTTGATGATGGGCGCGGGCAATCAATTTCCCCGTTCTGGAGAAGCCTATGCCCTTAACGATGCGAAACGCGCTAAATCATGTCAATTGGGAAAATAATATCATGACAATATTTCCAGCACGGCACAATTTCAGGGCAATCTGCGCTCGGCTTGTGCATCAGATCGCGAGCAGGAGATGCTCCGGATCGCCGAGCAGCAACTTGGCGACAACGCTGAGGCCCGCGCGCAGTTCCCCCTCGGTGGTCGATCCGAGCGAGATGCGCACGGCCGGATGCCAGGATGTGTCGGCGATGCGGAACGAGGTGCCCGGCGCGATCGCCACGCCGCGCAGGCGCGCCTGCGCGACGAAACTTTCCTCGGCGCGGTCGCCTGGCAATTCGAGCCAGAGATGCAGGCCGTCGCGGTGGACACGGTAATCGACGCCCGCAAGCACCTCTGTCGCTATCTCCTGGCGCCGTCTCAATGCCGCGCGCTGCCAGTTAACCAGTTCCAAAGCCGTGCCGTCGTTCACCCAGTGGGTGGCGATTTCCGCCACCATCGGCGTCGCCATCCAGTTCGAGACGAGATGACGATTGGCGACGGCCGCGACATAGCGATCGGGCACCGCGAGATAGCCGATGCGCAAGCCTGGCACGGTGATCTTGGTGAATGAAGTGACGTAGAGCGTCCTTTCGGGCGCGAAGGCGGCGACCGCCGGCGCCCGGCCCTGAACCAGCGGCCCAAGCACATCGTTCTCGATGATCGCGATGTCGTGCTTGCGTGCGACCGCCGCGATCTGCTCGCGGCGTTGGGCGTCCATCAACGTCGCCGTCGGGTTGATCACCGAAGGCTGGACGAAGACGGCGCGGATGTCCGAGAGCCTGCAGGCCTCGTCGAGCGCCTCCGGGATCAAACCGTTGCCGTCGATCGGCAAGCCTTCAAGGTTGAAGCCGAGATAGCGGGCAAGCGGGATGAGCGTGTGATGGCCGATGGCCTCGGTGGCGACCGTCGACCCGGGGGGCGCGACGCTCATCAGCGCAACCGTCATGCCGGCGGTGGCGCCATTGGTGACACTGATATTCTGCGGCGATACTTCGAGCCCGCAAAGCTTAAGCCACTCGACCGCGACTGCGCGATGGCGGGGAAACACCATGTTCGGCCGGAAGGACAGCGCTGAGCTGGCTGGGAGGTTCTCGGCCAGCCAGCCCAACCCCTGCTTGAGCTTGTCCAGATGCATCGGCTCGCAGACCGGCTTCAGGATGGACAGGTCGATGACTTCGCCCAGCCGCTCAGGGATGTAAGGCGGTTCCGGCTCGCGGCGCTGGGTCTGCACGAAGCTGCCACGGCCGACCTCCCCTGAGATCAGCCCACGGCGGATCAGTTCCTCATAAGCGCGGCTGACTGTCTGAACCGAAAGTTTGAGATCGTCCGCCAGCCTGCGATGCGTCGGCAGCCGCGTGCCAGTCGAAAGCCGCCCGTCATGGATGGCGCGGGCGAACTGGTCGGCCAGCGAGAGATAGGCAGGACGGCGGATGAGTGCGGGATCTGGCTGCCACAATGTCATGACATATTAGAGATCGAAATCAGTGCAATTGACAATCGAAATAATGCATCGTCATGGTGTCGCAGACGAAAGGCGGAACCTCGCATGGCGGCTGCGAAACTCGACCCGATCGACCTCAGGATTCTCGACGCCATCCAGCGTGACGGGCGCATCACCAAGCTGGCACTGGCCGAGAAGGTCGGCCTGTCGCCGACGCCGTGCTGGATGCGGCTGCGCAAGCTGGAGAAGGCCGGCATCGTGTCCGGCTATCACGCCGCGATCGCCATGCGCGTCATCGTGCCGGTGGCGACGGTGCTGATGGAGGTGACGTTGGCCAACCATCGCCAGGCGGACTTCGACCGGTTCGAGCGCGTCGTGCGCGATGTCCCCGAGATCGTCGCCTGCTGGTCGGTGGGTGGCGGCGTCGACTATGTGCTGAAGGTGATGGCGCGCGACATCGATGCCTATCAGCGGCTGGTCGACGGCCTGCTGGAGCGCGAGATCGGCATCGACCGCTACTTCACCTACATCGTCACCAAGACGGTCAAGGACGAAACGGTTCTGCCGGTGGCCAACCTGTTGCCGGAGTCCTGACGTAGAGAGATTGTCTGCGGCAGTCGGCCAATGGAGACAGTCTCTCTACCTGTAGCGGCCGAAACAGTCTCTCTGTCTCGACCGCGCGACTAGTCTCTCCGCATCGCCTCGGCACCGGGAGACCCGACTGATGTCCGCGCATTTCGCCCGCACCAACCACCATGAAGCGCTCGACCGCCTCGCCGATCGCCGGCTGCTGCGCGTGCTCGCCTATATCGACGGCCATTGGACCGCAAGCGAAGCCGCGGCAAGTTTTGAGGTCACCGATCCGGCAACCGGTGCCACAGTCGCCTTCGTGGCCGCGCTTGATGCCGACCAGACGGCGAAGGCAATCAACGCCGCGTCCCACGCGCTTCCCGCGTGGCGCTCGGCGCTACCGCAGGAGCGCTCGAGAATCTTGCGAAAATGGTTCGATCTGATCATCGCCGCCAAGGAAGATTTGGCGCTGCTGATGACGCTGGAACAGGGCAAGCCGCTGAAGGAATCGCTCGGCGAAATCGACTACGCCGCTTCCTTCGTCGAGTGGTATGCCGAGGAAGCGAAACGCCTCAACGCCGAAAGCGTCACCAGCCATCTTCCGAATGCTGAGATGAGCGTCCGCCGCGCGCCGCTCGGCGTGGTCGGCGTGGTCACGCCGTGGAATTTTCCGTCCGCCATGCTCACCCGCAAGGCCGCCGCCGCGTTTGCCGCCGGCTGCACGGTGGTGGCGCATCCGTCCTCGGAAACGCCGCTGTCGGCCCTCGCCCTGGCCGAGCTCGGCGAACGCGCCGGACTTCCGGCCGGTGTCTTCAACGTCGTCACCGGCGACGCGGACACCATCGTCGGCGCCATGTGCGCCGATGCGCGGGTCCGCGCAATGAGCTTTACCGGATCGACCGAAGTCGGGCGGCTGATTGCCGCCCAGAGTGCTGCGACGATGAAGCGCCTGGTGATGGAACTCGGCGGCCACGCGCCGCTGATCGTCTTCGACGACGCCGACATCGACAAGGCCGTGACGATCGCGCTCGACGCCAAGTTTGCCACGTCCGGCCAGGACTGCCTCGCCGCCAACCGCATTTATGTCCAGCGTCCGATCTACGACCACTTCTGCTCCGCTTTCGCGCGCCGCATCGAGCAGCTCCGCGTCGGCAACGGGCTATCCACCGACGCCGAAATTGGGCCTCTGATGCATGAGCGCGCGATCAAGAAAGTCGAGGAACAGGTGGCCGACGCGCTCACCCACGGCGCGCGCTGCCTGAGCGGCGGCAAACGCCACGCCGCCGGGCCGCTGTTCTATCAGCCGACGCTGCTCGCCGATGTGCCGGACGAAGCGCTGATCATGCGCGAGGAGACGTTCGGCCCGGTCGCCGCCGTGGCGCCTTTCGATGACGAGGCCGAAGTCGTAGGCCGCGCCAACGCCACCGAATACGGTCTCGTCGCCTATGTCGTCACCGAGAACGGCGCCCGACAGGCGCGGATGGGCCGCGCGCTGGACTACGGCATGGTCGCGATCAACCGGGTCAAGATCACCGGCGCGCCGATCCCCTTCGGGGGAGTCAAGCAGTCCGGCATCGGCCGCGAGGGTTCGCGCCACGGGCTCGAGGCTTTCACTGATCTCAAATACCTTTGCCTGGACGTGGCCTAGGCCATTCCGGAAACTTTCAGGAGTCAAAAAGATGCTCGAACAGTCCAACGAACTTTCGGCCTGGGATCGCGACCACTTCTTCCATCCCTCGACGCATATGGGCACGCATGCGCGAGGCGAGTCCCCTGCCCGCATTATGGCCGGCGGCGAAGGCGTCACTGTTTGGGACAGCACAGGCAAGAAGAGCATCGATGCCTTTGCCGGGCTTTATTGCGTCAATGTCGGCTACGGCCGCCAGAAGATCGTCGATGCCATCGCCGAGCAGGCCAAGAACCTCGCCTATTATCACGCCTATGTCGGGCACGGCACCGAGGCCTCGATCCGGCTTTCCAAGATGATCATCGACCGCGCGCCGAAGGGCATGTCGAGGGTCTATTTCGGCCTCTCAGGCTCCGATGCCAACGAGACCAACATCAAGCTGATCTGGTATTACAACAACGTCCTCGGCCGGCCCGAGAAGAAGAAGATCATCTCGCGCTGGCGTGGCTATCACGGCTCGGGCGTTATGACCGGATCGCTGACCGGGCTGGAGCTCTTCCACAACGCTTTCGACCTGCCGCGCGCGCCGATCCTGCACACCGAGGCGCCCTATTATTTCCGCCGCGCCGACCGCTCGATGAGCGAGGAGCAGTTCTCGCAGCATTGCGCCGACAAGCTCGAGGAGATGATCCTCGCCGAGGGCCCGGACACGGTCGCCGCCTTCATCGGCGAGCCGATCCTCGGCACCGGCGGCATCGTGCCGCCACCGGCCGGCTACTGGCAAAAGATCCAGGCGGTGCTGACCAAATACGACGTGCTGCTCGTCGCCGACGAGGTGGTGACCGGCTTCGGCCGCCTCGGCACCATGTTCGGCTCCGACCACTACGGCATCAAGCCGGACCTGATCACCATCGCCAAGGGCCTGACCTCGGCCTATGCGCCGCTTTCCGGCGTCATCGTCTCCGACAAGGTCTGGCAGGTGCTGGTCAAGGGCTCCGACAAGCTGGGCTCGCTGGGCCATGGCTGGACCTATTCGGCGCATCCGATCTGCGTTGCCGCGGGCGTCGCCAATCTCGAACTGATCGACGAGATGGACCTGGTGCGGAACGCCGGCGAGACCGGCGCCTATTTCCGCGCCGAGCTTGCCAAGGCCGTCGGCGGCCACAAACACGTCGGCGAGGTGCGCGGCGACGGCATGCTGGCCGCGATAGAGTTCGTCAAGGATCGCGACGACCGTGTCTTCTTCGATCCGTCGCTGAAGGTCGGGCCGCAGATTGCCACCGCGCTCGCCGCCAGCGGCGTCATCGGCCGCGCCATGCCGCAGGGCGACATCCTCGGCTTCGCGCCGCCTCTTTGCCTCACGCGCGAGGAAGCCGACATCATCGTCACCAAGACCGCCGACGCCGTGGAGAGCGTCCTCGCCAGCATCTGAGAAACGACATGAACGCCATGACCAGAACCATTCCCGCCACCATGGCCGCCGTGCAGCTTACCGGGCATGGCGGCTTGGATAAGCTCGTTTACCGCACCGATGTGAAAGTGCCCGCGCCGGGTTCCGGCGAAGTGCTGGTCAAGGTCAGCGCCTGCGGCATGAACAACACCGATGTCTGGGTGCGCCAGGGCGCCTATGGCACGGAGGAGGATGCCGCCGCCTTATCGACGTGGCGCCGGCAAGGCAATACGCTCACCTTCCCGCGCATCCAGGGCACCGACACGGTCGGCACCATCGTCGCCGTCGGCGACGGCGTGCCTGCGAAGCATGTCGGCGAACGCGTCATGGTCGATTTCTCCATCTATAACCGCGACGACGATTCGCTAGCCGACATCGATTATATGGGCCACGGCCGGGACGGCGGCTACGCCGAATACCAGGCGCTGCCAGCCGAGAACGCGCATGTCGTCGACACCGATCTGAGCGACGTCGAGCTCGCCACCTTCTGCTGCGCCTATCTCACCGGCGAGCAGATGCTGGAGCGCGCGGCATTGAAGGCCGGCGAGCGGGTGCTGGTCACCGGCGCCTCCGGCGGCGTCGGCTCCGGCATCGTGCAACTGGCGAGGGCGCGCGGCGCCATTCCTTACGCCGTCGTCGGCAAAGGCAAGGAACAGGCCGTGCTCGACATCGGCGCCGAGAAGGTCATCACGCGGGGCGCGGCCGACCTGCCCGCCGCCGTCAACGAAGCGTCTGGCGGCCAGACCATCGACGTGGTCGCCGATCTCGTCGGCGGCGCCATCTTCAACGACCTGCTGCGTATTTTGCGGCCAGAAGGCCGTTACACCACGGCGGGTGCCATTGCCGGCCCGGTGGTGCAGCTCGATCTGCGCACCATGTATCTCAAGCAACTGCAGTTACACGGCTCGAGCCAAGGCACTCGCGCGGGTTTCCGGCGCATTGTCCGCTACGTAGAGGAAAAGAAAATCCGGCCACTGGTCGGTGGTGTCTACAAACTGTCGGATTTCCACCGTGCCCAGACTGATTTCATGGCCAAGGACTTCGTCGGTAAACTGGTGGTGGTGCCGGACACCATGTGGGGCGTTGATCAGGATCGTTAAACCGGATCAACCGATCGTGTTTCCGCTGAGCACCTCAGCTATTTCCGGTATTGGCGCAATCGCTACTCCGAGCGTGATCACTCGCAGTCTCCGCTTCTCGGTCACCGGAGATTTGGATTGAGCGTCCGGTATGAGTCGCATTGCTGACCGGCTGATTTGGGGCCGACCGCGGACAGTCCGGTTCTGGCCGAGTATCTGAAGAAGCTGACGTTCAGGCTGCGACCCCACCTCGGACTTTTGCCTAGTCAGTCACGGCGGTGAAAACTGCCGTTTATTCGGTAACCGCTCGGCACGCTGGGCGGCCGACATGGGGACGAAGCTGCCGTAGAGTACCTGCCCGGGAACGGACGCCTTTAACTTAAGCGGTCGTTCGCGAAGCCGTGATGATTCCACGCGGACGGCTCAAGCTCGGCGGGCAGCGAACGGGCCAGTTCCCCCCGGACAAAATTCGACGGTGGTCGGCTCGCCCAGTCAACGTAGGCGCCTCAAAGGAAGGTCGAGAACCATCTCGTCACGTGCCACTCTGCGGTGGAATTCGATGGGAGAACGTTGAAGCGGAATGCCACGCTGTGGTGTTGAACCAAATCTTGCACAGTGTAACCGAGCTGGTTGGTAATAAGGGCCGACTTTCCAGAAAGCCCGCATTCCAATGCCATGCCAATCGACGCCCGTCCCAGGGGCAACGAGAGCTTGCCGGTGTAAAACTTCATTTCTGCATGAATGGTGACGGCCGTATGATCGGGATCGCCCCCTGTGGCGCGACACGCGCTGGCGATGCTTTCCGGCAGCACGACAAGATCAAACTCATGAAGCAGACGCCCAGACTTCGTCGGGGGCGAAATACCGACGGGCGCCTGCCCAGAAACTTTTACTCCGAGGTGCGCCTCCAGCGGCGCCCTGCCTGCCTTTGTCATGCGCGCGAACGTGTAGTTGCGGGACGTGATCCGACCGGGACCAAGTCGAAATAGAGGCGCTGTGATCGCATTGCCCCAGCCATCGCGCAGCTCAAATTTCCAGCCTGCAACATCCGCTGCGCGCAGTAGCAGCGTCAACACGTAGGCCTCGTAGAGGTCGTGATCCTTCCCCTTGCTGGCGTATCCAAGATCGACTGACAGGCCGAGCGCGGCCTCGACGTTGGTCAGCAGGCTAGACAGGGCCATCGAGGCGGCTCCTCAGCGCGGTGAACACCTCCCGGTGGGCAGCGAGATCCGCAAGTACCTCGCGGCGCTGAGGACCAGAAAGTGGACGCGACCCGACATCCAAGCCTCCGCGATCCCTAGGAGTGAGCGCCTCTTCGCCATCAAGCCGTTCTGTGTCATCTGGTGTGAAGCGGATACCCTCACCGCCGAATATATCATCTGCCGCTAACTCAACGTCGGCGAGATCGACGGTAACGATCTCGGCCGCAGTGATCAGCGCGAGCGCCCGCGTTCGCGGCGCGACCATAGGATTGAGCGAGTCCTCCGCTTCGACCGCAGCCCAGCCGAACCCCTTGCGGAACAGCAGTTCTCGCAGGTCGGCGATCAGTTGTTCGATTTCCTCGTCATCCATCGATCCTCAATCGCCGATCCGGCGAACCGCGGTCAAGGGGATCTGACATGACGACTGGGCTCGTCGAAACCGACCCTTTAGTCGCTGTAAGCGAAATGGCGGTAATTGGCCGGAAATTCAGCCGCGAACGCTATCTGTGCAGCCAGCCCGAATTTCCGTAGATCTCGGCATAACTTTCTGCTTCGATACAGCGGATGCCGACGGACTCGAGGAAGAAGTGCTTACCGGCCTGCCGGTCGTCACTTGGGTCGTCGACATAGACGTACCAAGCATCGTGCGCACGGTCGGGAAAGGCGCGGAAATACTTGGCCCGCTCGATCAGCAGCCAGCGCAGGAACACCTCGTTCTCGGCCAGCCCTAGGCCGACGAACAGCAGCGGCTTGTTGAAGACCAGGTGCAGCCAGGTTCGGGCGCCCTGCCATTCGCGGCGGTTCTTGGCGCGGAACAGATTCTCTTCGCTTCGGCCGTGAATCCAGCCGCCGGCCCGGCGCACCGACCCCATGTAGTGACTCAGACCGAGGCGAATGCTGGTCTTATATTTCGCCATCCCGTTGACGTGCCATATGCCGAAGTCGGCGCAAGGATCGTCGATCTCGTGCCGCGCGAAGTAGCAGCCCCACGGATAGAAGGCGGTGAACTTCGGGTCGCGCGGGAACTGGAAGTCGCAGCCGGCCGCTTGGCTCAGCACGTCGTCGAAATTGGTGGTAAGGACTGGCGCTCGATGGCTTAGCGCCCATTCCATGATCCGGCGGTGGTGCGGAAACGGACGCCAGTCAGACATCGACTTGCAGAACTCAGCCTGCATCGCGTCGGTGCGGCCATGCGACTTGAGTTCGACGACGTCATAGAATTCGGTGAGCGCGGTCCCCGGAGGAACAGTCATGACACCAGGGATGCAGTCGCGCGCTATGCCAATCAGTAGCGCGTCCCAACTGTTGGCCGTCGCAGCGTTGGCGTAACGGTTGATGCCGTTGCCGATCACGAGCGCCAGGTCCGGCTCGCGCCGCCGCAGCAAGGTCCCCAGCTTCATCCCCGTCTCCTCGGTCGATAAATCCTGCCGAAAGGGTACCGTGGCCAGCTAGCAAATCAATAATCCATGACCTCTATCGGCAGTCTAAATTTGATGTTCCCCAAGTTTATCCAAAATCTAAACGGAAAAGTATTCAGATTTATCATGAATCGCTCCCATTGGCCGGGATGAGAGCGCATTGCCGATAGTACCATCGGAGTTTCCGTTCGGCGGCTTCTATCACGACCGGAAGTTCAAGGGGACGATGAAAACGTCCAAACTCGTCGGGAGCCCCCATCAGCGCGACAGGGCGGGTCGTGTCCGCTCTTGCGCTGGCCCCTCTTGGAAGCTGCCAGGCCGCGTTCCACCCCGTCACGGACTCGGCGGGCAAGGCTTCGCATTAGACTAAGAAGTCATCCGTACTGCGGCGGATGACTGCCAAAACGTCAGATTCGGTTTCTTCCGCTATGTTGCGGAAGGCAAGAGGGCAGACTGGTAGCGCGGAATTCGGTGTGGAGGCTGCACACGCCGATATGTCTTATATTGTCTTTTTTGATGCCTCGTTCGAGTCTTTCTAGAGCTGACAGAGGCCATGGGCGCTAAGCTGTGGACGTGAACAGAGATTCCCTGTGTATTACGATTAGGCGGAGACGGCACCATGGGTAAACAACACGCAGATCAGGGCGTTCTGTTTGGTGATTGGTTCCCCGACAGATATGCGGGGCCGATCATTTCCGATCCGGCAGTCGCCATCGTTGAACTCGTCGCGAATCCTCGACCAAGTGAACCATCTCCAAAGCGACATCTATCTATCGCAACGCGTTGACCGGCGTTGCCGTCATCACATTTGATGAGCTGCTGAGAAATAGCCAGTCGTTCGCTTCTGGGTAAATGCAAAATTCGCCTGAACGACCGATATGAGGCGCAAAGCTGCCGTCATCAGGCTAGTAGTCTGAAAAGGGGCCGACAGCAGAACGGCGGCTTCTTGGTGTCATGCGGGCCGGCGGTGCCGCGCCGGTCCCGCAATCGACGCATCGGGCTGGAGGTGCCGATACGCGGCGAGACTTGAACCCTCAGGCAACCTTGCGATCGGGCTGGCGCGCGAAGATCTCCTGGACCTTGCCGGCTATCGCCCTGCCGAGGTCGCGGTTGTTCTGAGCTGTGAAGTGGATGCCGTCGCAGCCGTCGGTGGTGATGAAATCTCCCGCATTGAGGAAATCGACCTTCGCGAAATCCGCCATGGCGCGATATTCGGCCGCCAGCGCCGCCGTCTTCTCATGGCCGCCGGCGAACATGCCCTGGAAGAAGGGATGCGGCATGGGTGTCAGCGGCGGTGGCGCGACCACCAGCGCCTGCGGCGCCGGATAGGGTGTGCCGATGCCGCCGGCGCTGGTGAGGATCTGGCCCACGAGCTTGGCCATGCCGTTTGCGATCTCATAAGGCGTGCGGCGGAAGAACGACTTGGTGTCGTTGGTGCCGAGCATCACGATAACGAGGTCGAGCGGCAGGTGGCTGGCGATGGCCGAGGGCAGATAAGCGCTGCCGTTGAGACGCGGATCATTGGGATCGTCGAGGCTGGTGGTGCGAGCGCTCAAGCCTTCCTCGATCACATGATATTCTTCGCCAAGATCCAAGGCCATCACACCCGTCCAGCGGTCTTCATAGGCGTAGCGATGCGTCGGCGATCCCTCGATGACCGGAATCCAGCCCCAGGTCAGCGAATCCCCGAAACATAAAATCGATCTTTTGGTCATGTCTTCAATCCATTTCCCTATGCGATTGACTGTTGGCCGTTTTGAACCTGCGTGCTCAGCCCGACCTTTGCCTGATGCCGTAGAAGATCGCCGCGAGCAGTATGATGAGGCCCTGCGCGATCAGCTTCCCGGGCTCGTCGACGCCAAAGGTGGTCATCACGACGAACAGCAGCGCAAACGACAGGACGCCAAAGAAGGGCCCCCAGACACCGCCTTCGCCACGCCCGAACACGACTCCGCCAAGAATGGTCGCCGCGACGGCCAGGATCGGCAGGTCGAGACCGACCCTGACGCTGCCGACGGCGATCGAGGCCGTCTGGACCAGGGCCGCAATGCCCGCGAACAGGCCGGCGAGGGTATGCGCGAGCACTACCGTGCGCGCGACCGGGACGCCGGAGAAATGCGCCGCCTGCACATTCTCGCCCACCGACGTCACGAAGCGACCGAAGATCGTGCGCGACAGGAACAGCGACAAGGCGGCCGAGAGCGCTACCCAGAAAATCACGGGCGTCGGCAACGGGCCGAGCTTGGTGTTGTAGATGTCGGCGAACATGCCGGGTACATCGCCGGGCGGCTTGCCGCTCGACAGATATTGCACGAACCCGACCAGGACGATGCCAACCGCGAGCGTGACGATGACGGCCGAGACCCGTCTCATCCCGACCATCAGCCCGTTGAAGCACCCGACGGTGAGACCGATGGCCAGCGCCAGGACAATGAAGAACGCCATGGAAGCGCCTGGAAAGACGCCGGACGAAATGGTGTAGTTGATGAGCAGGATTACGCCGCCGCCCGACAGGTCGATGCTTCGCACCCGCATCACCAGAAGCTGGCCGAGCACCAATATGCCGAGCGGCGCGATCTGACGCACGAATATGCCCATGATGTTGAGGTTGAGCATATTCGGCCGCGCGACCCACAGGACCAGAATGAGCACGGCAAAGACATAATAGGCCGGCGGGATGCGCAGCAGGCGGCGCATAACAGGACTGGCGAGCGCGACGGCCACTTACAACCCCATCTTCTTGCGCGACTGCAGGGCGACCACCAGAAGCAGGATTGCCCCCTTGATGGTGGTCTGGATGAAGGGCGACACGTTTGTCAGGTTCATGCCGTTGGCGAGCAGCGCCATGACGAGCGCGCCGATAACCGTGCCGTGCAGGCTTCCGATGCCGCCGGAAAGCTGGGTGCCGCCGATGGCGACGGCCGTGATCGCGTCGAGCTCGAAGAGAAGCCCGACATTCGGGTCGCCCGAGACGATGCGGCCGGCAAGGAAGATGCCGGCAAGCGCGGCGAAACAGGCGCAGATCACATAGGCAAGCACGATGTTGCGCCGGTCGGCGATGCCGAGATTATGCGCCGCGTCCTCCACGCCGGACGACACGCCGCCGCCGATCGCAAAAAGATGCAGCCCGAAGCGGGAACCGTAGAGGAGCTTCCAGGCGACCAGGAGGGTGAATATCCCCCAGAACACCGGCATGGGTACCCCAAGGAAAGACCCGGCCACGACGCTGATGACGATATCCGGCACGGTGCCGCCGGAAACCGGCCGCAGCACTCGCGTGATCCCGAGCAGGATGTATTGTGTCGACAGCGTCGCGATGATCGGGTGCACATTGAAACGCGTGATGATGAAACCGTTGCACAAGCCGACCAGCGCGGCCAGCACGAACACCGCCGGAATCAGCACCCAGGCGGGTCCGCCAAGCGCGAGCACCGCCGTCGTGAAGCTGATCATTGATCCGACTGAAAGGTCGAGCCCGCCGAGCAGGATGACGAACATCTGGCCGACCGCCGTAATGACGAGCGGCATCGCTTGCGGCACCAGATTGAGCAGGTTCTCCCCGTTGAGGAACTGCGTCGTCTCGAGGCTGAGCCAGAGCGCGATGGCCAACGCGATCAGCAAGGGCAGCATCCACATGCCCTGCCGCGATCCTCTCGTGCCCGTCAGGCGTCTGCTGATGGCTGTCATCGGCGCTCACCTCCCGCCCCGTTGGCGTCCCCTTTGGCGCTGAGCGCGGCGCCGAGGATGTTGTGCTCCGTGGCGTCGGCCGCCGGCATTTCCTTCACGATCGTGTCGTTGTGGACGACGCAGATGCGGTCGCAGAGCCCGATCAGTTCGATCATCTCGCGCGACAGCACCAGCACCGCGCCGCCCTTGCGGGCAAAGTCGCGCAGCAGCCGGTAGATCTCGGACTTTGCGCCGATGTCGACGCCTCGCGTCGGCTCTTCGACAAGCAGGATGTCGATATCGGCGGCAAGGTAGCGGCCGAGCAGCACCTTCTGCTGGTTGCCGCCGGACAGCGTGCCGACGGCGGCGCCCGGACCGCTGGCCTTCACCGCAAGGCTCGACATCGTGTCGGCGATCCGCTGCTGATAGCCGGCGGCCAGCGCCAGTTCCGACCGTTTCGAATGAAGCGCGGCGGCAATATTGTGCGCCACGGAGAGGCCGAGGAAGAGCCCGTCTTCCTTGCGATCTTCCGGCACGAAGCCGACGCCCATCGCCTGCAGCCGGCGCACTCCGGCGCCAGGCGGCACCGGCAAGGGCAACGACTTGCCCTTGATCGTCACGCGGCCGGCGAAAGGATGGTGCTGACCGACCAGCGAGCGCAGGAAGCGCTGCTGGCCCTGCCCTTCCAGGCCGGCCAGCGCGACGATCTCGCCGCGGTTGAGCTCAAGCGAAAACGGTTTGGAGCGCTCGGTGATGCGGAAATCCTGGGCCGAAAGCATGGCGGGGCCTGGTGCATCGCCTCGCTGGGGAAAAAGGTCGGCCAGTTCGCGGCCGACCATCATCGCGATCAGCGCGGCCGGCGTCATCTCGGCGAGCGGTCTGGTGCCGACGAGTTCGCCGTCCTTCAGGATCGTGACGGTGTCGCATATGGCGAAGATCTCGTCCATGCGGTGCGAAATATAGACCACCGCCTTGCCCTCATCCTTCAGCCTGCGGATGTGGCGGTTCAGCACTTCGACGTCGGCGGCATTGAGCGCGGCCGTCGGCTCGTCGAGGATGAACACGCTGGCGTCGGTCATGATGCCGTGCGCGATCTCGACGAATTGCCGCTCGGCGATGCTGAGCCTCGAGACCAGTGTGCCCGGATCAAGCGTGAGGCCGAGCTCGGCAAGCGCCTTGCCCGCCTCGCGCCGCATGCTTCGATGGTCCACCCCGCCGAAAGCATTGGTCGGCTCCCGGCCGAGGAACATGTTTTCTGCGATCGTCAGATTGGGCAGTAGCGACAGTTCCTGGAACACGGTCGAGATGCCGGCTTCCAGCGCGTCCTTCGGCTTGTGGAAGACGACCTGGCTTCCTTCGCGGAGGATGGCGCCGCTGTCCGGCTGGTGGACGCCGGCGAGGATCTTCATCAGCGTCGATTTGCCGGCGCCATTCTCGCCCATCAACGCATGGACGGAGCCCGATTGAAGCGCGATCGAGACGCCCTTCAGCGCCGCCGTCCCGGCGAACGCCTTCCGGATATCCGACATTTCGACAAGGGTTTTCACGAAACAAGCACCGCTGCTTCCAGGAGGATTCCGTGGCGCAGGCGAACATCGCGTCGCCCGCGCCACCATGGCGCAACCTTTATTTCTTGGCGTAGAACTCCTTGAGCTTGTCTTCGGGCAGCTCCGACGGCCACCAGACATTGGCCGAGAGATCGTCGCGATAGTATTTCTTGACCTTCTCGATGTCCCAGCCAGGCGGGTTGTAGTCGTAGTGCTTCTTCAGCTCCTTGCCTTCCAGCAGGGCCACGGCGGCGCGGATGCCGGCCGCACCCTGGGCCGGGCTGTATTCCGCCGAGATCGACTTGAAGCCGTCGGCGATCCACTGGCCGAAGAAGCCGTTATTGCCCTCGCCCGTAATCGGCGGGATCTTGGCGCCGAACTGCTTGAAGACGTCGACACAGGCGCGCGTCATGTCGGCGCCGGAAGACCAGATGCCGTCGACCTCGGGATTGTTGAGGTAGAGCGTCTCGCAGAGCTTCTTGGCCTTGTCGTACTGCCAGTCGCCATGCTCCTCGGCGATGATCTTGACGTCGGTTCCCTTCAGCGCCTGCAGCAGGCCGTTGTAACGGTTGGTGTCTTCCGGATGGCCGGCAAGCCCGCGCAGCACCCAGATATTGCCCTTGCCGCCAAGCTCCTTGACCAGGAAGCCACCCATCACCTTGCCGAAATGCTCGGCGCCGCCCTGGATTTCGGTGGTGAAGGCGTCGCTCTCGATGCGGCCGGTGTGTACGATCACCGGGATGCCCGCCGCCACGGCCTTGGCGATGCTGGCGTCCGCCGAGGTCGACGTGACCGGCTGGACGATGATGGCGTCGACCTTCTGGGCGATCAGGTCCTCGATATCGGCGACCTGCTTCTTCTGGTCGAAGCCGGCGTCGAGCAGGATGAATTTGCTGATGCGCTTGTCCTTGGCGGCCGCCGCCTCGGCCTCATGCGCGACCTGAACCGTCCAGGTGTTCGCGTTGACGCCGAAATGGCTCATGCCGATGACCCAGGGCGGATCCTTCTTGAATTTCCCCGCTTCGACCGTCGGATTGTCGCCGCCACGGGCGGTAACCCCGTCAAGCAGCGATACGTCGTCGGCGAACGAGGGAGCGCTCCACATGGTGGTCGCGATCACTACCGCTGCAATTGATTGGATAATCCGTTTCACTGAGCCATCCTCCTTCTCAAGCTCCACGAACCCTGGTGACCAGGGTCACGACTTCCCCATCGGCGTCCGGCCATGGCCAAACGCCGCATCTGCCGGGCGAACCCGGCACTACTCCAGTTCATTGCTCAACCCGCGCGCATGGCCGCTGGAGACAAAGCTCCAGCGTTGCCGCCATGGGTCATGGCAGCTGGTCGGCGCAAAAGGTTCGGGTCATTCCTCCCAGGCTCAGTTCAAGCATCGATCCTGCGGGCTGTCAATAATTATTCAGAGTGATGGATTATCTTTGCGGCTTGCGCTACCTTTCCACCGAATGGCAGGGTCACTGGATGCGGACGGCCGACTCTCGTCCGATAACTTCCGCAAATCAGAACCTTGGCTGGATCGGGGAGGAGCATGCGATCGGTCTTGTGCTACGGCGACTCCAACACGCATGGGCAGGTCCCCGGCGGTACGCCGCTTGACCGCTATGGCCCGGCCGAGCGCTGGCCCGGCGTCATGGCAAGAGAGCTGGGCGTCGGCTGGCATGTCATCGAGGAAGGCCTCAGCGGCCGCACGACGGTGCGCGACGATCCGATCGAGGGAGCCCACAAGAACGGGCGTACTTACCTCAGGCCTTGCCTGCAGAGCCATGCCGTTCTCGATCTCGTCATTATCATGCTGGGTACCAATGACCTCAAGGCGCGCTTCAACCAGCCGGCCTCGGAAGTCGCCATGGCCATGGGCTGCCTGGTCTACGACATCAAGGAGCTGAAGCCCGGTCCGGGCGGCAGCGTGCCCGAGATCATGATCGTGTCTCCCCCGCCGATGCTTGACGACATTAAGGAATGGCGATCGATCTTCGCCGGCGCGCCGGAGAAGTCTCGGCAGCTGGCGCTCGAATTCGAGATCATCGCCGATTCGCTCGAAGTGCATTTCTTCGACGCAGGCTCGGTTGTCACCTGCGATCCGCTCGACGGATTCCACATCAACGGACAGGCGCATGCCTCGCTTGGCCGTGCGCTGGCCCGTGAAGTCGAGGCAATCGGGTGGCCGGATGAGAGATAAACGCGGCATACGGGTGTCCCGCACGACCGATCGCGAGAGGACGCACCATGCCTGACATGCGCTTTGCGCCGCCCAACCCGTTGCGGATTGCGGACCGCGCCAGCGGGCTCAATGCCGTCAGTGTGCGCAGCTACAACGAGCGCCTGGTGCTGTCGCTGCTGCTCCAGAGCAAGGACATTACCCGTCTCGAAATCGGCGAGCGAACGGGCCTATCGGCGCAGACGGTCTCCGTCATCGTCCGCTCGCTCGAGCAGGAGGGGCTGATCGCCAAGGGCGAAGCCCAGCGCGGCCGGGTCGGCCCGCCGACGGTGCCGCTTTCGCTCAACCCTGAGGGCGCCTATTCGGTCGGAATCAGCGTCGGCCACCGGCAAGTGGAAGTTGTCTTGGTAGACTTCGTCGGTACTATCCGCTCCCACGCGGTGCTGCCGTTCTCCGCCACAGCGCAGGACACCAACCATCCGCAATTCATGAGCGCAATCGCCAAGGCCATCGCTGATCTGCCGCAGCATCTTCATTCGCGTATCGCCGGCATCGGCCTGGCCTTACCTGAGGACAAGGCAGAGCTCGAGCTGACGCCCAGGGCTGCTCGTGAGCGGTTTGACGCGCTTCAGGACGAGGTCGAGAGGGAGATCGGCTATCCCGTCTACGTCCAGAACGACATCGCGGCCGCGGCCGGCGGCGAAAGCATGTTTGGCGTGGCCAAGAACCTTTCGGACTACCTCTTCTTCTATCTCGGTGCTCACCTCCACAGTCGGTTGATCCTCAATCATCAGATCTACAACACGGCCGCGGCAGTAAGTTATGACGTCGGCATTCTGCGCCTGGAACAGCAGAGCTTGAAGCAAGGCAGACAGACTTCCGCGCTCTGGGAAAGGGGAGCCGACTGGCCTTCATTTGGCGAAGCGGAGGTTGAGTGGCAGCGTGAACTGGTGGAGCAGATGAGGTCATCGATCTCGGCGTTGAAGCAATTCGTGCCGATAAATTCGGTCGTCCTGTCCTCTTACGCGCCGCAGGCGGTCTGCAAGGCAATCTGCCGCGACCTGGAACAGGCCGTACCTGACATAGCCGCTGTCGCGGGCAACATCGAGCATTCACCCAAGGCAGTAGGAGCAGGAAGCCTCCCCTTCAGCTCGCGGTTCATGGTTGGCTGACCCAAGAAGCCAGGCCCAGATAGGAAGAGCTTCAGCCGAATGAGAGCGCGGAGCATTCTGCCGGGTGGCAACGTGGTCCTGCCTCCAACGCTTTGCCCCAGCTTGGTCTTGAGCGAGGCAAAAAGAAGATCTCGAGACTTGATGCTTCGATCTCCATGCGCGACAAGCTTCGAGCGAGCCCGTTTTGCGGGCTCGCTAAATATCACACGCGATCAGCAATTGACGCTGTTGGGAAACGCCTTCGCCATCGCGTCTCTCAAAACCATTGACGCGATTGATCGAGTTGAGAGATCGTCTCAAATGGGCGGTCTGCCGGCCTCCGATTACGGTTCGCACTAAGCGGTAAGCTGCCGTTCGCTTTCAGGTTTGGGCGACGTCCGTTCCTATGGCCGAGATGAGGCGCAAAGCGGTCATTGGTGATTCCACTTTTTCGAAAACGTGCGCCAGCAACAATGCCGTTTGAATTACCGGAGCTCGTGGATGGCCACGTTAGGGACAACCGACTTCGCAATCTCGCACAGGTGTTGATGATGCGTGAGGTAGATCACCTGGCCCACATTTGCCATCTCACTGAACAGTCGGAAAACTTCCTCCGACCGGAGATGGTCAAAGGTTTCCATGATGTCATCAGCGATGAACGGAACAGACGGCCTGAGCTTGGCAAACTCGTAATATCCGGCAAGCCGTAGAGCCAGGTAGAGCTGAAAACGCGCGCCTTTCGACAGAGCGTCGGCGACCTTCGATTGGCCATCCCGCTGCGTGGCAATGAGCACCTCGCCGGCCTTTACAGGCTGGGTCGTCAAGCCTGTGTACTGGCGGCGCGTGATCAGGGCGAAGGCGTCGGACGCCTGGCTCATCATTCCGGACCGGTGACGTTCGCGGTAGACCCGTAGCGCGCTTTCTGCCGACATGACGCCGAGCTTCAACTCGATATAGCGGGCAGCCTTCTCCTCGATTTCGAGAAGAACCGTCCGGCGCTCCGCATCGATCCGGGCGACCTGGCTGTCGCCGCCAATCGCATCGAGCTTGTCCGTCGCCCGGGCACGGCGGACGAGTTGCTGTTGTAGGGCTTCATCGAGGTCGGCGAGACGCCGCTCGATTTCGGCCTTTTCCACTGCCAGCCCATCGAGATCGACGTTCTCCAGCAATGAGCGCGCCTGGGTGAAGTCATCCAGGGCAATCTCGCTCATCAATCGTTCTTCAAGCTCGGCCATTGCGCTCCGCAGGCCGTCTCGCTCGCGAAGCCGTTCATCGCGCTCAGCGACTTCGGGCAGAGTTTTCACCCCGAAAGTATCGAGCACTTGCTGCTTGGTTATTTCGTGTGCCGCGATCTCGGCGTTCAATGCCTTCTGAACGTCTTGCAACTTCTGAACATCAAGTAGGAGATTCGCCCTCGACTCACGGGAACGATCAGCTTTTTCTAGGCGCTCGGTCAGCCTGGCGCTCACCTGTTCCGGCGCCTCCTCGTTTGATGGATCCACGGCCTGCGCACCAAGCCGAGCCACCTCTTCTGCAAAGCCAGTCCTGTCCGCCTCCATCTTGCCTATGCGGGTACGCATGGCCTCACGATCCTGCAGAGCCTTTGAGAGCTCCGAGAGCTGATCGAGCACGTTGCCAAGCCCGGTTCCGGCGATGCCGTCTTCGAGCCAGGTGCCCTTCAGCGTTTCATTGACCTCGGCCTGCCATGCAGCATCTCGCCGCTCGGCTATTTCAACAGCGAGCCGCCTGACGGCCAACTCCTCTTCCTTCGCAGCGACGCTTCTTAGCGCCTCCGCTCGTTCCGCATCGACCTTCGCCTGTCTGTCGAGAAAGCGGTCGGCGGAGACAACCATGGCGTCCAGAACCTCACCGGCTTCCGGCTGAATTCCAACGCTTCGAAGAGCCGAGGCCAGCCCGAGACGGATCCGCTCTCCTTCGGCTGTCCCGCGTTCAATTCTTGCGCGTGCGAGCAGAATGTCGTCAAAGGCGCCAAGCGCGTCGGCGCGCGCGGACAGCCGCTCCTCCAGAAGTCCGATCAAAAGGTCGAGCGACTGCGCCTGGCAATCCTGAAGCAGGGCGCAGGCCATTTGCCCAATTTCAATTGCGGCCGTTTCAGCGCGCCTGTCCAGCTCGCCGAGCTGGGCACTGACGCGCTCTATCGCCGCTTCGGTTTCGGTCGCCTTTTGCTTGATTGCACGCAGGTCCGCGAGCTCGCCGGCATGAGCCAGGCGCGCCGCGCCGACATGATCGTCCCAGGCCAGAGCTGCGGCAAACACGTGTGCGGTTTCGACCGTGAGGTCCAGCCGGTGATTTCGCCAGGCCTCGTCCCTATCACGGCGAATGGCTGCGGCTGTCTCATCGTCGGCGATGTCGGCCGACGCGCGGACAGCGGCCAGACGAGCCGACATCGAGATCCGGCTTTGTTCATGCTCGGCCAGACGGTCGGAATAGACTGCCCTGTCCCTTTGAAGGTCGGCGGCCAGCTTCTTCCAGGCAGCCATCTGCGTCGGCATTGGGAGAGACATCTTCGAAAGCGCCTCCGCATCTCTCGACCACGGCCGAAGGCGCCGCATCGCATCGGCCAGTCTTGTTTGCCGCTCGTCCTCGAATTCCCGCGCCTCTGCGATTTCGCGTTTGTGACCACTGGCCTTGGCTTCCGAGGAAGCTGCCATCAGCCTGGCTCTTGCGGGCTCGGGCACCGCCCTCTCCTCGCCAACGCGGCCTCGCGCCGCATTGAACCCATCAAGCGCGGCAGCGGCCTCATCGCGGGCCATCCGCAGGCTCGTCGTGATGCCGGAGCGCTGTTCGACCATGGTGCGAAGCGTGCCGACCACAACGGCCGGCAGGATGAGTCGGGGCGGATCCTGTTCGGCCGACCTTCCAAGCGCGGCGAGACAGTTTTCTACCGTCTGGTCGAGCAGTTGGACCTCCATCTTGCGGGTCGGCAGGTCCATGCCCGCGGATAGGTAGCGCGCCTTGCGGTCGGCAAGTCCTCGCACCTGCTCCGAGATCGCCAGCACGGCTTCGTCGACCGCAATTGCCTCGATCTTTGCCTTTGCACGATCGATCTCATCGGCATTGGCCTGGAGACGGGTTCTTAAGCGTGCATCCTGATCGATCAATTCCGCGACGCTGCCACTCCAGGTCCTGGCAGGAGACGGCATGTCCGGCAGGTCGGCCAGCCTGCTTGCCTTGCGTTTGACTTCGGCAAGGAGCGGTGCGGCGCGCGCATATCGCTCGATCGTGGCGAGCCGCGCCGACAACGCCGCGCGTTCGGCCAGGCTGCGGTCATACTTCTCCTGAGCCTCGGCCCGTTCCGTCTCGAGCGCCTCGAATGTCGAGGCCAGCGTGTCGATCGTCTCCTTGCGTGACTTGAGTTCCGCGAACCGTTTCTTCAGCAGCGCGATTTCGGTGGTTTGGGCTTGCTTTCGGTGAAGCCCATCTGCTTCTGTTTCCAACGCGGCCAAGACATCGCTGGCATGTCCGAGGCCAGCGCTGGCGGTGAAGAGAAGCTTGCCGAGATCGCCACGCGATTCAAGGATCGCCTTGCCGCCCGCTTCCAGCGTCTCGTCATCGAGCGAGAACATGCTGCTGTAGGTATCGCGTGACAAACCCGCGAGGTGCGCCGAAATGGCAATTTCGCTGAGTGGCCGGCCTTCGGCATCGTGCAGTGAGTTGCTGCGACTTTTGGTGCGCGAAACGGCAAGCGTCTGCCCCGCGAATTCGAGCAGCCCGCCGACGCGCATCGAGCTATAGTCGTGCAGGAAATTGTAGCGGCTGCGCTCTTCGATGCCGAAGAGCAGATCAAGGTACGCGGAAAGCGCGGTCGACTTGCCTGCCTCGTTCAGGCCGAAGACGATGTGAAAATCTGGGCCTGAAGCCGGCTTCTCTCCAAAGTCGATCGCGTTATCGGTGAACTTGCCGTAGCGGGTCAGGTCGAGGCGCCGCAATCTCATCGCGTCGCACCTGCCTTGAGCCGGGCCGTGACTAGGTCAACGCTTCCGGCAAGCACATCGTCGAGAAATTGTTCGAACCCTGCTTCGTCCTTGCCGACGAAGCCCCGCGCATCGGGTGGCAGGTCCGCGATCGTCTTCAACACGAATTCGCGCGCTTCCAACCGAAATGCTTCTGATGCCGCATTGGCGCGCATGGACTGCGCGAGTTCCAAGGTAGGATCGGCGACATCTTCCAAGGCCCCGATAACGGAATCCGAAAGATCAAGCTCCAGCTTCTCCACCCAGGTGTTGCCCAACTGCTCCGCTGTCTGCCCGGCTTCTGCGAGCGCCAGGTCCCGGTCGCGCATCAGCGACCATGAAAGAGCGGAAGTGCCGACCAGGCGAAGGCGGGCAACAAGGTAGCGCGAGCTGGCGACCTCGCGGGCTTGTTCCAGCCCTGCTCGGACGCGGATAGCCGCCTCGCTCCATTCGGACGTCCCGGTCAGATCGACACTCACCCGCTCGAACTGCGCGACACTGGTGAGCCTCTCCTCGATCTCCACGGAGCGATCGTCAAGAATGGTGACCAGCGTGACCGATTTCTCGCCCGCCTCATTGATGTCCCTCCCTTGAGGAATCCCTGGCATCACGAGCGTGCTGGCGCCGGAATAGACCTGGCGAACGTGGATATGGCCAAGCGCCCAATAGTCAAAGCCGTGGCCGTGAAGATCGGCGACGCTGCAAGGTGCATAAACGTCATGGCCCGGGGAACCAGCCAGGCTCGTATGCATGATGCCGATGTTGGCATAGCCTTCCTGCGGAGCAGCATATTTGGGCAGCAGGCTTTCGGGCGCTTTGGGGCTGGCGAAGCTCAGTCCATGGAACGCTACGTCTATCCCCGAGCCAGGCTGCACCACAGATTGGCAGCGGCCGCCAAAGATCGTCACCGTGTCTGGCAAGACGAGCTGCTTGGTAATCCGCGACATGGCGTCGTGATTGCCGCGGATCATGTAGACCCTGACGCCGGCTTGATGGAGGCGCGTCATTTGGGAGGCAAAAAAGCGTGCCGTTTTCATCGAGGTCTGGTCGCCGTCGTAAAGATCGCCGGCGATCACAAGCGCATCAACCTGCTCCGCTAGGCACAAATCCACGATGTCGATGAACGCCTGACGGCTGGCATCTCCGACCAGCTCGGCAAGCTCGGGATTGCGCAGCGCAAGCGAGCGCAACGGCGAGTCGAGATGGGCATCGGCCGTATGGATAAATCGAAATGCCATGCTTAGCGCTCCCGGACCCGAACACAAGCTCGGGCAGATGCCGGCACCAGAACGAAGGCGCTCGACCGTCACGATGAGCGGTCAAAAGACATCTTGGTTTCGGTAGCAAAGTCGGGCGACCTTCGGCAACAGTGGATGGGAAGGCTGTATGAGACGGTTCCTGATGAACGTCATGATGGCTGCCGGCGGCTATCTCTGGACTGTCATTCCAGTCCAATGTCGCGACGGTTACATGGCCGCCTTAGAGCGCGCGAGTACCCGACTCGATATCGTTCCGTTCGCCCGCTAAGGGCTTCGGTTGGTTCCGCGAGTGTCGTGTAGGCGACGAGGCTCGTGGGCACCTTCCCCGAGATGAGCTTGGCGGTTGGGATGTCCGGAGCAACCTAGCCCAGAAAAAAGCAATCGATGCAGCCGCTCGTGCCCTACAAAGCACGACGGAAAGCCAGGGACGCTGCTGGCGTGAACCGGAACGCATGGCAAGATTGCGCGCCTTGCTGACGCGATCAGCGGCTGCTCGACTGCACCCAACCGGCCGCCCACGCTCTGGGTGTCGGCATCTATATGGCGGGCTGGCTTTGGATTTCTCCGGCTGAAATCGATATAGGAATCCGTTCCTATTTTATTCGCCAGAGTCCATACTGCTCCCGAAACTTTTTCGGGCCCCGCTACATCAAAGTTTACAGACAGCCTCATTGCGAAGGGCGTATGTTAAGTCAGTCAGCGGCCACTTGTACGGGCATCGCTGCTGGGAGCGATCATCATTCTCTCGCCCGCCACCAAGGAGGCAGAGAGATGCAAAAGCACCTCAATCAACCCGGAAGACCTGGACGTGCTGAAGCGCGTTTTCGATGTTCTGTGCGCGGAGCGCGGTTGCCAGCCAGGTTCACCCGATGCCGAGGCGACGGCGGTCATGCTGGTCAACCTGTTCGAATCCGGCAGGACGACCGAGGAGGAGCTGCTGGATTCGGCGCGACCAGTCCAGGCATACCGGCAGGCCAGCTGAGTAAGCTTGTAGCATCGGCACCCGGCCCGAGTTCACAGCGGCTTGGCCGTGGACCCCAAATCGCAGCCAGGCATTCTGTCTCGCGCACATGGGCCGTGGCGACATAACGGCTGCCTTTCCTCTAAACCGGTGGGCACGACGCCATCAAGCCATGCCTTCGTCAGCAGCTAGCGGAAGGTTTGCGAAGCTTTCCGCTAGACAGATCCAATCAGTTCCAGCACCACATCAGCCCAGCCGCACGGGCGTGCGCCGCCGGGAGCCGCTTACCCATCAGACCGCGGTACCTGACATCAGCGTCCCACGGGGCGGAGACTCCCAAGAGCGCGATGCGCTCCGTCCCCGTCCGCAGCGGTACCGAGTTTGAACACCTGCGGTGAGACGCGAAACGGCCATTGGCGATGACACTTTTCGCGTCGCAGAGAAAGTTTGTTAGCTCCTGATTCCGTAGTTCAGCAGCAGGCTTCATACGCGATCGCGTATTAGGCAGATTTATGCGCGTTTGCGTATTATAGCAATTAATACGCGACCGCGTATATTGACATAACATACGCGAATGCGTATGTGGGGCTCTGGAGGCTTATCATGACCGACCAGATCGCTCGTAACGAAAAGCAACTCGGCGCCATTCTGCGTCGCGCCCGCAGACAGGCCGACCTCACACAAGAAGCGCTAGGCAAGCAAATTCACCTGCGCCAGGCCACTGTGTCCCGCCTTGAGGCCGGCGAGCCAGCGGTGCAGCTCAGTACCTTGATGGCTGCTCTCTACGCCCTCGACCTTGAACTTGTCGTTCGACCACGCAGCAAAGGCAGCGCCGCTGAGATCGAGGACCTGTTCTGATGGCGCGACGGCCGGTTCACCCGCCGCTCAATGTTTTCCTGAACGGGCGCCTGGTTGGTATGCTGCGCAGGGAATCGACTGGCGCCATAGACTTCCGGTACGCTGGCGAATGGCTTCAATGGCGCGGCACCTTCCCGGTCTCGCTCTCGCTTCCCTTGCGGGAGGACCGCTATATCGGCGCGCCTGTGATCAACGTCTTCGATAATCTGCTTCCTGACAACGAGGCCATCCGCAAACGCGTTGCCGAACGCGTCGGCGCGGAAGGCACCGACGCCTACAGCATGCTCGCCGCCCTCGGCCACGACTGCGTCGGCGCGCTGCAGTTCCTTCCCGATGGCGTCGATCCGGGCACTCCGGGCAGCAGTGAGGGTAAGCTCGTTAGCAAAAATGACGTCGCTGGAATAATCGAGAACCTTACCGCCGCTCCTCTCGGCCTCGGAGAGGACGGAGATTTCCGCATTTCAATCGCCGGCGCCCAGGAAAAGACGGCGCTCTTGCGCAAGGGGGGGCGCTGGTTCAAGCCGATTGGCACGGCGGCGACCACCCATATCCTGAAACCACAGATCGGGCGGTTGCCCAACGGCATCGACCTTTCCAACAGCGTCGAGAACGAATATCTGTGCCTCAAGCTCCTCGAGGCGTTCGGCGTTCCTGCCGCCCGGGCAGAAATTGCCGATTTCGGCCAGCGTCGCACGCTGATCGTCGAGCGATTCGACCGGCTGTGGGCCAGGGACGGTCGCCTGCTTCGCCTGCCGCAGGAAGATATCTGTCAAGCGCTGTCAGTGCCACCCACGCGCAAATATCAGTCCGAGGGCGGTCCTGGCGTGGTCGAGATTATCGAGCTTCTGAAAGGCAGCGATACGCCAGAGGGCGACATCGCTGTTTTCCTGCGCGCCTGCGTTGTATTCTGGCTGATCGGCGCGACCGATGGGCACGCCAAGAACTTCAGTATTTATCTCGGGCCCGGCGGGCGGTTTCGGATGACGCCCCTCTATGACGTACTGACCGCGCAGCCCAGCCTTGATGCCCGACAGATCCCTCGCAAGAAATTCAAGCTGGCAATGTCAGTCGGCAAGAACCGGCATTATTCGGTAAACGAAATTGTGCCCCGCCACTTGATGCAGACTGCCGAGATGGCCGGCGTGGGGACGCCTGTCATGCGCAAACTTTTCGAAGACGTTGCCGCAAATGCCGAAAGCCAGTTCGAGACGGTAATCTCCTCGTTGCACCGCGGCTTTCCCGAGGAGATTGTCGAGTCGCTCAGGTTGGCTATAGGCAAGCGAGCGCCTCTGCTTGGCGCCGCGAATTGATCAAGGTGACAACCCCTTGTTTGTCGGCTTGGTCCTCGGAAAGCTCCAGCCGCATCCCAACCGGCTCATAACCTGTCATCGAGCGGCTGCAGGGTCGGATGCGCGAGGTGGTGAATGTGATTTCGGCCACAATCGAGTGCGACGGGCAGCGGATAAGGCCATCCACCGCCACCAGAACTGGCCATCGTTGGCGGAGCTTGTCGCCCAGAGGCAGGCCGAGGCAGTTTTTGGCGTCATCCGGGACCATGGGAACGAGGCGTATGGATGAAACTTTGCCGGCGCCGGAGGACTGATCCATTGCAAAGATGTTGCGTTTTGCCATGCTGTTCACATACACGCAACAAATCATCACAAAGCAGAAGGATATTTGCGTTGCTCCGCCTGGTCCGACAGGCCACTATAGAGATTCGTGGTGTTTTCCAGCTATGCAGATGCAGTGGGCAGCCAGCCGTTGTTTATGAAATCCAGCATCGATCATCTGCCGCCGCCAAAGCAGCGTGAGCTGACCAGGACGGTGGAGGTGCTGCTTGAGGAATTCGACGACGCGCTAAAGGGCGCAACGGCCGATTTCAAGAAGCGGGGCCGCATCCTGAAGATCATTCTCTTCGGGTCCTACGCCCGCGGCGGCTGGGTCGACGAGCCGCACACCAGGAAGGGCTACCGTTCCGATTTCGATCTCCTGATTGTCGTCAACAATCGAAAGCTGACCGATTTCGCCTCCTACTGGCAGGCAGCGGCCGACCGTTTGATGCGGGAGATCGACACTCCAGTAAGCTTCATCGTGCACTCACGCCGCGAGGTGAACACCGCCCTGCATGAGGGGCAGTATTTCTTCGTCGATATCCGCCGTGATGGAATAGTCCTCTATGAGCTGGACGACGAGCCGCTGACGATTCCAAAACCGTTGAACGCAAAGGAGGAGTACAAACTCGCGATAGGGCACTCCGTCCGCTTTCAAAGGGCCAGGAACAACCTTCTTCTGGCAAACACGGCTCAAGCAGCAAATATGCTCAACGACAGTGCGTTTCTTTTGCATCAGTCGATTGAGCATGCGTATGCTGGATTGCTGCTCACCCTTACGAATTATTCTCCCCCTTCCCACAACATCAAATTTCTCCGCAGCCTCGCAGAGGACCAAGCCCATGAGCTTGCTGAGGTGTGGCCTCGTGACCAGCAACGCTTCGTTGCCTGGTTTAACATCATCAACGAAGCCTACGTGAAGGCACGGTACTCGCCTCATTTCGAGGTGACCCGTGAGGCCGTTATCTGGCTTTCTGATCGCGCTGGGGATTTGATCGATAGCACGGAGCGCATCTGCCGATCCCGACTTGAAAAGTTGAGAAACGAGGCGAATGCGCCAACTCATACCGCAGGTTAATGGATCAGCCGGCGTGACTTCCATACTGCCCTTTATGCGACTTTCGGAGCACACAGAGTGAACATCGTTTTGGCTGAGGCACAGCTGCGGTCCAAAGTGTTGTCCGAAATTTGTAGCATTTGACGTTGCCCCCAGTTTCTATCCAGTTTTGAGTTCGTTTCCGGCGTGGGTTGTGCCCTGCTGGGCGGGTGAAGCGAAGTGCTGCCGTAAACTTGTTTCGGCCACGGGCGTTGCAATCAACGTCGCTTGCGGCCCGCTGGCGGGGTCGATCCGCGTTTGCGGTCCGCGTCGGCGATGACCGCGAACTTCGCGCCTAATGAAAAGCAATTCGCTCTAGCCGCTAGCAGGAGCGCATCGAGCTGCCGCACCCGGCGAACTGCGGCGCTGGTCTTATCGTCCTTGTTCATTTTCTCGCGGACGTTTTCTAAGACCGTTTCACGAACGCGCGGTTGTAGCACAACCACCTTTGTCTCCAGGTTTGATCCCAGCTTCGCAAGCATGGCGAGGAAGCTGTCTCTGTTCTTGAGCCGCTTGCCGTTGTGCCAGACGGCGTCCTTCAGCACTCCGCTGCCATTTGCTTTTAGCTTTGCCAGAAGCAACCCCCTATCGACGTGACGAAGGTTTTTGACAGCTTGTCCGACAACCACTTCATAGTCGGACACCGATATGTCCCGACCGTCCTTGCCCGAACCGCTGCCCTTGGCGTGAATAAGGGTCAGCAGCGAAGGTTTCACCTTATCGTCGATGTGGATGAAGTCTGCCGATTCACCAGCCCCGTCGTCACAAACAAGCCAGCCGGTCTGCTGGCCGCGGGACTTGAGATTCGGCCAGTGCCGAGCAATCAGGCCAAACAGGGACTTGTCGCTCTCATTGCCGGTGTTCTCCACGGCAAACCGCTTGCCGTCCAGCGGCTTCTCTTGCCAGTATTCCGTCTTGTCGGGCCACATCGGGACCCATTCCCAATCCTCAAATCTGGCATCGCGAAACCTAGTCTCATAGATGTGACCGCGCGAGAATGTGTGGCCGGTGTCGAAGTAGACCGTTATGTTGTCGGCGTCCCGGCAGATTTTCAGGATCTCGGCTTTCTGCTTTTTCGAAACTTCACCTTCCACATCTTTGCTGCCCTGCTCCTTGACGATGGTTATTTTCGCTCGAACGTCGCCTCGCGGCCCCTGATGGAACTCGTAAGACAGGCGCCCTATCTTCGTATCGCCCCAGTAGACGTCAGCCTCGAAATTTGGGCCTCCTGCTGCCGCCGTCACTTCAAACCGCGCCGTATCGCCAAACTGCTGCAGCCATCGCGATTCATCCTTGGCGGCGTCAGACTCCCCGTGGTGAATCTGTTCGGGCACGATGATGGCAACATCATAGGCGCGCTCGACGTTTGCCAGGCTGGTCAAGGGAGAAGCGACAATCGGGATCGGAGTCTCGGAACGAGAAGTATCGTCCATGTAGTCGGCCGCTCGGCGCAGGACCAGATTAAGACCGGTCGTGAACTCGTCCCAGGTCCTGCTGGGACCGGTCCAGATCCTGCCGGCGCTTGGACTTGCGCCGACGACGGTGCTGGCAAGTTTTTCGGACAGCTTAACCGTGCTGCGAACTGAACTGAAGAAATAGCTCTGATCTCCAAGCGGATCGAGTGACGACTCAAGCTCCAAGCCGGAAAGGATCTTTGAATCCGGTTTGATCGCGGTTCGGCGATGAGTACCCGTCAGCCAAAGCGTACGCACCCGGCCTTCAACAAAGGCCTTGTTGATCTCGGTTGGCGTCAAGCGGGTGATCAAAGACAAGGGGCCGGCTGCGGCACTGGCGATCTTCTTTGCGATCGCACTTCTGAGCCCATTGTCGGAGAACGCCAGCGCAAAAAGTGTCTCACGCCTTGCCACGACGACCAGATGGTTGACCAGGTCCCTGAGATCTCCGTCGACGAGCCAGCTTGGCGGGCGCTCATCGACATAGCGTGTCCAAGCGATTGTGGTGCCATCCACCTCGACCGCCGTTCCTTGGGCATCGGGAAAGGCCAGGCTTGCCTTTTCCGCGGACTCCTTCGCCGCGTCCCGGATCGCAGCCAACAGCACCTCGGGCGCGGCGCCTGTCCCGCCGCTGACCTTGTAAAGCGAAACGGAAAGGTAGGGCGCACATTGTTCCTTGGAAACTGCCGTAGGAAGTCCGGGCATCATTGGACAATCTCGTATCTGGGTGGGAGATTTTGCGGCTGATAGGTCTTCACCAAAGCCATTCGGTCAAGGACCGATTGGTGGAGTTGCGCGCCATCGGGGATAAGACGCGGCTCGCATCGCGGCAGATAGACGCCAAGGATTGAGCGGCGCCCTGGCCATTCACGTCGCCGTGCGCTTTTGGGTAGCCACTCCAGGATGCGCCAAGCACCTGTTGCCGACGGATGAAGATGTGCGCCAGGGTCAGGAGCTACGTATATGTGTTCGCCGCCTTTGGTCGGCTTTCCTTCCACCAGGTGACCGACTATGGTCGCGCCCACCTTAAGCCCGCAGGCGACGGCCTCATCGATTATCCATCGCAGAGGAAATTTCGACAGACCACTCTCTTCTTCGCTGAAGCCGCCTCCTACATCTGAATGGCAACCGGCAAACCAGACTTGTCGAGCATCCTGCTTGGGAGGATCCGATGTCGAAAAACGGTCAGGTCGGAATAATTGTCCCTCTTTCCAGATCTGCAGGCGAAACATACGCCTGCATTCGTCGATGGCGATGGCTTGCCGAAACGTCTCAACGCCGGGATTCTGGAGTGTATAGGGAAGCGCCTGCAAACTCGGAACATAAAAGCGGTCGGGACGAGGAACGATGACGGAAGCCACCGTCTCCCAAACACCGACGAATCGGATAGGCACCATCCTACCGCCAACGATTCGGCGAAAATGCCATGCCACCGATAGATCCTCATGGTCCATAGCGGCGCGCTTGTACGCCGCGAAGGCGTATCCGACATAATTCAGTTGATCAGGTCGTAGCAGGCCTAGAAGGAAGATGAACCCTGCCAATACCCGCACGCTGTAGGCACCTCGGCTGAAGCCGAAAAGATAGATGCTGTCGCCCTCGGCGTAGTGAGTTGCCAGGAAGCGATAGGCTTCCAGCACGTCACTGTCCAAGCCGTATCCTGTAGCCAGACCCAAAACGCCCTTGGCATTCTGGCTGATGCGGCCCCAGGTCGCTGTTTGACCCAAGGTCCCGACGCCGGGATCGTAGTAGGCAACCTGCAGGTCATTTTTCTCAAGCGCCCTGTAGAGCTTAAGCACATTTGACATGTTCACGCCAATTTCGTTGCCCGTTCCGTCACAACAGACAACAATATTCTTCGGCATAGTGATGACCCCCTGGAGTCGGAGAATTGTAGCAAGGTTGGTTTGAAGCGCAATTATTTCTATCTAAAAAGAACTTGAACGATAAATCAAAACGCCATCTCGGAAAAAGGCGCTCAAACATCGCGCCTTGGGGGGATCCTCGAGGGTTTATGAAACACGCACTGTAATAACTGGAATAGTGGTCTAGCTTAGCTTTTGCAGGATGTAGCCTGGAAAGATGACCCGTTCGCAGTCGATTCTGGCGATTATCCCTTCGAGCGTTTCCAAGTCTTCGCTGGTTGAGAAAATGACCTGCTGATTGCGTTTCTTGGCGCGAGCAGCCCGAGCCAAGAGATTCTGAAAACTTGGTCGAGATGATGACTGTTGACGCGGCTCGTCGAATACCAGCATCCCTGGGTGGTTGGTTTGCTTCCCGGTCGCAAGTTCGAGCAGACTTAGCTGGTAGGCCCACTTCAGTCTGATAGCGTCGCTCGCGGACGTTTCGAAGCCGATCTCGAACCCCTCTTTCTCGGGCCTATAGCTATCTTCCGAAATCGACAGCTCAGAGGGGGAGAACGTGCTGAAACCAAAATCCTTTGCCTGGCTCTGCACAAGCCCCGTTAGGAGAGTTAGTTTGTCCCGGTCGCGCTGAGACAGCTTTTCATTCGGAATCTCCGCAAGCTCTTGCAGAAGTTTTCCGTATGCGTCCTGCAAAGTGCCAAGCCGGTCTAGGGCTTCTTCAAATACCGCCTGCAAGGCCTCGAGGTCCCGCATCCGTGCCTCAGCTCGGATGCGCTCTTCAATGATAGCTGCGGATGGGTTTGATCCTGGCGCTACCAATTCTGACCGAAGAAGCCGGATTTGGGAGTAGTAATCAATTAGATTGCGGCTCACTGCCGAGAGCTGATCTCGCCGCGCACTGTCCTCCGCCTCTTCTCTGACCAGGATATCCTCGAACATTTTTTTTTGCGACCGAATATACTCTATGTTGTCGGAGACTGGCATGACCGCAGAAACCGCTTCCTGAGACAGCAGTATGTCAACGAGCGCCTGTTCACAGGTTGGACATCTATCGGGAGTCAACGCAGCGGTGACACCTGAGTAGCGCTGCAATCTTTGAACATCGAGATTTTTCTGCAGATCGTCATCGAGAACGATGATCCGCCGCTGTAGTGACTGCATGTCGGCCAGCTTCAGCTGCTGGATGCCATGGATTCGTATTCGCTCGGCGTTTAGCTGGTCGACCTGTTGCGTAATCAGCTGAAGCCGTTGCGCCACTTCTTCCGAGTGTTCCTCTACCATTGGCACCGCTTTGGCGGCCATCTCAGCGATACTCGCTCTGAGTTGTGTGACGATGGCTCCCAGCGGCAGCCATTCGGTCCCCTCAACGATCTGTACATGAGCGTTCGACAATGCAGCGGGATCCGCGACAGGGCTTTCGCTCAATGCCGCGACCCGTCCACCTCCCCGCGCAACGAATCGGTCGAGCTCTTGTCTGATGACAGACCACTCTTTTGAATTCGCTGCGATGCGTTCGGCGAGACGCTCTCGCTGTACCTCAAGTTTGTAGACGTCGAGGTCCATGATAAACTCGACCGCTCGCTTATGAACCTCTCGAATTCTCATATACGTTGGAATCGCAGCCGGCACCGCCGTCCAGCCAAACTTCTGCTCAACCCAGAACAACGGAAAGACGGTTTCCAGATACAGTTTTGTCTCTGGCGCGTCGTACCTTCTGACTTGCGGCAGTCGCCATCCTAAAAAGCCTTCAAGGAAGTGATGAAATCCGTCTTCTCGCTGGGCCGCACCAGGATCCAAAACGAAGAAGTTTTGCTGCTTGAGCCCCGTTGCTCCTTCCGAAAGCGCAGGTCCGAAATCAACCGTGACAAGGCGCGTGTCGGTGCTCGCCTTCACTGCGCGATTTACGGATATGACCTGCCCGTCTCCGTTTTCGATCTCCAGGGACACACTCGATTCGAGAACCTCGATACGTTTATCGTCGTCGGTGTTCAGGTAGGTCGTCATGGCGTGCGGTAAAGGGATTTCGCGCCGTGGGCTCAGCATCCGCTCCAACCCAAGAGCATACAGCATGCCCTGCATGCAGGTAGACTTTCCCTTCGTGTTATCGGCCCACAGCACGGTCAGACCGGAGGCGAAGGGAACATCAGCGCCATATACGCCATCGGACGTTACCGCCCGAAGTCTCAGGCGTCGAAAGCGCAGCGTCACAGGAGATCCTCCAGTCGCCAAACGCGCTTCATCAGCGCATCCGTTACTCGAGGTGCCACCTCGTTCAAGAACCGAGCTTCCTCCGTCAACGACTCCCCTTCCTCCAAGATTGCCTTGGCCATTTTCGCCCCCGCATCGGTGAGAGACACTGACGTTCCCTTGTCAATCTTCACCAGCTTTAGAGCATGTGCGAAGGCTACGGCGCGGTTGAGTGACGGCTCTACGCGGACGGAAACCTCCGTTGCCCGATATTTCCCAGCCAGTAGACCGCGAACTTCCTCACGACCCTCTGGCAGCCGGACGGAGTGAGCCAGAAACTGTAATTTCTGAAAGTTGGATTTCTTGCCGCGGCTGTGGAACAGCGCCAAGATAAGCACAGCCATGCCCCATGACATGCGTAGGTCGCCAGGAACGGGATCAGGACGCGCTATGTAGGTGAATGAGCCGCCCAATATAGCGTTGCGAAGGCTTGACTCACTGGGCATTGGGGAAATCCAGAGGACAACGCATGATCCACTCACAGATCGAGCCATAGGCAATTTGTTCGGCATTCTCAGCGGAAAGACTCGGTGCTGCCGCTTGCATTGCCGAGATTAGCGCATCGAGTTCCGCATGGAGTATTTCTCCCGCCGATCCACCTCGCTGCGGTCCTGCAAATTGTAAACGCCGAGCTCGGCTCCTAATTGCAGACATGACCTTCTCATGAAGGTCGGGCGAACCAGACCGCAAGGCGTCGAGTAAGGCGTTACCCGTGAGAAAGGATTTCACTGCTTCACCCACGACAGCGTCAAGTTCGTCGGGGTTGGCCCGCTTCTTGAGTTTCTGCGTAGCGTTAGCCAAAAGGTTGGACGAGCCGGCTACCCAGGTAGCAAGTTCCGACTGGGAGGGAGTAGGGATGGACAAGGTCACCTTCGAGAGGGCTGACATGCCCATGGCCACGGCGTCGCCGGGGAAAGCACTCGGATCTTGGATCATCACCTCAATTTCCGCATCCAGCGCTACGCAACCCGCACCTCGCAGATCCTTCGTCTTTTTCGCACAGTGAAGATTGACTTCTTTGCTGTCATGGAGGGGCGCTATCAAAACCCAATGCCTGATAGGAACTTCGTGAAACATTTTCGCGACTTCGGCATGGTTTTTTAGAAGCTTCCCGAGATCAATCGTTATCTTCTTCTTCTGGCGTTCTGCCCGAGTTGCAATATCTATAGGCTCTTCGACCGCATAACATTGGTACGCGACCGACTCCTTTGTGCAATAGTAGTCTATTCCGTAATCCCCTTTGTGTTCCGCCGGGATCTTCTGCACGTGTAGCGGACCATGTCGGCCTTGAAGGAGGCTGAGAGCGAAAAGCTCCCAATCGTCTGGGTTCCAGACTTGAACAGCACTCGACATCTTGAATGTTACCCCCCGAGGCAGCAATCTTACCGCCTAAACGCCACAATTCAATACCGAGGCATATTAGTAGTTCGCCCCATTGCGGTTCCCTTGGTTTCGCTCCTGGCCTCTGGTCTGACGCACGCAATTTCTGAGAACGAGCTTGATGATCATTTGCGAATGGACCTCAAACGCCCACGAGCTTTGTCCAGTGCAGCGAGCCTGAACCGGCGCCGACCGGATGTTCCGATGTCTATCCCAAGTCATCTATTCGTCAGAGACGTTGGCGGCATCGTCTCCGTTAACAAAAGTTCGGGCGATGAAATCCTTCGCCAACAACCTCTCTTTCGAGAGCAGCCCGGCATCCTGCCTCGAAATCCGGCAGCTGGCGCAGCGTGTCGAGCCCGAACTGCGACAGGAAATTTTTGGTCGTCACATAGGTGTAGGGTGCCCCCGGCTGCGGGCTGCGCGGCCCCGAGGCGATGAGGTCCTGCGCGCGCAGCACGCCGATCAGGTCGCGCGACACCTCTTTGCCAAAGAAGCTCGATAGCTCGCCACGCGTGATCGGCTGGAAATAGGCGATGCACATCAGCACGAGCGCCTCCGACTGCGTCAGCTCTTTTGCCCCCTCGCCCGTGGCACTTCCGAAGGCGGCGTTGATGGCGTCGCCAAAGACCTTTTTGGTTCGGTGCTGCCAGCCGCCTGCGACCGAGACCAGTTCGTAGGGGCGGCCGGCGAGCTCGGCGCGAATGTCGTCGATGACCAAATCGAGATTGCAGTTTCTTCCCACTACCCGCACCAGCACCTCGCGCGGCACAGGCTCGCTGGCGGCAAAGATCACCGCTTCGACGCGGCCCATCCATTCGCGCCAGCGCAGTTCTGGCGGCAGGTGCTCGAGCTCGGTGTCGAGCAGCGCCGGCTGATCGTCTGGCTTGCGGCGAACGGAGGCTTGGCTCATCACTACAGCCCAAACAGCCGAAAGGTGGTGCGGCCCGATAGCTCGCGCACGGCCTCGAGTTGTTGCAGCCGTTCGAACAGCCGTCGCGCCGCGAAACGCGACAGGTTTTTCGTCGTCAGCGAACCGGAGACGACGTCTTCGTTAAGCAGCAGAAAAATCACATCGCCGGCGCCCTTGGCGCGCAGCTTTGGCGCCACCCCCAGGAGCCTTTCGGCGCGACGTGACAACTCGGCGGCCAGCCGGCAGGCGCCGGCCGCCGCCTGAACCAGCGCGACGCAGACCGCGCGCTCAAAACCTTTTTCGCCCGGTCGGACGCGGGTGCCGCCGCCGTCGGTGCGGAAGGCCGGGCCAAAAGCCTGCGTCATCAACAGCGGCAGCGACCGCGGCCAGCGCAGGCTTTGCGCCAGCACCAGGTCGGCCAGCCACCAGGCCAAAAGCTCGGAGTCGGGCCGCATGGCGATGACGCGGGCGGCGATTGCTGCCGCGGCGAACGGCGCTGGTCGGCCACCGCGGACTTGGTCGTCGATCGCCGCGCACAGGTCGGCGAGAGCCTCTTTGTCCCAAGCGAGCCCGAGCAACTCGACCAACTTCGCCAGCCGTTCGACGCCGGCGGTGGGCGGCTGCAACGCCAGATGCCGCCAGGCGCCAAAAATGGCGCCGGCGGGACCGGGGTCGGCGCCGGCCGGACGCAGATGCCAGGCGTCGCGCAACGCACCTTCCTCCTCGGCGCGGCCGGCGATCCGCATGCTGGCGGCCGCGCAGCTGAGCGCCAGCCGCTGGCGCCAGGCGCCGGCCCAGGCAGGCTGCGCGCGAGCAAGCGGGTCGAGCGCGCCCAAGGCGGCGCCGGCCTGGAAGGCGGCGTCGGCGTCGCTCGGCACACCATTGACGGCGAGCGCCCAGGCCGGAACGGTCGGCGGCGTGGCGGGGCTGGTGGTCGCGGGATCGAGGCGAATCATGATTTCGAGGGTAAAATGGCCGTGCGCTTTCCGCCATCAATTTCGCCCCGAAACGCACAGCCTGTCGCGCGCCTAAAAGGAATGATAATGTTGCCCTATCAGTCGTTTACCTCACCATAGACTCTGATCTATTTGGATTAGGCGGCTAACTATTGTCGGTGATTGCGACCTCTTGGACCAACGCCGGCAGCGCCTCATGCGATCAGGTCACGAAACACTCGGCCCGCTCCTTTGCCGACCGATGGTCCAAGAAATCCCCTCCCTGCCCACGACTCCGGAGACCTCCTTTCCGACATGTCGGTCAAGCACTGGCCGCCACGGCACGAGAGTGAACTCACGCGATTTCTCAATGACGGCGTATTTCCCGCTGGCGAGTTCGACCGATCGGACCATCTTTCCTTCCAGCCGACCCCCAGGCTTTGCTTCGAAATAGGCGAGCCCAAGCTCCTCCGAGAGCTGGCCGGCAATCCGGTTCAACTCCCGCTGACGCAGGATGGAAATCATGCCAGCGCGATAGACGACCCGGTCCTGCTCCTCATGCGCGAGTCCTTGCGCAATGAGCCACTGCTGCCGTCGGGTTTGCGCTTCCCGCACCTCGCGGCCAAAGCCTGCGTCGCGCAAGGCCGTCGGTTGATTGGAAACCAGCTCCCGGTCCAGCCAGGTGGCGCCGTCGAAACCGACCTGCTTCTCCAGGGGAATTGGCGACAGCTTGTCGAGGACAACGGGCTCGGCCCTCGCCCGCTGACGCTCATAGTGCGCAACCCGCTCCAGATGGTCTGGCGCAATGATCCAGGTGCCGTCCGGCTCCCGCTCGACGCCGCCCGTTGCGCGTCGGATCGCCTCCAGCCGCCGGACATGGGTTTCAGCAAAGCGTTCGGTAGCGGAAGTGTCCTGCCTCAGATGAATATCGACATTGTAGCGCCCGGCATTGGCCGCGGAGATGTCGGCGACAGTGCGGTCGATCTGCCTGGGTTCCGTGCTCCGCGGCGTGACACGGACGATACAGCCGTCGGGCGTCGGTTCAGTGGCCTCGCCTTTGCCGATGTCAATGTAATGGCTTTTGCCGTCCACGCCGTCGACGATGAGATAGTGCCGGTCTTGGATTTCGTCTGCCAGCCCGCGCGCGACCACGCTGCCGACGACAGGCTCGGCATTCTGTCCTGCGTCGTGGACGAGCACGTCGGCGGCACTGCGCGCGAGTCCCTTGCTGGTCAGTTCGCGATGCATGGTCTTGATGATATCACCGCGCACGCCCAACCGACGCAACGTTGCTTCGAGTTCATCGTCCAGGCGCCAGCGGCCCGAGCCGATCTCCGCAGCAAGACCCATCCGCTCGAGCTTGCGCAGACGGCCCTGATGCAACGTCTGGCGAAACGCGTCGCGGGCATCTGCCGAGACAAACCCATCCTCGTCCCGCATACGTAGCAGCTGCCGGTCGATGCTGGTGAAGCGTTCCTGCTCCATCTCCCGACGCAGGCGCTGCTCGATCTCGCGATCGCTGCGGGGACCGAGGTCCAGACTCACGAGCTCGGACGCGCGCTCACGCAAACCAGAGGAGATGTAGTCCCGAGCGATGACGAGATTCTCGCCGCGGTCGTCCTTTCCCCGAACGATGATGTGCGTATGCGGATGGCCCGTATTGAAATGATCGACGGCAACCCAATCGAGCCTGGTGCCGAGGTCCTCTTCCATCTGCGCCATGAGGCGCCGGGTCAGTGGCTTGAGGTCGTCATACTCGATGCCGTCTTCGGCGGCGACGATGAAACGGAACTGATGCCGATCGCCATCGGCACGATCGATGAACGCCTTGCCATCGACGCGGTCACTGTCGGCGCCGTAGAGGTCGCCGGGCTCACCTTGCCGAGTGACGCCATCGCGCTGGAGATAGCGCAGGTGCGCACGCGCTCCGTCGACACCCTTGCCCGCCAGCTTGACCACTCGCGCCTTGACCACAACCCGTCGCTGTCGGAAGGCGGCGTAGCGATCGCGTGATTTCAGCAGGGCGGCCGCAGCCCCGCCGCGCCCCATGCGGCTGCCGGTGAAGCGGCCGCCACGCGCGGCCTTGCCGCCGGCGCGGTTGATCGCGACGCGGAGCTGACCGGCATAGCGTTTGCCGTCCTTCGAGCCGCGCGACCCAATTTTGCCGAGCCTCGGCCTGAATTCGTCATCCTGCATCAGAGCCTCTTGCCGGTACCAAGCCAAATCAACGGCTTGCGTGAGATAACCTCCAGCCGCTCGAGGGAGCCTCCTTGGAAAACGATGTGCAGACAAGGACTTAGCCGCCTCCCGGAGGCGGTGCCTTTATCTTGCCTTCGCCAACCCGGCCCTCCGCCCCGCCCCGGTTCACACTTCCGCCCCCGCCCCAGTCCAAACGAACGCATGCCCTCACCGACCGTCCGGCCGCGACGATCCCGCCGGCCGAGGCCCGAGCGGCACCAGAATTCCGCCACTCGAACCGCTCCAGGGAACGCCATCTTTCAGGAAAAACAGCTCGCGCCCGGAGGAAACTTCCGGCGCCTTCGGCGGACGGGATTTGCCTTTGAACGCCTCCATGTCGCCGGCGGAAACACCTGCCGCCTCGAGCTGCTCGAGATACAAAACCGTTTCTCTCGGCAGCGGTCTTCCACGCTGCAAATGCGCCTCATAGCGATCCGGTCCGGCGTTGTAGGCCGCGAACAGGCCGGGGAAGCCGAAGCGATCGAACATGGCGCGCAGATAGGCGGTCCCGGCCAGAATGTTGTCGCGCGGATCGGCCGGATCGGCCCCGAGACCATGCTCGACGCGCAGCTCCTTATAGGTCCCGGGCATCACCTGCATCACACCGATTGCGCCGGCGCGCGATATGATCGGCCGCCCGTCGAGCATGGTTTGCCCACCGCTTTCCGCGTCCATGACGGCGTAGATCCAGCTTTCGGGAACACGGAAACGTTGGCCTGCTTCCGATACGAAGCGCTGCCATCGTTCAAGCCGCGGACCTTGGGAGATGACGGCCTGCGGCGCGCCGGTCGCGGCGGAACAGGCGCATGGCGCGGCAGCGATCATGCCAAGCGCCAGGAGGGTCACTCGGTCCATAGCGGCACGAGCCTCCCGACGATGTTTTCGGCCGGCACCGGCCCGAAATACCGGCTGTCGAAGGAATCGGGAGCCGCGCCGTTGATCAGGAAAACCTTGTCGCTGGCAAGCGGCCGGCATTCGTTCCACCACGGCAACCGGCGGCCCTTGCTGTCAGTCTTGAGGCGGCGCGCGGCGATCTTGCCGCCGATGATGATCGCATCATTGAAGGCGCAGACATGCTCGCCCGGGAGTGCCGCGACGCGCTTCACCAGCGGCACGCCGCGCGGCAGATAGCCGCGCTGGTCGGCGAGCTGGCCAATCATTTTCGGCATGCGCACAAGCACGAAATCGCCGGTGCGCGCCGCGCCCCGGCCGAGGCGATAGAGTCCAACCGGCGCGCTTGCCGAGGCATTCCAGACCAGCAACGGGACCGGTTTGGCGAAGGCGGTGATCAAGATCAGGCCAAGGCCGATGCTCGCGGCGGCAAGCATCTTGCGCGCGCGAACGCGCCGCAAGCCGCCGCCGATCAGGTGCAGGGAAGGCCGCGCCATCATGACCGGCCTGCGCGATTTTCATTGGAGTCGGAGGCTGGCGGCCGGCCTTTCGACCAGGAGTCGAGCTCGTCGATGTGATAGCGGACGAAGCGGCCGTGCTTGCGAAATTGCGGGCCGTGGCCCGCAAGCCGCATCTTCTCCAAAGTCCGCTGGGACAGGCCGACATAGAAGGCGGCCTGCGCGGTGTTGAGAAACGGACTGCCCTTCTTGGCGCGGGCGGCGCGCTCGTTTTCGTCGTCCATGATGATCCTCGTTTCGCGTGATGAAAAACGGAAGCGAGGATCGGCGAAGGGGAGCGTCTGAGGGACGGGCGAAGAGTGGGCCGGGAGTTTTCGCCGCCCTCCGGCCGCGCCTTGTTCGGGATCGAAGAGCCCCCGCGCCGGTGGCGCGGGGACTTCGGGAGCTGGGGCCGTCAGTCGGCCGGGTTCCAGATGATGGCGTAGGTTTCGTCGTCATCCTGGCCGGCGGCGCGGCCGAGATTGGCGTAGAGTTTTCTCGGGCCGAACTCCGGGGCTGCGATCGACAGGCTCACATAGTCCTTGCCGGAAGCCTCGCCGGTCCTGATCCAGCCGGCGCCGACCTCGACGCCCTGCGTCAGCACCCGGAAGTCGGGATGGGTGTCGGCGCTCTTGGCCTGATTGGGCACGATGGCGATGTCGGCGCGGACGCTGAGCGTCTTGAGCTGGCCCTTGTAGCCGCCGTTCTCCTGCCTGGTGACGTATCCGATCGCGGTCATTTGAAGTCTCCTTTTGCTTGTCGCCCGGGGACCATTCCCCCTGCGATGGCCGACCGTGATGGGCGCGTCCGGGCCGCGCGAACCCAACGGGCCGCAGCGACAGCGGAGGACCCGAGCGGGCAGCTTATTTGCAGCGAAGCGGGCGCGAGGAGCCGCCGCAGGCGGCGGGGAAAAAAGCTGATGGCCGAGGGTTTCGGGCGGGCCGGATCCGCCCATAGGTCATCAAGCCAGCGGCAGGGGAATGGTCCTGGGTGCCAGGCATTTGGAGACAGCCAGGCGCGGTCGCCCTGCCAGGCAGGGGTCAAGGCGGCGATGGGACAAGAGGCTTTGCGCCGTGCCGACGTTGCCATGGCGACCAGGCAGCAAGCGCCAGGTTGCCATCACCGGCCGGGTGTTTCGCGGAAACGATCGGCAGTGTGCCCGGCTGAGAAGGACCGGACGCCGCGCTGTCCGGAAGGCTTTTCCGGGCATGCGATGCGGCCCGGCAGACGGACGAGCGACGACGTTCAATACCTCGCCGCCCGCCCATGCCAAAGATCATTCAGACACGAACAGCATCTGCACCTTCGCCCACTGATCGGCGGTGCGGAAGCCGCCGCGTTCGGTGTAGCCCGACACCGGGAACGCCATCCAGCGGGGCAGCCAGCCATCGACTTGTTGGCGGCCGTTCTCGCCTGACAGGAAGTCGCGAATGATCTTCTTTTGCGTCTTCAGCTTCTCCGACGAGTTGCCCTCGGCGACATGCCTGCCGCCGATGTCGGCAAGCATTTCATTGGCGACTTGCCTGTCGCGCAACAGGTCGAAGAAGGCGTCGTCAGGCTGCCACAAGCCGCGCATGTCGAGGCCTAGATGGTTGCCGAGCGCCTCGACGATGGCACTGCCGGAGGTCAGCGTCTCGGCCATGACCAGCGCGAGAATGCGCAAAACATCTTCGTCGGAAAGCGCCAGCAGACGGGCAAAGACGCTCGCCAGCGCGAAGTCGTCGCCGTTGCCGCCGGCGACCGGACAATCCTCGTCAAGCGCGCCGAGCAAGGTCAAAACCGCGCGTTGCTTCCCGGCAAAGATCGCTTGCGCGTTGCAGGCGGCGATGCTGGCGGCGATCGCTTCATTGGCCGCCCGCTGCGGCTCGACGCGCACTGTCCACAGGCTCGAACCTACGATGGCGTGGGCTACCATCAGGCGCAATGCGGCACCCGGATGGTCGAGCAAGGCCGTGCGGACGGCCGCATGACGATGCAGGTCGACATAGTTCTGCATCGGTCCGCTGAGTTCCGGGCGCGACGGCTTTGCCGGCGTTTCGGCGCCCTCGCCGGCCTCGCCTGCCGTGCGGGCGCGCCGCGCTTCCTTGCGCGAGAGATAGCCCTCGTGAGCTTCGACCTCGCCGCGCTGCGAGATGGTGACGAAGACCTTGCCGCCTTTCTTCCTCGGTGTCTTTTCGTAGTCCCATGCATGGAAATACTGGCCGGGTTCGAGCAGGATGACATCCGCCCAGCCGGCCCCAAGCCAGGCCTCGCGCCTGGCGGCAATCGCCTCGTTCTGCTTTTGCCAGAAGAGATCGGCATCGGCGAAATAGCTGTCCTCGCCGAACAGGTCCGACACGATCAGGCCGGGATAGTCCTCGATGGGGAAGAGCGCCACCTTGGTCGAGATCGACTGGCCGCCGAACAGCCATTGCTTCAATTGCCAGCCGCGCGGCGCTCGGCTGTCTGGATCGGCAAAGAGCGCCAGCCAGTCCTTCTGCTGCGCCTTGGAGGCCATGGTCAGATGCCGCACCGTCTCGGTGTCGATCTCCTCGCGGCGATAGGCTTCGCGGATTTTGGGCAACAGATCGCCGAGCGCCAGAATGCGCTTCACCTGCGGCTCGGTGAGCCCGAAGGTGGCGGCGATGTCCGCAATGGCCCTCCCCTCCTTGATCAGGCGCGTAAAAGTCTCCCATTGCGAGACTTCGTCGGGGTCGAGACGGGCGATGTTCTCGATCAATGACGCTTCCAGCGCATCGGCGTCGTCGCCGTCCTCCATGATGGCGCAAGGCAGCGGCTCGGCCTCGCCGCGCTCGTCGGCGACCGTCCTGGCGGCGAAATAGCGCCGCCGCCCGGCGACGATCTCGAACGTGTCGGGCGAGCCGTTGGGCCGGATCAGCAGCGGCACCAGGACGCCGCGCGCCCTGACCGACGGCAGGATGTCGGAAATGTCGGGCGCGCGCCTGGAATGGCGCATGTTGATCGCGGACACGCTCAACCGGTCGATGGAAACATGGGCAAGCTGCATGGTCTTTCTCCTTTGTCTGGGCTGAAAAGCCCCGTCGCGAGGCCGAAGGCCGAGCGGCGGCGCGGGTGGTGTGCGCTAACTGGCGCGGGTCATTCCGCCCGTTCAGGCGGAAGCTCGGGTGTTCGGGCTGAAAGGACTGCGGCGGCCTGCCGCAAAAGCCGCTCGGCCTCGGTGATGAAGCCGGCGCGACGCGCCGCCTCGGCGTAGACCGAGAGCGGAAACCGCGCGGCGAAAGCGAGATCGCGCTCGATGCCGATGCCGATCGGTCCCTTGATCGCTTGCAGCTCGGCAAGGCTGACGCTGCCGAGTTCGGGGAAGCCGAAACCGAGATCGCAAAGGCCGAACAACGTGTCGCCGTCGGCGTCGAGCTCGGTCAGAAGCCACATTGCTGCTCCAACCGGATTGAACAGTTTGACGACCGGAACATGGTCGGTTTCGGTCTCGGCCGCGCCGTTGGCGAGCAGCCGGGCACGCAATTCGTCGGTGATCAGGATCATCACAAAGCTCCTTGTCAGAACAGGTCGAGTTGATTGCGGGCGTTCGGCGGGAGAAAGATTCACTGGATCTTTCTCTGATCCGCCTCACCATCGAAGAGGCCGATATCGAGCGGCTTCTGCGCTGCGCGCGGACGCATCGGTGCGTCCATCGGCAGCGACAGCCGGTCACGCGTGGTGACCCGCCTTCGCGAAGCCCGCTTCGGCGGGCGAAGGAAGGTCGGCCGGACACCGGGAACGAGCGTCTGCTCGCCTTGCGGCGTCGGCTCGCTTTGCGGCGGAAAGGGATCGCGCGTGCTCATGCCGCGATCTCCCTTTGCGCCTCACCTTCCACATCGGCGTTGAAGGCGAGAAGAAAATCGGCGGCTTTCGAGGCAAGGCTTGCGGCACGAAAAATCGCGCGGTTGTCCTCGCGCAAAACCTCCAGCCAAGAGGCGATGTAGTCGGCGTGGCGCACGGTCGGCTCGATGCCGAGGGTGGAGCAGGTGAAGGCTGCCGTGATCTCGGCAACCAGTTCCTCACGCGCGTAAGCCTTGGTTCCGAAGGTACCGGAGAAGTCGCGGGCAAGGCGGGTCGGATGCCCGGTCCAGTGGCCAAGCTCGTGGAAGCAGGTGCGGTAATAGTTGATCTGTTCGAAGAATGCCGGTTGCGGTGGCAGCTGAACGAAATCGGCGGACGGCATGTAAAAGGCGCGGTCGCCGCCGATGCGGATATCAGCGCCGGTTGCCCTGACCAGCGCCTCGGCCCGCGGGACAATCTGGCGCTGGGGCAACGGCTCGGCGTAGGCGTAAAAGTGTTCGGGCAGGCCCTCGCATTGCGCGACATTGAAGACGGTGAAGCGCTTGAGGAACGGCACCGCATGCGGCTCGTCGTCCTCTTGTCTGGCGCGTTCCTTCTCGTTCTTCGGGATGAAGCGGTCGGCGTGAACGATGGTCGTGCCGTGCTCGCCTTTGCGGACATTGCCGCCGAGCGAAAGCGCCTGCCGGAAGGTGAGCCAGTCCTGGCCCGGGTAACCGTGCTCGATGACCGCGCCCCACAGGATCAGGATGTTGATGCCGGAATAGCCGCGCCCGGTGGCAGCATTCCTTGGCAGCCCAAGGCTTGCCTTGGCCGCGCCCCAAGGCTTGACCCAAGGTACGCGGCCCCGCTCCAGATCGGCGATGATGCGGTCCGTAATCTCCGAATAGAGGCTCGTTCGCCGCGATTCGCTCCTCTTGCCGCCAACGTCTCCGCTAGCGCTGCGTTTGCCGGTCTTGCGCATGATCTTGTTCTCCGCTCGCCAATCCCGCCGCGCCCTCCCCGCAAGCGGGGTGGGCGGCGAAAACGACCGGAAAGGCCCACCGTCAGAGGTGGCCTGCATCCGCAGGACCGGAACGCCAGTGGAGGACCCTGAGCGGACGCGAAGGGTTGCGGGCCGCCGCGGTGGGCCTAGAAGGGAGAGCCGCCCACACCGCGCCGCCGGGAAGGCAAACAAAAAGGAACAGCGCCGCCCGCGAGGGCGGCGACCGTCACAGCCCGCCAGGGCTGCAGCGCCAGGGGGCGAAGCCGTATGCCGAGACCGCCTGAGCCTCGGCGAAGACGAGCGGGCTCGGTTCACGAGCACCCGGTGCGCGCAATCAGCGCGCAGGCGCCACTTTGCCGACGAAGTTCCCTGCGGTTATGCCGAAGCGGCCGGTGTAGTCGACGACATTTCCTTTAGGGACGGAAAGACTTCAAATCGCCGAAGCGGCACCTTCAGGCCCGCTAACGACTGCCCCGCGCGAATATCACGGAAACTAGGATTGGAGACTGCCGCACGGTGGTTCCGAGGCACGGGTCAGCCAACGCATCTGCACAGACGTCGCTTGGCCGCTGCTCAGCCGCGTTTTTGCACTTTGTCGATCAGTTGCGCTATTGCTTGGGCCGATACCGGCTTGCTGAAATGATAGCCCTGCATCTCGTCGCAATTGTTCTTGCGCAGGAATGCCACCTGATCGTCCGTCTCGACCCCCTCGGCGATGACCCTCAGATTGAGCTTTTGGCCGGGAGAGATCTCGGCGGCGGCGACGGCCTGATCGTTACCGTCACTCGCCACGACGCCTGGCGGCTTGGCACTTGAGCATGGCGGCGAGCTCGGCGGCAACCGTGATCACCGCCGCCTGAGCATCCATGACAAGCCTGGCGACGTCTCCGATGTTCGGGCGGCGTCCGGCGTTGATTGCGCGGGCCACAGAATTGAGATCGCCGGACATGGTGGAAATATCATCGCTGAGCAGACGAAAAATGGCGCCGTCGGCTTCGCTTAGGAAGGGATCGGCGCCCGCACCCTCGAGTGAGAGCAGCCGCAAGAAGCCAGACTTGGATGCGGGGCGGCGGCAAACGTTCCCGCCAAAATCGGCTGAATCTGACGAGGGTCAGCCTTCCAGGCCGAGCCGCTTCATCACGGCAGTTGTCAGCCTTTCGCAGCGCCGACCGGCGAAGGGAAAGGCCTCGAGCAGCACTGGCCCGATTTGGTCATCCAGCGCCCTGCGCAGCAGCGCGCGGGCGCGGTGCAGTCTTGTCTTCACGGTTTGTGGCCGCACGCCGAGCAGTTCTGAAGTCTCTTCAATGCTCAGGCCCTCGATCACCCGGGCCACCAACACCATCCGGTAGACATCGGGAAGGCTGTCGGTTGCCCGTTCCACGAGTTCGAGGATCTGCCGTTGCGCCATGGTCCGCTCCGGATCGTCGCTGGGGTTGAGCGGGAACTGGATGATCTCGGCCTGCGGGTTCTCGGGCATCGCCACCGTTCGCCGTCTTTTGCGCAGGCGGCCGAGCGCTTCGTTGATGACGATGCGCGACAGCCATGTGCCGAGCGAGGCATCGCCGCGAAAACTCTCGAGATGGGCGAAGGCCCTGACATAGGCCTCCTGGACGATGTCCTCGGCCTCGGCATCGTTGCGCACCACGCCGCGCGCGATGCGGTAAAGCCGCTGGTTGTGCGTCTTGATGACGGCGCGGAAGGCGGCGCCGTCGCGCGCCATGGCGCGCCGTGCCAATTCCAGGTCGCCAGAGGCAGCGATGATTTCGGTCGCGTCTCGTTGAACGTACAACATCAGCAGTCTCCTTGCCCTTCAACAGATGCGTCTTGACAACAAGGGTTCCCGGAAATTCGTCATACCGGAATCGACGACAGGAATTCGCGCCTGAGATCGACGTTCGTGTCGAAAACACCAAGCATGCGCTTGGTGACCATGCGCGTGCCGTGCGCGTGGACGCCGCGCGATGTCATGCAGCCATGCTCAGCGACAAGCACGACAGCCACGCCACCCGGCTGCAGGGCACTTTCGATGGCGCGAGCGATGTCATCGGTAAGTCGCTCCTGTATCTGCAGGCGGCGGGCGCAGGCTTCGACAACCCTTGACAATTTGGAGATACCAACCACGCGGTTGACGGGCATGTAGGCGATGTACGCCTTTCCGCGGATTGCTGCCATGTGGTGTTCGCAAAAAGAGTGAAACGCGATGTCGTGCAGTTCGACCGCCTGGTCATAACCGCCGATCTCATCAAACGTCCGTTCGAGCAGCCCCGCAGGATCTTGTCGATAGCCGGCAAACCACTCTTCATAGGCACGCACGACACGCGCAGGCGTATCGACAAGCCCGGGCCGGGCGGGATCGTCACCGGCCCATGAGATCAGTGTCTTAACCGCGGCCTCTGCATCGAAGCGCGTCGGACGAGCGCGTCCGACTGTCCTGGGCATGCCGTTTCCTGCTGAGTTTCCCTGGGCGGCGGCCGGCACGCCGTCTTCGGTGCCGTCCAGAATTTGCGAATGCAGGTCCATCGGTCTCTCCGGTTCCAGGTTCGAACCATTGGATGCACCTGGCGAGGATTGGTTCCCAACGGGCACGACACGGGGACGAAGGTTTCCAACCATGACGGACCATGGGAACTTTTCGAAAGGCACTGCACCCAGCTTCATGTCCGGCGCACGATCAACGTACGCCGTCAGGGCCGTGACGGAGAACCGAGATGGCATCGCAACAGCCCATGGAAACCGACCCCGACCTCGCTATTGGTGTGTTCATCCTGCAATCGCTAGAATGCCCATGCCGCCGGTTAGCTGGCGGGCCTGGAACGTGTCTGGGGGTCGACAGCACACGTAACCACTACGGCGGGCCGCCGGCTTGCCGAGTCGTGATTGGCAGCATGGTTGCGCTGTTGCATGGTTGCGCTGTTTCCGGCACCAGGTCTGCATCGGGGTCGATACCGGCGAAGCTTTCCGACACGCGTGACGCGCGGGCCATGGCCGCACCGCGGCCCTAATCTGCGTCACGACGCGATGCGTGGTCGCCCTGTGGCAGTCGCCACGACGGTGGCTTCGACGAAACTGCGCTCGCCCTCGATCGTCGCCACCTTGATTTGCCGCGCGGTTTCGATCCGGGCCTGATCGGTGCCTGCACGCGCGGCAAGACTTGCCGCCAGGACGCGAACATGAGCCTCGGCGGCGGCCATCGCTTCGTCCTCGGTGTCAAAGTCGTCGAGCCGCTCGCCGGAATTCAGTCGGAATAGCCCGATCTCCGGCTGGCTGACGCGTGCTTCCGCCGACATGCGCACCTGCCCGACGACCGCGCCTAAGGCATTTGCCACGTCGGCGTGCTCGGCGATGTGGCAGTCATTGCCGATCAGGGGCGGCAGGCCGGCATAGTGGAGCGATGCTGAAGCTCCAAGGCCGATGACCGGCCGGTCGAGCATGATCGAAAGCCGCGCCATTCCGGGTCGCAGGCGAACCGCCCTCTGGACAAGAGGATTGGCAACGGAGACATCGCCGTCCAACCCATCCTCGGCAAAGACCGTTTCCAGGATGGCTTCGGCCGAACGCCGGGTGACGCAGCCAAGAACCATCTTGGAAAATGTATCCGCGTCTTTCGCGATTTGACGCCCCTGGCCATCGCGCCTGCGCGCAAACAACTCCGCCCCCAATCGGGCCGCGACAGGGTCCCAGTTGGCCTGCCGGCCGAGCACGTGAGCGGCATCGGACGGCGTAAAGCCCACGATATGCACCAGACCGCGCGCGACCAGGCGATTGAGCGTCGCTACCTGTGAGGTCGACATGAGCAGTTCGTCGAGCGCTGCGGGTATAGCGGAGATACTGGCGTAGAGCCGAGCCTCCGTCGCTGTCAGGCCGGCAGCGAGGCGATCTGGAACCCCCGTGCGCAAGGCAAAGCGGCCATCGAGCCGGCCGGTGTTGGGCTTGAGCAATTGGCGCCGCAGATCCTTGGCGGGCGCATCGCCGTGCTCCAAGGCGGCCAGCGCCAGCGGCACGAGCCGGCGCGGCCCGAGCACGATCGCCGAGGTCAGTGACCGCTCTCGCAGCGAAACCTCGGAGTCTCCCCCGAGGCCGAAGGTGCGCATGGCGACAGCCTCTACCATGGTGCGCTGGCCGCCAACGGTCGCGCCTTCGGGATCGAGCCGCAGGCGGCCGGCTTCCAGGACGGCGATGTCCGTGGTCGTGCCGCCGATGTCGGAAATCACCGCGTCGTCGAGGTTTGTCAGGTACCTGGCTCCGACCAGGCTGGCCGCCGGGCCAGACAGAATGGTTTCGATCGGCCGCGCACGGGCAAACTTTGTGGTGACCAACGTGCCGTCGCCGCGCACCATCATCAACGGGGCCGCTATGCCGCGCTTCTCGAGGAAACCTTCAGTGGCAACGATAAGGCGGTCGATCATCGAGATGAGGCGCGCATTGAGAAGCGTCGTCAGCGCGCGTCGCGGCCCGCCAAGCTTTGATGAGAGTTCATGCGAACAGGTTACCGGAAGCCGGGTGCGCTCACGGATGAGTTCGCGCGCCGCGATCTCGTGCTCGGGATTGCGAACCGCGAAATAGGACGCGACGGCGACCCCGGAGACAGTATCGGCAAGCCCCGGCAAAGCTTTCACCAGAGCGTCAAGCTCAAGGGCACGCGGTTCGCCGTGGACGTCATGCCCGCCTCGGCAGAAGACAACGGGATCAAACCCCAGCGCCTCCGACAAACCGCCCCTGGCAAGGTCGGCTTCGGCGAAGCCGACCATCACCAGGGCAACCCGGCCGCCCTGCCCTTCGATAAGCGCGTTGGTGGCGAGCGTCGTCGACATCGACACCAGCTTGATTGCGGCGGGAGCGATGGCCGCCCGGCCAAGGACAGCGTCGACGGCGCCGGCGATACCTTGGGCGAGATCGTGCCGGGTCGTCAACGACTTGGCCTTCGCGACAATGCCGGCGGCTTCGGACCACAGCACGGCGTCCGTGTAGGTGCCGCCTGTATCGATGCCGAGATAGAGCGGAAAGGCGTGTCCAATGGCCGCGTTCATCCGCCCCCCTGCCCTGGATTAGGAGAAGTATTGGAGGAAACTTGCCTGTTTAGCGGGGCTGTGTCCTTGACTTCGATTCTCAATTTCCCGGTCCTCGCCCTGCCTCAAACCACCGCGTAGGCGATGTCTAGTGGAACGCGGTGATCGTCCACCGCCCGAACTCCAGCAGTGTTTTCGGCCAGAACGAGCGATGCCTTCCGTTCCTGTTCCGACAGATAACCGCCCCACAAGGTGACCACGCCGTTTGTTACGGTCACGTCGGCTGCTCCGATCGATGGCCATGCTTCGGAACGTAGGGCACCGACAATTTCTCGCCTGATGCTCGCATCGTCACGGAATGAGACCGGGCGAGGCGTGCTTTGCCTGGCGGACGCGAGCACTCGCACCAGGTCTGCCCGGGCGACAACCCCCACGGCGCGTTCGCCGCTGACGACGAAGACGCGCCGGGTGCGATTTACTTCCAGCAGCCCCGCGATTTCGTCGATGGGGGTGTGTGGCGAGACGGTGACCACCTGCTTTGTCATGACGTCGGTCACATGCGCGGAGTGCGACTTCAGATAGTCGGCCGCGAGTTGCGTGTTACGGCCCAAGAGATGGAACCACCACGAACGCCTAGGGGCGGCCGTCCCCAGTTCCGCCCTGTGAAGCAGGTCCTCTTCGCTTACGATGCCAAGCATCACGCCTCGGTCGATCACTGCGACCGCGCTTAAACCGCGCGTCACAAGAAGACTGCACACTTCGTCCAACGTGCTTTCTGGCCCGACAGCGACGACCGGTGACCTCATGATATCTCTTGCTGTCAGCGTTCGTTCTCTATCGGAAGGCCGAACACCACGCCAAGAAAGCACCTGGTGGCTATCGCATTTGGACCTATCCATGGTCTGCGCGCCTCATCGCGCCCAAGAAACATGTCCCCGATTTAAACCGTCGGCGCTTACCGCCGAATGTAGAGAAAGCTTCCTCCTTTAGTTTATGCATCTCAAACGAAATTTATTGCCGCTTCAATGCAACTTTCTTGCATCGAAATTTTCCTTCCCGAGGAGTGGCATCGACCCTTCCCTTTTGCAGGCTCGATATCCATTCTGAGGAGGTTGAGCCGCAGCGTGAGAACATGGTGGTTTTCAGCGACGGCTCGTGAGGTGTCTGGAACGGGGTATCTTACGATGATCACTGGTGCCCAATGCCGCGCCGCTCGCGCCCTGGTCGAGTGGACGCGTGAAAAGCTCGCCAGCAATTCGGGTGTGGATGGGTTGGTCATCGAAGAGTTCGAGCGGCGTATCAGTCTTCCGGACCAGGAAATCTGCGACACGCTCCAGACCACGCTCGAACAGGGCGGCGCTGTTTTCATTGACGAGAACGGCGGCGGCATCGGTGTTCGCCTGAAACTCAACCGCTCGGAGGTCAAAAGGATCGGCGTCCTGGAGAATGAGGGCGGTATTGTTGGAACGGACGCCGTTCCGTAGGCTCCGGCTTTGGAGGAGCGACCAATTCACCACTCCCTCCCAGATCACAATTTCACTGGCGACCGGATAGCCATGGAGAATGTCATGAAGATCATGTGGGGTGATCTCACCGAAGAGGAGCAAACAGCGCTTAAGCGCATGAATCGCGGACGTTACCCGGCTATATCGAAAGAATTGGCCGAACGGCTTGTGTTTCTCGGATTGGCGGAAATGAGACCGCATGGGGCCGGCATAAACAGGACTGGAAGAGAGTTGGTGATAAACACGTTGCTCGGCGCTCGCTTCGAATAACTCAAGGCTGGCTGCGCGGCGGTTGCAGTGTCTCGGCCACGCCGCCGTGCAGATCATGCTTGGTTGCTCGGATGCATAGGATGCAAGTAGAAGATGCGTTAGGGCGGCCGATAGTCATGGAACGCGTCATGAAGATCAGATGGGGTGATCTCACCGAAGAGGCGTAAACTGCGCTTAAGCGCATGAATCGCGGACCTTACCCGCTCTCTGAACGCCTGCGAAAGCCTGCACGCGGAGTTGGCAGCCGCGTGCAGGCCTTGCGTTATTGCCGTTTGCCCGGCATCGAAGCTCGCGCCATCAGTTCCGACACCGAACCGATCTCGGCTTTCGGTTCCTTGATCTGCTTGGGCTTGCGGGCTTCCTTGTTGCCCTTCCTTTTCGCCATGACGGCTTCCTTTCCATAGCGCCGCGCACGCTGAGTGGCACTCCGCGGCGTGGATGAAACAAGTTGTGAAAGGAAAATCCCTGGCCCGTCGTCCTTGGCTGCACGAGCCAGGGCTAGCAGCCGTTTTTCGGCCGCTTCCTGAAAGGAAGCCGGATATGAAGTAGCGCGGTCACTCCACTATCTTGGCCAGGGCAGCGGCGAAGTCAAACCGTCTTTCCCAGCAAACTGCGGTTGCCCGGGCGACATAAGGTCGCCTCGGCAAACGGGCTGTCAATAGCTATGTAAGCGGCATGTGCGTGGTGACTTTCATCAAGGTTTCGAGGCTTGCCGGGAACGGACGAATCCCCTCCCGGGGCAGGCTTTCTCACCCTGATTTCCGCACCTGATCCTGCCTCGGGAAATCTCTACGACATTTGCGGTCTACCCCTGCGGCCTTACGCGTCGCATTGATGGAGCGTGTCATGAGAGCCTCCCTTTCACGGCTGATCTGCCGTCCTTGCAACCGTCATCTCCCCAAGTCGGCGAGCCGATGCCCCTGGTGTTTTTTGCCGATGATCGAATCCTCGCGAGACCTTTTCCAGTCCCCTCTTCGCCCGTCCGGGCTCGCATCTGCCACGGGGGCGCGGCCATGAAGTACAGCACGACAACAACACCGTCGCCGCGGCCGCCTCCAGGGCCGAGTATGCAGCGCTCCCCTGGCGCATGAACTGCGATGGAAGAATGGAGGTGCTCCTCCTTCGCCCGCGCCTAGGCGGGCGGTGGGGCCTCCCGACTGGCAGGTATTCAGCAACAAGGACCGGACTTCCGTCTGCCGAACGGGCGGCATTCCACGACGCAGGCGTCACCGGACGGCTCGATTCTCAATCCCTTGGCCGCTACCGGACGATTCGGGTTCTGGCGCAAGGGCGCGAGGAGTTGTGCGACGTCACCGTAATCGGGCTCCACGTCTGGGGCACGCTGGTGAGCTGGCCCGGGGACACGAAGGTTCTGAGACGATGGATGCCGTTGGCCGAAGCGACGACCTTGGTCGACGAAGCCGGGCTGACCACCGTGCTTGGCTCTAGCATGTCCGGCGCGACGGTTTTGAGAACGAACCGTCAGGCCGTCTCGAGAGCGCGCTTTCGTCGCTACCGATCTGTCAGAATCTTCCAAGCCTGCCCTGATGGTTGCCCTGCGATGGTTCGGACTGAGGCGATTGGGCCTCTTCCATGTGTTCGAGCCGACTTACCGCGGCTTCGCCCATGATAGCGCGGACTATGATCGACAGTTCGAAACGACATCGCTTGACCAATGCCGCGACTTCCTCCGGGAGGTCGCCGGAAAGGAAGCCATCGCGAAGTTCGACGTGGTGGCCGGCCGCGGCGATCCGGTGATGGGCCTGCAGCTATTGACCAACGACGCCGACACGGACCTCGTGATCGTCGGAACCCGTGGTCGGACGGGACTGCTTCATGCGCTTGTCGGCAGCGTGGCATCACGCATCATGGGCGCGGTTCCCTGCGACATCCTGGCGGTTCCCAGCAGGCAACGGTAACCCGGTTCGCGCCGTAATACGTCCCCCCTCGCCATCGAGGAGGCCGCGTGTCGTCTTGCCAGGGTGATGTGCCCGGATTTCCAGAACCGTGGACGGCTATTGCACTCGAGCCCGCCTAGGGCGGGCCCACCGCCGGCCCTGGTTCACCAAGCGACGTTGTGACTGAGTCTGCCTGGTATGACGCCTCTGGGAATCAAGCAAACTCGGGCTTGTCGGCCGGTGACCGGATGCCCTTCGTCGGCATCGACTTGCGGGACCTTCGAGGTCGAAGTCATCGCCGTCGGCCAAGCAGCATCCGGAGGCATCGCCCGGCGACCGGCGTTCTCCCGCGCCACTCTATCGCGGATACCGGGCCTGTCATTGGCGGACAATCAACGATAGCGTAGAAGCATAGAATGCGGCACGGTCGTACCCCCTCTGCAAAAGGAGAATGATGGAGCTCTATTCGCTGCTTTTGATCATCGCTCTTCCGTTCGCAGCAGGCCTCGCGGCCACCTTGCTTCCATCGGATTCACGCGTACACGCGACCTGGTTGGCGGGAGCAACGGCACTGGCCTGTCTGGCGTTGACGCTCGCGCTCTACCCTTCCGTCCAGGGCGGGGGGATTGTCCGGCAAAGGTTCGAATGGATCCCATCGCTGGGCCTCGACTTTGCCCTGCGCATGGACGGGTTCGCGTGGATCTTCGCGGCTCTTGTCAGCGGGATCGGGCTTCTCGTCGTCGTCTATACCCGCTACTACATCTCGCCACAGGATCCCGTCCGCCGCTTCCATCTTTTCTTCCTGGCGTTCATGGGGTCGATGCTGGGCGTGGTGCTTGCCGGCAACCTGATCCTCCTGGTCGTGTTCTGGGAGCTCACCAGCCTCTTCTCTTTCCTGCTGATTGGGTATTGGCATCATAACCAGGCCGCGCGCGACGGCGCCCGCATGGCGCTGACGATCACGGCGGTCGGCGGCCTTGCGCTGCTGGCCGGAGTTCTCGTAATCGGTCATATCGTCGGCAGCTACGATCTCGACGCTGTGCTGGCGTCAGGGAACGCGATCCGGAATCACGATCTCTATGTCCCGGCGCTTTTGCTGATTCTGCTAGGCACGCTCACCAAGAGCGCGCAGTTCCCCTTCCAGTTCTGGCTGCCCAACGCCATGGCCGCACCTACGCCTGTCTCGGCGTTCCTGCATTCGGCGACCATGGTCAAGGCGGGCGTCTTCCTCATGGCCCGGTTGTGGCCAGTGCTTTCGGGTACGCCTGAATGGTTCCTAATCGTTGGTCTGGCGGGAATGATCTCGCTGGTCCTCGGCGCCTATTTCGCGATGTTCCAGCAGGACCTCAAAGGACTGCTGGCTTATTCCACGATCAGCCATCTGGGGCTGATCACGCTGTTGCTAAGCCTCGGCAGCCCGCTCGCCGCGGTCGCCGCGATCTTCCACATGCTCAATCACGCCACTTTCAAGGCATCCCTATTCATGGCCGCCGGGATCATCGACCATGAGACCGGCACGCGCGACCTGCGGCGACTCTCGGGCCTGTTCCGCTACATGCCGATTACCGGCACCCTGGCCATGGTCGCAAGCGCCGCCATGGCCGGCGTGCCGCTGCTTAACGGTTTTCTGTCAAAAGAGATGTTCTTCGCGGAAGCGGTCGAGACCCATGCCGACTCCTGGCTGGACACCGCAGCACCTTACGCGGCTGTTCTCGGCAGCGCGCTCGCCGTCACGTATTCTATCCGGCTCATCCACTCGATCTTCCTCGGGGCGCCCCCCGAGAGCTTTCCGCGCGAGCCGCACGAACCACCCTTCTGGATGCGCTTCCCGGTCATGTTCCTGGTGGCGGCCTGCCTGGTTGTCGGCATCATCCCAGGGCTGACAATCGGACCGTTCCTGCAGGTCGCGGTGTCGTCGGTGCTTGGCGCCGCGACTCCCCAATACAGTCTGGCGGTATGGCACGGCTTCACCCTGCCACTGGCGATGAGCGCGATCGCGTTGGCGGCTGGCGCGCTGCTCTACCTCCTCGCCGGCGACTACCTCGAGCGGTCCCAAAGCCCCCTTCTTTTCGGCCGGATACAGGGACAACGCATCTTCGAGCGGGCCATGGTCGCGATCTCATGGCGAGGCGCGCGTCTTGTCGAGCAGGTCTTCGGCACGAGGCGTTTGCAGCCGCAGATGCGTATGCTCATCGTCGCCGCGGTTGCCGCCGCCGCGATCCCTCTTTTCGCCTCGGGGCTTGGTTTCGGAAGCTATAGCGGCGGGCATGATGATGTCGCGTTCGCCGGCCTTTGGGGCATTGGCATGGTCTGTGCGGTCGCTGCGGCGCAGCGGGCCAAGTTCCACCGTCTCGCGGCTCTGGTGCTTCTGGGGGGAACTGGGCTCGTCACCTGCTTGTCTTTCGTCTGGTTGTCGGCGCCGGACCTTGCGGCGACACAACTCCTCGTCGAGATCGTGACGACTGTGCTCATATTGCTCGGCCTGCGCTGGCTGCCGAAACGCTCCGAAGCGCTGCGCGAGCCAAGTGGCCCGCTCGCCCGTGCGCGGCATTTCCGCGATCTCACGATCGCCGTCGTGGCGGGCGCGGGGATGACGGCGCTAGCCTACGCTGTCATGACGCGCAAGCCGCCCGACACCATTGCGCACTTCTTCATTGAAAAGGCCTACAGCGAAGGCGGGGGACGCAACATCGTCAACGTGATCCTCGTCGACTTCCGGGGCTTCGACACGCTGGGCGAGATCACCGTGCTTGGCATCGTCGCGCTGACCGTGTTTGCCCTGCTGCGGCGCTTCCGCCCTGCGTCGGACAGCATCGAGAGACCGGAGCAGCAGCGCGTGCAATTGTCTTATGACGAGGCCGAGCCGGACCGGGTGGCCGGCGCGACATCCGCGGAATACCTCTACGTGCCCTCGGTGATCATGCAATGGATGTTCCCGGTGGTGATTTTGCTGGCGGCCTTTCTCTTCCTGCGCGGCCATGACGCCCCGGGAGGAGGCTTCGCCGCAGGCGTGGCGATGGCGGCGGGCTTCATCCTGCAGTACATGGCAGGGGGAACGGCCTGGGTGGAAGACCGGCTGCGCATTCTGCCGGTCAGATGGATTGGCGGCGGCCTTCTGCTGGCGGCCCTGACGGGCGCCGCCTCCATGCTGCTCGGCGACGCCTTCCTCACTTCATATTTTCGCTATGTGGACCTGCCGCTCCTCGGAAAACTCCCGCTGGCAAGCGCGACCTTGTTCGATCTCGGCGTGTTCAGTCTGGTCGTCGGCGCCACGGTGCTGATGCTGATCGCGATCGCCCACCAGTCGATCCGTCGCCTGCGGGCTGCTCGCCTCGAGGAGGAACGCCAAGTGGTAGAGGAGCGTCGGGAGTGGAACTAACGCTTGCACTTGCCATCGGCGTTCTTACCGGATCAGGCGTCTGGTTGGTCCTGCGACCGCGCACCTACCAGCTCGTCATCGGCCTTTCGTTGCTTTCCTACGCGGTGAACCTCTTCATCTTCAGCATGGGTCGCCTGCGCGCAGGGACAGCTCCCGTTCTGGGTGCGGACGGCTCGGGAAATCCAGCCGACTTGGCGGACCCGGTGCCGCAGGCGCTGGTGCTAACTGCAATCGTGATAGGCTTCGCGACGACCGCTCTCCTGCTGGTGGTCCTGATCGCCGCGCGCGGCCTTACCGGCAGCGATCACGTCGATGGGCGGGAGTCGCGCTGATGGAGTGGACGCGACACCTCCTGGTCGTTCCGATCCTGCTCCCGCTAGTGGCCGGGGCGTTGCTGCTTCTGATCGACGAGTCGCGCCACACATTGAAGGCGCTGGTCAGCCTCGCTTCAACGATGCTCCTCCTCGTGACGACCGTGGTTCTGACGCGCATGGCGGATAGCGTTCCGGTCGAAAGCGGTATCGTTTCCTTGTCCTACGCGATCGCGAGCTGGCCCGCGCCGTTCGCCATCGTGCTCGTGCTCGACCGGCTGTCGGCCCTCATGCTCGCCCTCGTCGCCGTCATCGGATTGGCGTCGCTGGTGTTTTCGCTGGCTCGCTGGCACAGGGCCGGACCGCACTTCCACACCCTCTTCCAGTTCCTGCTGATGGGCCTTGCAGGCGCGTTCCTGACGGGCGACCTCTTCAATCTGTTCGTCTTCTTCGAGGTAACGCTGGCGGCGTCCTATGGCCTGCTGCTGCACGGGTCCGGAGCATTCCGTGTCCGATCGGGGCTGCATTACATCGCGATCAACCTGGCGGCGTCGCTTCTTTTCCTCATCGGCGTCAGCCTGATCTACGGAGTGGCCGGCACCCTCAACATGGCCGACCTGGCGATTCGCCTGCATGCCCTTCCTGCCGGGGACCGGGTTCTGCTGCAGGCGGGTGCGGCGATCCTGGGAATCGCCTTCCTGGTCAAGGCTGGCGCGTGGCCGCTGTGCTTCTGGCTTCCTTCCGCTTACATGGCCGCTGCCGCCCCAGTCTCTGCCATCTTCGTCGTTCTCACCAAAGTCGGCGTGTACGTGCTCCTGCGCCTGAGCCTGCTGCTCTTCGGCAGCCAGGCGGGCGAACTGACAGGGTTCGGCGGTACGATCATGCTTTGGAGCGGCATGGCGACCGTCGCCTTCGCGACATCCGGCGTGCTCGCCTCGCAGGCGATGGGCAGGCTTGCCGGCTACAGCGTGCTTGTTTCTTCGGGGACCTTGCTGGCCGCTGTCGGCATGGGAGACGCGGCGGTCGTGTCAGGAGCGTTATTCTATCTGGTCAGCTCGACCCTGACGACAGCGGCCTTCTTCATGCTGATTGAACTGGTGGAGCGCGCGCGTGAACCTGGCGCCGACCTGCTTGCCGTCACTAGGGAAGCCTATGGCGAAGACAGCGGAGAGGACGAGGAACGCGACGACGACGAGGTTGGCGTCGTCATGCCAGGCGCGCTCGCCATCCTCGGCGTGTGCTTCGGATGCGTCGCCCTTTTGCTCGCCGGCCTGCCGCCGCTTTCGGGCTTCATCGCCAAGTTCGCCATGCTGACGGGCATGTTGAATCTGGACGGGCTGGGGACTCCTGCCAGCATCCCGCCGAGAACCTGGCTGCTGGTCGCACTCGTCATTCTGTCCGGCCTGGCGGCGCTGCTCGCCATGATGCGCAGCGGCATCGGCACGTTTTGGGCGCCGCTTGAAGTCGTTGTTCCGCGTGTGCTGGTGGTGGAGATTGCGCCGGTCGTCGGGTTGCTGGCGCTTTGCCTACTTTTGACGATCAAGGGAGGCGCAATGATCGGGTACACTCAGGCTGCGGCCCTCTCGCTGCATGATCCTTCGAGCTACATTCAGGGCGTTTTAGGCCCGCAGCAAGCGCCTGCCGTTGCCAGATGACCCGTGCGCTGCCCTACCCCATTCTCACCGTGGCGTTGCTGCTGACCTGGATGCTGTTGACGTCATTCTCGCCCGGGCAGTTTATCCTCGGAGGGCTGATCGCTGCCTTAGCCTCCCGGGCGATGGCGGCGCTGCAGCCGTCGAAGCCAAGGCTGAGACGGTGGCAGCTGATCCCCCGCCTTGCCGGGATCGTGGCACTGGACATACTGCGCTCGAACATCGCTGTCGCACGCATTGTACTCCAACGCGGCGGCCGCAAGCGCAAATCCGGTTTCGTCGCCATACCGCTCGACCTTCGCGATAAAACGGGGCTCGCCGTGCTCGCCTGCATCGTCACCAGCACGCCCGGGACCGCATGGGTCGAGCACGCCCAGGATACGAACATCCTTCTGATCCATGTTCTCGACCTCGTCGACGAGCAGGGATGGATCACCCTGATCAAGAGCCGCTACGAAAGTCTTCTCATGGGGATATTCGAATGACCGCCATCATACTCCTTTGGTCCGTGACGGCCGCACAGGCCATGCTGGTGGCCGCCATGGGCTGCTACACCTACCGCTTGATCCGCGGCCCTCGCGCGCAGGACCGGGTCCTCTGCCTCGATGCCATCTATGTGAGCGCCATGCTTCTGGTACTCACGGTCGGCATTCGCGCCGGAAGCCCGATCTATTTCGAGGCGGCCCTCATCATCGCAGTGCTGGGCTTCGCCTCGAGCGTGGCTTTGGCGAAGTTTCTCATGCGCGGCGAGGTGATAGAATGACACACTCTGGAGCACTACCCGCCTGGGCGGCGCTGCTGACAGCTTTCCTCGTTCTGCTGGGCGCGGGACTGACCCTACTCGGCGCAATCGGAACCCTGAGGTTCGGCAGCTTCTTCGAGCGCGTGCACGCTCCGACGCTGGGTACAAGCTGGGGTACAGGCGCCATCGTGCTCGCGTCGATCGTCTGCTTCTCGGTGCTGGGTTCGCGCCCTGTCGCTAATGAACTCCTGATCGGCGTCTTCATCACCGTCACAACCCCCGTCACGCTGATGCTGCTCGCACGCGCAGCCCTTTATCGCGACCGGGCGGAGGGAAAACCGGGCGTGCCTGACCGGTCGGTCTTGCGACCGCCGCGTGGCCGAGACCAGGGGGAAAACGGCGGCGACCAATGAACCCGCCGGACGGCATTAGCGCCGTAGTCCGGGTCCGACTGTCTTGGCTCTAAGTTCCGATAGCTGGCCCTATTTTGAGTTTTCCTGCCCTTTATACTGCTTCGGCTTGCGGGCTAGGCTGCGCTCGAAGCCAAGTTCGCAGTATGCTGACGCTCGCTTGCGTTGCGCCCCGAGTATCGCCAGCGCGCGGGATTGCCAGCGTCCGAAGGCCGCATCCGGTGCGGACCCGTGGAATAGGCAGCTTTCAAGCCACCCAGAGTACTCATCGAGCAGCGTTCGACACCGGGCTTCTGCGCTTCAGTAACCGCCAGCCGCCTTCGCAGCTATTCCGAAGGCTGCGATGGCGTCTCGCCATTAGAGGCATCCCGAGTAGGACAGAACAACAACGACGATCCTCTGACATAATTTCAGTTTCGGATAGTCGGCACCACAAAAACATCCACGTCGACCGATCGCAGAATGCTTTCTGTGACACTTCCTAGAAGTATCTTCATGAGGCCCGAACGGCCATGCGTCCCCATCACCAGAAGATCGGGCGCCACCTCGTTGATCGCTTCTATAATCGCTTCGACGGGGCCCCCTTCCTTAATACGCAGCGACCAGTTGTCCACGCCAAAGTCGTTCGCTTCCAGAAACGCGACGAGTTCCCTGCCGACCTGCAACCGCTCCGTCGCTACGTAGCGCGCTATCTCGTCCTTGCCTATTCCAGCATTTGACATTTTCCCCTTGGCGAACGCGTCGAACCCATGGACCAGCGAAAGATTGGCGTTGCCTATCATCCCAGTTTCCTTCGCCTTCTTGATTGCGCGCGCGGACGGCATGGACATGTCCACGGCGGCCATCAACTTGTTGTATGAATGTTCTACCTCCGCATTCACCATGAGCACCGGGTATGATCCCGTACGGATCACACGCTCAATGGTCGTTCCGACAAAAATATCGCGTAGCAGCTGTTTGCGGTGAGCACCCATGACAATGAGATCGATCGAACGCGCCTCGGCCGCCCTCAAAATGCCGTCGAAAGGATCGCCGGCAACAACCGCTGAATCACATTTAAGCCCCTGCAACTCGGCGATCGAGACCATTTGTTCTTCAAGATATCTCAGCGCCTCCCGTTCTTCGAGATCGACCAAGGCTGAGGGCTGGTCGTCATCGACGACGTGGAGGAGGGTAATTTCCGCGGCAATGTCCCTGGCCAAGACGCCGGCCCGCCGCAATGCCCGTTGCGAACGGGTGGAAAAATCTGTCGCTGCAAGGATCTTCATTGTCAGCTCCCTGTTCTTCGTTCGGCACAGTTGATGATGCTCGCGCTTGGCATCCTAGGCGGTCGCTCCACCATGCTGCAACCGCCCGTCAATATCCCTCCGGAAGTTATCGAGCGCCAGCATCAGGGTTCCGGTGGTCGTCGGTCGCCTTGACTTCGCGAATTACTTCACCAACTATACATATATGAACACCGCAGCCAAAATCCGTCGTGATTTTCTTTTCCGGGTTTGCCCCATCGCGGGATCGTAACCCCCGGCCCGGCTGCCAATGCGCCCCGAGCCGAGGGGCAAATCTAAATCGACATGTGAAGATCAGCAGGCTCCACTGCTTTGGCGCAGCTGCGATCAATTTCCGAAATCGCCTGTCCCGCCATCTTTGATGGCGGCTGAGCCAACATAAACAAGGGCATTAGAATGCAGAACAACTTGAAAATCCGGCGTAAGCCAAATATCCGGATCTCCCAGTCCGACCATGCGCGTTTGTCAGCGCTGGCGAGCACGTTCGCCGCACGAAACCCGGAAGCGTCTGACGAGCTCCTGGCGGAACTCGAGCGTGCGCGCGTTGTCGCCGATGGCTGGGTCTCTTCCGGCACTGTCCGGATGGGCTCGACTGTGACGTTCAAGCCCGACTCCGGCGATCGCAAAACGGTCACGCTGGTTTATCCAGGTGAAGCCGACATTTCTGCAGGCAAGGTTTCAATCCTGACGCCGATCGGCACCGCCCTGATCGGCCTCTCGGCTGGACAGTCGATCATGTGGACCGCCCGAGACGGGCGCAGGCACGAACTGTTGGTGCTTGGCGTGAGCCATCCCGCCCCGCAAGACAATAGCTCCGGCCGCCTGGCGCCTGCCACTCCAGCGGTCGCGGCGAGCCTCTAGACATGGGCGTCTCCGTCCGTCTCCTCAATCACGCAGGCAGTCTGATCGCGGGAGTCTGACCCCTGGGCCGGGCCGGTCCGGCGCAGGGGATCTTTCCATACCACCCGATCAATTCTTGTTGCCGGATCGCCTTTCACTGGTCCGGCTGGAGACATTTCATGTCCACTACCGATAGCTGCCAACTGACCACCAAAGACTTCACCATTCTTGAGGTGCTAAGAGACCGCCACCCAATGCGCGATGAGGCCTTCTGGGCTATTCTCCAACGAAAGATTTCGAGCGCTGTCGTAATGTTTAGGGATGACATCCCGGCAAACGTCGTGACCCTCAACAGCCGCGTGGCCTATCGGGTGAACGACGGCCCTGCCGAAACCCGCATAATCGCACATGACCAGATGCGCGGCCTGGTTGGCATGCTGTTGCCCATAACCAATCTGCGCGGCCTGGCGTTGCTCGGTCTGGCCGAGGGGCAGTCGATCTCCATTCCGACTGCGGGCGGTCACCTGGAGATACTGACCGTGCATGAAGTGGTCTATCAACCGGAAGCGGCAAGGCGTGAGAGGCTGAAGCTCGCGGGAGCGTCGGAACCGCGGCGGCCGAGCGAGCCGGGTCTGCGCGTCGTCCATCGTTCCGATGACCCGCGCGACAAACCTGGCAACGGGGTTGCGGCGGGCTTCGACGCCGGGTTCGACGACCCGGGTCCGTCGGCTGCCTGAGAACCCGACTATCCCGAAGGCTGTGAAGGCGGGTAGACAAGCGTCCCGTCGACCCTTGCCCTCACGCCGTCGGTGAGTTTTGCCGACTCCACGTTGTCATGGCCCATCAGATGAAAAACGGTTTCGCCGTGGCTGATAAGATAGTCAGCCACGATTCTCCGGTGACAGCGCCACCAGAGCGTTTCCGAGCACATGATGGCACACCGCCGTTGCCTGCCGAGGGCCACAAGCCGGTTCAAGCCGCCATGAAACTCCGCCGAGAGCGCGTAGTCGGCGTAGTTGTGAAAACTCTGGTTGATCCAGAATGCGTTGAGCGTTGGCGGAATGTCGTGTGCCTTGCCGCGCAGGCCACCAAGCTCGGCAATGTGTTCATAACCGATGCCGAACGCCGACAGGCTTTCCGGAAGCACTTCGCTGTTGAATTGCGGATTGGCCCGCGATCGTCTGACGGTCCTGATGTCGACCACCAGGGCGACTTCTCCAACTCGCAGCAGTGCAACGAATTCGGCAATCGACCGGGTCGAGTGGCCGATGGTGTAAAATGGATAAGGCATGTTCGGTCAATCCGTGGCGATGCGTCCTTCCAGCCACGTTGCTTCTCGCCTGGGAGGAACGATCATTTCACAACTTGCTTCAGGCCGCGTAGCGCCGCCTGCACGTCGGCTCGCGTCTCGTTTGCTTCAGCATAGACGGCATAGGCCGGGTAGGTGAATTCCGGCGCGCCCTCCAGCACTTCCAGCTGCCCCGCCTCGATATGCGGAGCCGCGGCGCCCCTGCGGAAATATCCCATGCCACCGGCGCGCAGGATGTAGCTCAGACCGAGTGGACCGAGGCCGACCATAAGGCCCGGCTCGCCAAAGGCGGAGGAACTGGCATCGTGCTGGGCCGCAAACAGCGGCCCCCAGTCGACATAGACATAGTGCTTGGAGTCCGCAGGTTCTCCGTCTGTGTCTGTCGTCCGGACCAGGATGAGTTGCTCCTCGAGGAGAAGCTCTACCCTGAAGCCCGGGAGCAGCTTGGGCGCGTAAAGCACCGCGATATCAAGGACCCCGGTCCTGAGCTGCTCGATGAGTTGGTCCGGCACCCCGACCTGTGCTTGGATGGCAATTTCCGGCCTCGCCTTCCTCATCCAGACCAGCCAGTCCAGCAGAAGCGGGTTCCAGAGGCTCAACTCGCCGCCCAGCGCCACGACGCTGGTCCGTCCCGAGGGGATCGCGAGTTGATGGCGAGCCCGCTCCCAGATCTGCACGAACGACTGCGCGTACCGCTCGAACTCGCGGCCCGCCGGCGTCAATTGCGCGCCGTTGCGGTTGCGGATGAAG
>RXJA01000082.1 GCA_003963455.1 Hyphomicrobiales bacterium
CACGACCGCGGTTCGCACCCCGGAAGGCGTCGACGAGAAGGCGCTTCGCCAGGCCGCGCGCGCCCGCTATGGCGTGGTGTTTTCATCGGGTCGCGGCGAAACGCTGGGGAAGCTGACGCGCATCGGCCATATGGGGCCGACCGCCCAGCCGATCTATGCGATCGCGGCGCTGACGGCGCTTGGCGGCGCCATGAACGCGGCCGGCCAGAAACTGGTAATCGGCAAGGGCATCGAAGCGGCGCTGGCCGTCATCGACGCCGACGCCTGAACACATCATCGGATCACGGATCGAGGGAGTAATTTCATGACTGAACGGCTTGCGGGAAAGACGGCCCTGGTGACGGGCGCGGCGCAGGGTATCGGCAAAGCGATCGCGGCGCGGCTTGCCGCCGACGGCGCGACCGTCATCGTCAGCGACATCAACGCCGAAGGCGCCAAGGCTGCTGCCGCGTCGATCGGCGGAAAGGCGAGGGCGATCGCCGCCGACATCTCCGATCCGGCATCCGTCAAAGCGCTTTTCGCTGAAATCCAGGCGCTGACCGGCGGCGTCGACATCCTGGTCAACAATGCCAGCATCGTGCCGTTCGTCGCCTGGGACGATGTCGATCTCGACCATTGGCGCAAGATCATCGACGTCAATCTGACAGGGACCTTCATCGTCACCCGGGCCGGCACGGACCAGATGCGGGCGGCGAACAAGGCGGGACGGGTGATCAGCATTGCCTCCAACACCTTCTTCGCCGGCACGCCCAACATGGCGGCCTATGTCGCGGCCAAGGGCGGTGTCATCGGTTTCACCCGGGCGCTGGCCACGGAGCTTGGCAAGTACAACATCACGGCGAATGCGGTGACGCCCGGCCTGATCGAGAGCGATGGCGTCAAGGCCAGCCCGCACAACGAGGCGTTCGGCTTCGTCGAGATGCTGCAGGCGATGAAGGGCAAGGGCCAGCCCGAGCATATCGCCGACGTCGTGTCGTTCCTGGCGAGCGAGGACGCCCGCTGGATCACCGGCCAGACGCTGAATGTCGACGCCGGGATGGTTAGGCATTAGGCCAGTCGTCAGATCGACAGTCACTGCCGGCGGAGGAAGTCACGTACTCATCCGGCGATTCCAAAAGAATATCGAGGACGGCGCAGCGCGCGCCGGCCGCGAGTTGGTGCTTCCCGGCATGGCGAGCAGAACCAAGTGGCCTTGAAATCAACCTTATGTATGCATACCGAGCGTTTGCAGCAGACGATCGAAGGTTACAGCACTATTCTCCGGCCGCGCGTCGAATTGAACATCAGAGCTCGTGCGATGCGTCCGGATGTTGCTTGGACTGTAACCGAACTGCTGCGTGAAGGCGCGGCTGAAATTCGCGGCCGAGTCGTAGCCTATCGCCAGACCCACTTCGGCAATCGTCCGCCGGTCGGACGGGTCCGCCAGCATTCTGTGGGCCGCCAGAAGACGATGTTGGCGAATGTACTTCGAAACACCGCCAACGGATTCAAAGAGTTCGTAGAGCCGTGTTCTCGAAATCGCAAGCTCGCGGCTCAAAGCCTCGGGCGTCAGGTCCGACGAGATGAGGTTCTTGCGGATAAAGCGCCGCGCCCGCGTCATCAAACCGATCTGCGATACACGCTCGCTGTCACCGTCGCGGTTTAGGAATGGTGCCATGGTATCGAGGATCATTTCCAGCAAGCGACTCTTGATGCCCGGCAGGTCATCCTGCGAGAGACCGCTAAGATTGGTCTCAAGGCCAGCCATCTGATCGTACAGCAACTTCACCCTGCGACCACCAAGTACGGTATTGCTGCTTGCCGGCGGCAGGCCACCGCGATCCGCAAACTGGTCGTCCGGAACGACAAGCGTAAGCGACTCCGACGCCAGGGCACGCCCCCTGAATGGGTTACCAAGCGAGCGGATCTCCATCATGCCGGGCTCGTTTTCAGCCACCCGTCCGTCGACACTTGTCCATGAGCGGCCGGTCTTGAGAAAGGTGATCAGCCAGTGGTCGAGCGGGCTGAACCGCACCATGTCCGGCGAGCGTTCGTAGCTGAAGGCAGGCACGGTCTGTTCCAAGAGCAGCATTCCGCCGAGGTTCCAAACCGCCTGCCGGACGGGGAAACCATCATCCGGTGCGACGTTGTCCGGCAACCGCGCTTCCGCTAGCGAGGAGATATGTTCCCGCCACGCGGGGAACTGCTCAGGAGAAGGAAGGCTCTCCGTTTCGAAGCGCAGCGCAACGAGGGACGCTGCGGTGTTCTCGTCCTTGCCGAGAGGCTCTTGAGACACGCGCGGCCAGCGTCGGCGTTCCACGGGCACTGGGGTAGGCGGGGCGGCGTTATTTTCTTCAGGCATCTTGCAGTCCAGTCAGTACCCGGATTGCGACCAACCCAAGGCCTAGGACGGTTTTCGTTAAAGTTCTCCTAGTTTTGCTCGTCCGCAGACCTTCTGCGCCGTCTCGATAAGGTGACGTTTGCTCCTTGTCTTGGCCCCGGTCACGGCATGTCTGCGACGCAGCCGACACTCTGACTCCGCGGCGATGGTTGCCGGAAATCCACTGAACAGCCGATCGAAGCATCTGCGCCATCAGTTGCAAGCCCAGACGGTGTCGCAACATCCACGGGGCCAACGGCACCGCGCAAATCTACCCTCGCGGACCCTCGGAGAAATGGACGCTTTGATAAGTATCCGGATTTCCCGATATCGCTGCTCCCGGGGGCAAGCTGCTAACTCAGGCATCAATTGGCCATGAAAGAAAACTCCCGATTGTTCCGGGATCTTCAAGAGTAACGAAGGTCATACGGTCGTCTTCGGAGTTAGCAAGGAAGCCGGTAATGAGCATATTTTTCAGCTCCAAGAATTTCAACTCTCTGTCTAGTTCTAGGCGCAGGATACTCGTAGCAGGTGGTGCAGGGTTCCTAGGGTCTCATCTCTGCGAGCGCCTGCTGAACGAGGGCCATACAGTTCTTTGCGTGGATAATTTTTCCACTGGCCGGATGGAGAATTTGCGCCATCTCCAGGGCTTCGAAGGGTTCAGCGTCGTGCGCCACGACATCGTCGAGCCGTTCGATCTGCCGATTGACGAAATCTACAACCTGGCCTGCCCTGCTTCGCCGCCACACTACCAGCTTGACCCGATCCACACGATGAAGACGAGCGTGATCGGTTCCCTCAACCTGTTGGAACTCGCTGTGCGCAACCACGCGCGGATCTTCCAGGCCTCCACCTCGGAAGTTTACGGCGATCCACTCGTTCACCCGCAGCCGGAAGCTTATTGGGGCAATGTCAACTCGTTCGGTCCGCGGGCCTGCTACGACGAGGGTAAGCGCTCGGCCGAAACGCTGTTCTACGATTTCCACAAGCAGCACCGCCTCGACATACGCGTGGTGCGCATCTTCAACACCTACGGTCCGCGCATGCGCCCCGACGACGGCCGCGTCGTGTCCAACTTCATCAACCAGGCCCTGAAGGGCGAGGACATCACGATTTACGGCGACGGGTCACAGACGCGTTCGTTTTGCTACGTGGACGACCTGATCGAGGGCTTCCACCGGCTGATGTACTCCGAGCCGGCCATCCACACGCCCGTAAACATCGGCAACCCGGGCGAGTTCACGGTCCGTGAGCTTGCGGAGCGCATCGTTGCCATGACGGGCACCAAGTCCAAGATCGTTTATCAGCCGCTGCCGGTCGACGATCCGCGCCAGCGCCGGCCCGACATCTCGGTTGCCAAGAAGGAACTCGGCTGGGAGCCGACCGTCGCGCTGGAAGACGGCCTGACGTCGACGATCGCCTATTTCGAAGGCCTGCTGACCAAGACTTCCGCGAAGCTCGTCGAGGCTGCATAAATGTCCGCGAACACTGTGCTTGTGGTCGGTGGGGCCGGCTTCATAGGCAGCCATACGTCCAAACTGCTGTCGAAGCAGGGTTACGAGCCTGTCGTCTACGACAATCTCTCGACCGGGCATCGCGCGGCGGTGCGCTGGGGAGCGTTCGTCGAGGGCGACATCCTCGACACGGCGCACCTGGTCGCTGCGATCGAGGAGCACAGCCCGTCTTCGGTCATCCATTTTGCCGCCTCGGCCTATGTCGGAGAGTCCGTCGAGAACCCGGCCAAATATTACCGCAACAACGTGGCCGGCACGCTGTCCCTGCTTGAAGCATGCCGCCTGACGGGCACGCGTAACGTGGTCTTCTCGTCGAGCTGCGCCACCTATGGCGTTCCCGCCAACCTGCCGATCCAGGAACGGGAAATCCAGCAGCCCATCAATCCTTACGGCCGCACGAAGCTGATCGCGGAACATATGCTCGCCGACTATTCGGCGGCCTATGGCCTGCGATTTGTGGCGCTGCGCTATTTCAATGCATGCGGCGCCGATCTCGATGGCGAGCTGAAAGAAGCTCATGATCCTGAGACGCACCTCATTCCACGGGCGATGATGGCTGCTGCCGGCACGATCGATTTTCTCGAGGTCTACGGCAACGACTACGATACGCCGGACGGCACCTGCATCCGTGATTACATCCATGTCCTCGACCTGGCTCGCGCGCATGTTCTGGCGGTCGAACGTCTCGGCAACGAGGGTGCAAATCTGGCCGTCAATGTCGGTACCGGCCGCGGAACGTCCATCCGTGAGATCCTCGACGCCATCGGCCGTATCACGGGTCGCACCGTGCCGGTCGAGATGCGAGCTCGCCGTGCCGGTGACCCACCGGCGCTTTATGCGGACCCTTCGTTGGCGGCCGAGAAGCTCGGGTTTCTTGCGCTCTATTCGGACCTGGACACGATCATCCGCTCCGCTGCTCCGACCTTCGGCCTCGAGCTACGAGGATGAGAATTCCCCGGCTCGACATGCCCACAAGGGACGATCCCTTGATGGTTCCGATATTCACCGGCCGCAAACGCGTCGAATATGTCATCGGCGTGGCGATCTGGGCGACCGCGCTGATCTATTTCTGGCAATGGTGGATCCTGGATGCCGTCCACACCCACCTTCTCGGTTCAATCTTGGTCAGCGCGCTGCTGGCATGGATAACCATTCTTCCGGTGTACTTCATCACTATCTTCTTCAATGCGCGCAAACCCGCCGGACCGTTGCGCATCCCGGCGGGGAGCCGGGTCGCGATGGTGGTGACGAAAGCTCCGTCGGAACCGTTCCACGTCGTGGCGGAAACCTTGCTGGCGATGCTGGCGCAGAACGTGCCGCACGACACCTGGCTCGCCGACGAGGATCCGTCGCCAGAAACGCTCGCTTGGTGCCGCGACCACGGCGTGTTCGTCTCCACGCGCAAGGGACGTGCCGACTATCATCGTCAGTCCTGGCCCCGCCGGACGCGGTGCAAGGAAGGCAACCTCGCCTTCTTCTACGATCACTATGGTTATGCGAACTATGATTTCGTGTCGCAGCTCGATGCGGATCACGTTCCCGAGCCGGATTATCTGTTCCAGATGTTGCGTCCGTTTGCGGATCCGGCCGTCGGCTACGTTTCGGCGCCCAGCATTTGCGACCGCAATGCACATGAGAGCTGGTCCGCCCGCGGACGGCTCTATGTCGAAGCAAGCATGCACGGCTCGCTGCAGGCCGGCTACAACGGAGGCTTCGCGACGGTCTGCATCGGATCGCACTATGCCGTCCGTACGGCTGCGCTGAAGCAAATCGGTGGCCTGGGCCCCGAACTCGCTGAAGATCATTCGACGACGCTTTTCATGAACGCGCATGGCTGGCGCGGAGCGCATGCGCTGGATGCCATCGCCCACGGCGACGGCCCACGCACCTTTGCCGACCTCGTCACGCAGGAGTTTCAGTGGTCGCGCAGCCTGGTGATGATCCTTCTCCAGTACACGCCCAAGCTGATCGGCCGCATGCCGTTGCACTTGAAGGTGCAGTTCTTGTTCTCGCAGTTCTGGTATCCGCTCTACGCGTTCTTCTTGGCCATGATGTTCCTTTTGCCGGTGATCACGCTGGCCTATGGGGACAATTTCGTCAGCGTGACTTACCCGGACTTCCTGCAGCACTTCATGCCGCAGTCGCTGATGATACTGGTCATGGCGTTCTGGTGGCGGGCCAGCGGAACGTTCCGGCCCGCCGACGGCAGGATCCTGAGCTGGGAGGCGATGCTCTTTCTGCTGGCCCGCTGGCCCTGGGTTCTGGCCGGAACCTTCGCGGCGTTCCGCGACTGGCTGACCGGAACCTTCGTCGACTTCCGCGTCACCCCCAAGGGCGCGGCCGATGTCGATGCGCTGCCGCTGCGTGTTCTGGCGCCATACCTATTCGTCGTGCTGACATCGATCCTGCCTGTGCTGCTCGTCCAGGACGCCTATCAGACTCGCGGCTTCTACGTTTTCGCCATCGTAAATGCCTGCTTCTACATCCTGCTGCTGGTCATGATCGTGGTGCAGCACGCACGAGAAAACACGGTCCGCTACCGCACCCGCTTCTATCAGCCAGCGCTGGCGGCCAGCCTGCTCGCTCTCGTCGCGCTGCCGAGCCTCGCCACCGCCGAAAGGGGTCGCGACGGCATTGAGGCGCTCGCTTGGGGAACGCGTAGCTTCACGCTCTTCGACGATCGCTTCTCCGTCGCCGGCGCAGGCGTCGGCGGGCGCGATACGCACAAAACCATATTCAGTCCGCGCTGGCGCGAAGGCGATGCCGGCGAACAAAGTCAGCAATAGGAAGGACGTATTCACATGAAGATTGCGATCATCGGAACCGGCTATGTCGGATTGGTGAGCGGCACCTGCTTCGCTGCCTGGGGTAACGAGGTCGTCTGCGTCGACAAGGATGCCAAGAAGATCGAGGCACTTCGCCGCGGCGCCGTGCCCATCTACGAGCCGGGTTTGGACGAACTGGTTGAGCGCAATTCGGTCGCCGGCCGTTTGAGCTTCACATGCAACCTTGCCGAAGCCCTCAAGGGAGCCGCGGTCGTGTTCATCGCGGTTGGCACGCCGCCGCGTCCCGGTCATGGCGATGCGGACCTTTCCTTCGTTTACATGGCCGCTCGCGAACTCGCGCCGCTGATCGACGACAATGCGGTCGTGGTGGTGAAGTCGACCGTGCCCGTGGGGACCGGCGATATTGTTCACAAGATCGTCGGATCGACGCGCAAGGCCGGGACTTTTTCGGTTGCCTCCAACCCCGAGTTTCTTCGCGAAGGTGTCGCCATCAGGGATTTCCTGGAACCTGACCGGGTGGTGATCGGCGTCGAGGACAAGTTCGCCGAGGAGCGCCTGGTCGCGCTTTATCGAGTTCCGCTTGAGTCTCAAAAGACACCGATCGTCGTCACGCGCCGCCGCACTTCGGAACTCATCAAGTACGCGGCCAACGCGTTCCTCGCGACCAAGATCACCTTCATCAACGAAATGGCCGATCTCTGCGAGCAGGTCGGCAGCAATGTCGGCGAACTGGCGCTGGGCATGGGTCTCGACAAGCGCATCGGGACCAGCTTCCTGAATGCGGGCCCCGGCTACGGCGGTTCGTGCTTCCCGAAAGACACCATGGCGCTTCTGCGCACCGCGCAGGACTATGGCGTGTCGGTGCGTGTCGTCGAAGAAACCGTGACAGCCAACGAAGCCCGCAAGCGCCGGATGGCCCTCAAGGTCATGGACGCTCTCGACGGCGACGTGCAAGGCCGGACGATCGCCGTTCTGGGTCTCACCTTCAAACCCGACACCGACGACATGCGCGATGCGCCATCAGTTCCCCTGATAGAGACGTTGCAGCGTTTCGGCGCCCAAATCCGCGCCCATGATCCGGTCGGCGCGGAGAATGCCAGCCGCATCCTTTCGGACGTCGAATTCCACGACGACGCCTATGAATGCGCACGCGGTGCGGACGCCGTGGTCGTCATCACGGAGTGGGACAGCATCCGCAAACTCGATCTGGCGCGCCTGAAAAAGGTCATGCGTCAGGCCGTCCTGATAGATCTTAGAAACGCCTTCGCCCCAGGCGTTGCCGAAGCCCTCGGTTTCCGCGTTACTGCAATTGGTCGCCCGACCCCCCGACAGGAGATGACTGGCCGGGGCCCGGGCACGCATGCGGGACTCCAGGGTGCATCGACATCGCAGCAAACGCCTTCGGCGAGCATGGGAGGTTCCGTTGTCAACACGTAAAAACACGTCACGTTTCAAGCGCTTCGCCGACGTCCTGGGCGCCGTCACGCTCACATCGCTTGTTGGATCGGTCTGGAGCGCTTCGGCGCAGGAAGTCGTGCTGCCCAAGGCGGCGCGCGTCATGACGCCGCCCGAAATTCACGAACTCTACCACGACAGGAGTTGGCGGTGGAAAGGCGGCGCGGCTTATCTGGTGGATCAGGGTCGGCGGTTCAGCGCCTGGGTCGATGACGACACCGGCAAGTCCTGGGCCGAAGGTCGCTGGATGATCACCGAGACGGGACAGATGTGTCTCGACGCGACGTGGCACTCCAAGGCCAGCCTATTCCCGGCGATGACCTGCTTCTCGCATCGCGTCGATAACGGGACAATCTATCAGAAGCGCGAGCCAGACGGCAGCTGGTACGTCTTTCGCCATGCTCAGCCTCTCGACGAAGACGAGGGCAAAAATCTGGTCCGTAAAGACCTCGTGTCAACTCATATCTCAACTGTGAAGACTGCACTCGACCGAGAGCAGCTCTCTGAGCAGTAAAAAGGAGAATCCTGTGAATAGTTTTTTGAAGACAACCATCATCCTGCTTGGGGGGGTGGTCATTTCGGGTGCCGTCTACGCCGCGAGCGGCGTATCCGGCGCCAGTGTGGACAGTCGGAATCAGTTCCGAGATAAGCGTCCGTTCATCGCGGCTGATGCCATCACGCCCGGCGCTTACGATCCGCATGGAGACTACACCAACGACGCCAACTCCAAGATCGAGCATCTCTTTCTTCCTTGGGAAGACGTGGATCTGGCGACCCTTAGTGTTGCGGACGATTACGCCCAGCAGCGTGGCCGGTCGTTGCTGATCACCGTCGAGCCCTGGTCTTGGGCCCGCGACTGGCGCGTCAGCCCGGAAAACCTGCTGAGCGGAATTCTGGCTGGTCGCTACGATGCCAACATGTCCGCGGTCTGCTCCGCGGCGGCACAGCTGAAGAGCCCGGTTACCATCCGCTGGGCGCAGGAAATGGACGACAAGACCGGCCAATTCACCTGGGCGTTCTGGAATGCGGACGGCTATGTTAAGGCCTACAGGCACGTGATCGACGTCTGTCGCAAGGACCTGCCGAATGCCAAATACATGTGGTCGCCGCAAGGGGACGAGGGTCTTCAGGCCTACTACCCGGGTGACAAATACGTCGACGTGATCGGCCTGTCGGTCTTCGGCTATCAGCCATATGACAAGCTTGAAGTCGGCCACGATACGACGTTCGTGGAGCGAACGAAGCCGGGTTACGACCGCGTGGCCGGTTTCGGCAAGCCGATTGTCATAGCTGAGCTCGGCTACGAAGGCGACGACAACTATGTGCGGAACTGGGCTTCGGAAGCAAACAAGCCGCATGCCGAATTCCCCGCCATGACTGCGGTGGTCTACTTCAATGACAAGGAAGTCTATCCCTGGCCGCGAAACGTCGGCCGGCCTGACTGGCGCGTGGCAGACCACCCGCTGAATCTGACTACCGAAACTAACGGAGCGGCTACACCGACCGCGAATTGAACCGCTCATCCCCTGGTTCTGCGTGATTTGCGGACGGATCTTTCCCCTGCCACCTATTGGAAAACAAGCAAATGTCTTCAGTCCATTCTACTGTTGTAAGTGCGGCGCTGGTCGTGCTCATGCTCGCGTCTGGCAATGCCGCGGCGGCGCCGAAGGCGGCTGTCGATGACACCGCCAAGCTAGCTGCGGCCGCCCTTCCCATGAAAGCGGACGCGGTTGAGCGGCTTTATGCCAACCGCACATGGCTGTGGGATAAGAACGGAGCCGGATACTTCTCCGAGAACAAGCACGGCCGGAAGCGTTTCGTGGCGCAAACGCGGACCAGTCATGGCGAAGGCGACTGGTACGTAACCAGCGGCGGCGAGCTCTGCATGCGCGCGCTCTGGACCGCCAAGAATGACCGCGGCACCGGCGCCATCACGTGCTTCCTGCATCGCGAAAGGGATGGAGTCGTCTACCAGCGGCCCAGCCTGGGCGGCCAGTGGTATATCTTCCGCAACAACCCGGTGAGAAAGGGTGACGGCGTGCGCAAGCTGGTGAAGGGCGATCGGGTCAACAACGAGCTCTAGCGGCAGCTCGGGAGGCTCTGGACTTCATGTAAATGCAGAATGGCCGCGCCTGTACCGGCGCGGGCATTCTGTCCGACGTGGTCGCGGATCAGATGTTCGGCTGCTTGAAAGTGCGCATGTAACAACGCGACTTCTGACCGAAACCGCTCGGGGTGCAGACGTAGGGATTGTTTCTCAGGTACTGCGAGAACGAGATCTTTCGCACCATCGCGGGGTTCTTGTTATACCGGACGACCCCATTGACCCGGAACTTGACCAGATAGACGGTCCGCGTTTCATCGCGTGGCTTGCGAACTTCTCCCGCCTGCGCGCTCGTGCCGGCAACCAGCGAAAAGCCGAGACCAAACGCGGCCGCCGCTACCCACTTCAAAAAATTCGAGAACATTTTTTCCCACCTTCAAGTTTTGTTCTTGAAGAGGTGTTCGCACGGCCGGTCATAAGATTCCGGCCGAAATGTCATTAAAATTGTAAGCGTATCCTTGAGTATGACAGCAACTGCCCTCCCGAGCGCTCGATAGGGTCGTTTGAGTGCTGCCCACTCGCACATATGTTGATTGTGCCGAATGGGGTTGCTTCGCCAGTACTGGACGCGAGGTGCGCATTTGTGCTCAGCGCAAATGTGTTTCCCTGCTCCCCAATTTTTGCAGCGCTTTTGTCTCGTGTGTGCGCGACAACACTGTCTTTCCCGCAACGGGCTGGAGTTGCTTGGGATGATGCGCTTGAATTTATGATCGCCGCGCTTGCCGATCGGAATCCCGAAGAGGTACCGAAGAAAGGTGCTAACTGCGAGAAAAAGACGTTCAAAACCAGCGGCTTGCTGAGATATCAACCCCTTAGGGGGGCTGGTAGCGGGAGAGGGACTTGAACCCCCGACCCCAGGATTATGATTCCCGTGCTCTAACCAACTGAGCTACCCCGCCAGGGTGGCAAATGGCTCGAAAAAACCGTCCTGGATGGATGGATGTTTCAAGGCGTTCGCCAAGGTCGCGCGGATATAAGGTTGCGAGGGTGAGCCTGTCAAGCTTGGAAGCGGCCGACATGCCGGCATAATCCGCCCGGCATAATCTCATCCCAGAAAAGCTTTGCCGGCAGGCACTCAGCTGATGTCCCGGGGTTGAGTTCGGCGGTGCA
>RXJA01000614.1 GCA_003963455.1 Hyphomicrobiales bacterium
GGCCATGTCGTTCTGGTCGGGTCGGTCACCGCTTATTCCGGCTGGCCGACGACGGCAGCCTATGGCGGCACCAAGGCAGCGATCAACATCCTGGGGGAGTCGCTGAAATACGACTTCGACAAAATGAACATCCGCGTCCAGGTCATCAATCCGGGCTTCGTCGACACGCCGCTGACGGAAAAGAACAAACTGCCGATGCCGGGTCTCATGCCTGTGCATCGCGCGTCGCGCCGCATGGCGCGCGGCATCAAGAAAGGTGGTTTCGAAGTCACCTTCCCGTACCACATAAGCTGGCCGTTGAAGCTGCTTGGCCTGCTGCCGCGGCCGATCGGCCGCTTTGTCATCGGCCTTACCACAAGCTGGTGGGGGCGTCCGTTGCACTTCGACCGCAGGCGGCCCGGCGGAAAGGATCCGTCCCGCGACAAGGCGACATAGGCCGGCGCGACATAAGCCGGCGAAACAGCAATTGCCTGCCGGCAGGGACGGCCATAGGTTGAGAATCATTGCTTGGAGACTGTAATGGGGCGGCGGATCGTGCTTGCGGTGCTTGGCCTTGCAGTCGTTCTGGCAGCCGGTTTCTTCCTCGGGCCGCGCGTCGCCGTCGACACGACGATCCGGTTCAATCCGTCGGTGATCGGCGACGATCCGCAGGCCTATCTGGCGCGTGAAGAGGCCGCGGTGCCCAACATCCGCGACGGGCTCGACAAGGAGATCATCTGGGCGAACCCGATGGTCCATGCCAAGACGCCCTTGGCCGTCGTCTACATCCATGGTTTCTCCGCCTCGAAGGGCGAGGTTCGCCCCTTGCCTGATGATGTCGCGGACGAACTGGGCGCCAACCTCTTCTACACGCGCCTGACCGGCCACGGCCAGGACGGCGCGGCAATGGCGCAAGGCAGCGTCAATGCCTGGGTCAACGACTATGAGGAGGCCCTGGCCATCGGCCGCGCCATCGGCGACAAGGTGATCGTCATCGCGACGTCGACCGGCGGCTCGCTGGCGGCGTGGGCCGCAACGCAGCCGAATGCGTCCAACGACGTCGCGGCGATCGCGTTCATCTCGCCCAATTTCGGCGTCAAGGCTTCGGGCGCCGATGTCCTCACCTTGCCTTGGGGCAAACAGATCGCTGAGCTTGTCGGCGGCAAGGAGCGCAGCTTTCCGCCGCGCAATGCGCTGCATGAAAAATTCTGGACCACCAGATATCCGATGGCCGCCCTGCCGCCGATGGCGGCGCTGACCAATATTGCCTATGAGGCGCCGGTCGAGAAAGCGACGATCCCCGCCCTGTTCATCTTCTCGGATTCCGACAAGGTCGTGCGACCCGACCGCACGCGCGAGATAGCCGGCCGTTGGGGAGCTCCGCACGAACTGGTGCCGGTCGACGATACCGGCGATCCGGACAATCACGTCATCGCCGGCGATGCGCTGTCGCCGCAGACGACCGCATTCTTGACCCAGCGCATCGTGGTGTGGGTCAAGGCTTTGATGCAGCAGCAGTCAAGCCAGTGACGTCAGGCCAGTAGAATCGGGCCGGTGAAATGGAAACGGCCGGAGCATCGCTCCGGCCGTTTCGTTCCCGTGATCCGGCTGAGGCTCAAGCGGCCCTGTTCGCGGGACGCTTGCCGCCGAAGCGGCGCTTGTTGTTGCCCTTGAAGCGCTTGAAGCCGTCAGGCTTGCTCGAGCCATTAGGCTTGGCGGCAGCGGGGCGCTCACCCTGCGGCTTCGCTGCGCGCTCGCCGAAACGCTTCTTGTCGCCACCGTTGCCCGGGCGGCGACCGTCGCGACGGCCGCCATGATGCTCGCGATCATTGGCCGGTTCGAAATCGCGCTCGGTCTTTTCCCTGGGGTCGCGCTGCGGATCCGGGCTGCCGAGATGATCGGCGATGACTGGCAGCTTCATGCGGATGATGCGCTCGACCTGCCGCAGCTTGGCGTTCTCCGAAGGGTCGCAAAGCGTGATCGCAATGCCATCCCTGCCGTTGCGGCCGGTGCGGCCGATGCGGTGGACATAGCTTTCCGCTTCGTCCGGCAGGTCGAAATTCACGACATGGCTGATGCCGGGCACGTCGATGCCGCGCGCGGCGATATCGGTCGCGACCAGAATGCGAACGGAGCCTTCGCGGAAATCGTTGAGCGCCTTCTGGCGCGCGTTTTGCGACTTGTTGCCGTGGATGACGGCGGCGTTGAAACCGTCGCGCGCGAGGTCCTTGGTGACGCGGTCGGCGCCGTGCTTGGTGCGCGAGAACACGATCACCGAATGCATCGCCTCGTCGGCCAGCATCTTGGACAGCACTTGCCGCTTCTGCTTGGTGCGGGCGAGCACCAGGCTTTGCACGATCTCGGCGGCCGCCGTGCTCTGCGGCGCGACTTCGATGCGGACCGGGTTCTTCAAAAGGCCCTTGGCGAGCTCGGCGATCTCGTCCGGCATGGTGGCCGAGAAGAGCGCCGTCTGGCGGTCGGGCGCTGTCGCCTTGGCGATGCGCTTGACGTCGTTGATGAAACCCATGTCGAGCATGCGGTCGCCCTCGTCGAGGACGAGCCATTTGGTGTCGGCAAGGTTGAGGTCGCCTTCGCGTACGAGGTCCGTCAGCCGGCCGGGCGTGGCGATCAGGACGTCGACGCCGGGGCCGATCTTCTTAACCTGGCTGAAGCGCGAGACGCCGCCGAGAACGAGCGCGGTCGAGACATGCGCGCCCTTGGCAAGGATCTTGACGGTCTCCTCGATCTGCACAGCCAGCTCGCGAGTCGGGGCCAGGATCAGCGCGCGCGCCGTCTTCGGCCGGCGTTTTGTGCCCAGACCGATGATCTTCGACAGGATCGGCAGCGCGAAGGCGGCCGTCTTGCCGGAACCGGTCTGGGCGATGCCGAAAATGTCGCGGCCTTCCAACTGCGGCGGGATCGCCTGCATCTGGATCGGCTTCGGATCGGTGAAACCCGCGGCAATGGTGGCCTTGAGCAGCGCACCGGTGATGCCAAGCGCGGCGAAACCGGAGATTTCCGCGGTGTCCGTGCCGGGCAAAGTGTTTTCGTTTGTCAAAATATTCTTCTTTCACGCGGCGCATAGCCACAAACATCAATGGCGGCAGGGCGCAACCTGCCGTCGAAAAACTATCAGGAAACGACAAGGCGGCGGACTGGATGTGTCCGCGCGGCTGCGCTGTCGTGCCCGCAGGCATCATGCCCCGGGGCTCTTTCGCCACCTTGCCGATTCATCGGAAAGAGGGAAAACAGACGCAACCAGTCTCATTCGTGGAGAAAGCCGGAAGGTCCGGCCCAAGCGCCTATACGGCTGCATATGGACGAGTCTGGCTGGAAAAGCAAGGGGCGCATGTTGCAATGCAACAAATACAAGGACGCTTGCGCTGTCCCGCCCTCGCGATTACCACAAATCACTTGTCCGTTTTGGGGTCCCGCGATGAAAGATGTGCTGAAGGAACTCGAGCGCCGCCGCGAGATTGCCCGCATGGGCGGCGGCAAGGACCGCATCGAGGCGCAGCACAAGAAGGGCAAGCTCACCGCCCGCGAGCGCATCGAGATCTTCCTCGACGAAGGCTCGTTCGAGGAGTTCGACATGTATGTCGAGCATCGCTCGACCGATTTCGGCATGGAGAAGACCAAGATCGCCGGCGACGGCGTCGTCACAGGCTGGGGTACCGTCAACGGGCGCCCTATCTATATCTTCGCCAAGGATTTCACCGTGTTCGGCGGCTCGCTGTCGGAGGCGCATGCCGAGAAGGTCATCAAGGTTCAGGAGATGGCGCTGCGCAACCGCGCGCCGATCATCGGGCTCTACGATGCGGGCGGTGCCCGCATCCAGGAAGGCGTGGCGGCGCTCGGCGGCTACGCCGAGATTTTCCAACGCAATGTGCTTGCTTCCGGCGTTATCCCGCAGATATCGCTGATCATGGGCCCCTGCGCCGGGGGCGACGTCTACTCGCCCGCCATGACCGATTTCATCTTCATGGTGCGCGACACCTCCTACATGTTCGTCACCGGCCCGGATGTGGTTAAGACGGTGACCAACGAGACGGTGACGGCTGAGAGCCTCGGCGGTGCCAGCGTTCACACGACCAAATCTTCTATCGCCGACGGCGCCTATGACAACGACGTCGAGGCGCTGCTGCAGATGCGCCGGCTGGTCGATCTTTTGCCGGCATCCAACACGGCGGAGCTCCCCGAGATCGAATGCTACCAGTCGGTGACGGATCACGATATGTCGCTCGACCGGCTCGTCCCCGACAACGCCAACAAGCCCTACGACATCAAGGAGCTGATCCTGAAGGTCGCCGACGAGGGCGACTTCTTCGAGATCCAGCAGAGTTTTGCGAAAAACATCGTCACTGGCTTCGGCCGCGTCGAAGGCCGCACGGTCGGCTTCGTGGCCAACCAGCCGATGGTGCTGGCGGGCGTGCTCGATTCCGACGCCAGCCGCAAGGCGGCGCGCTTCGTGCGCTTCTGCGACTGTTTTTCCATTCCGATCGTCACCTTCGTCGACGTGCCGGGCTTCCTGCCGGGCACCGCGCAGGAATATGGCGGGCTGATCAAGCACGGCGCCAAACTGCTCTTCGCCTATGCTGAGGCGACCGTGCCCAAGATCACCGTCATCACCCGCAAGGCCTATGGCGGCGCCTATGACGTGATGGCTTCGAAGCATCTGCGCGGCGATATGAACTATGCCTGGCCGACGGCGCAGATCGCGGTGATGGGCGCCAGGGGCGCGGTCGAGATCATCTACCGCAAGGACATCGGCGATCCGGAGAAAATAGCCGCGCATACAAAAACTTACGAGGATCGCTTCCTGTCGCCCTTCGTCGCCGCCGAACGCGGTTATGTCGATGAGGTGATCATGCCGCATTCGACCCGGCGCCGCGTCGCGCGGGCGCTGCGCATGCTGCGCAACAAGGACATGCAAAACCCCTGGAAGAAGCACGACAACATCCCGTTGTAAGAAGCCGCGCCGGCGAGAAATGCGAATAACCCTTGCAGCCCAGAGCCATATCCCAGCCAAGGGGTATGGCGGCACGCAACGCCAGGTCGAATGGCTGATCACCGAACTGGTTAAACTGGGGCACCATGTCGTCCTTATTGCCGCTCCGGGATCGTCGCATCCGATGTGTGAAGTCCGGCACGCCGTCAGCGATGCGGAATGCCGGGCCGCGATCCCTCGGGATACGCAGATCGTCAACCTTCACGCCTGGAAGGTTCAGGTCCCTTTCCCGACGCTCAACACCGAGCACGGTCATCTTCCGGATTATCCGCGGCCGCAACCCAACTGGAACTTCCTCAGCGCCCGCCATGCTGAACTGCATGGCCGAAAAACCTTCGTCTATAACGGATTTCCGGTGGATGCTTATCGACTGGCCACGTTGAAGAACGATCATTTGTTCTTCATGGCCGCCATAGCGCGGGCCGGAAAGGGGCTGAACCGGGCGGTGGACCTCGCCAGGAAGTTCGACTTCATCCTCGATATCGCGGGTGGCTCGCGCTGGAAGCTGCTCGGTCGCAGCAAGACGCGCCGCGAGGGCGTGTTCTTTAAGAGCCTTTCCACCCGTTACCGTTTCCACGGCATGGTCGACGGCCAGGACAAGCTGCGATTGCTGGGGGAGTCGAAGGCGTTCCTCAACCCGATCTCGTGGGAAGAGCCGTTCGGCATGGCGCAGGTCGAATCCATGCTATGCGGCACTCCCGTCCTGACCACGCCACGCGGCGCGCTCGTTGAAACCGTCGATGCGGATACCGGACGCTTCTTCGAAACCGATGAAGAGTTCGCGGGCGGTTTTGACGGGATCGCAAACCTGTCCGCGCAACGATGCCGCCAATCGGCCGCTGACAGGTTTCCGGTCGTGAAGACGGCGAAAGCCTATCTGGAGCTCTATGCCCGCGTCCTTGATGGCGAAGCGCTTCCGTGACAAATCACCTTCATGTTCGCCACCGGCGGCGATTGTGCCGGATCGAAAAGGTAGCGCCTGTTGCGTCCCATCCTCGTGTTCTGCCTGCCGGCAATTGGTGACTTCATCCGTTGCCATTCAGCCATCCAGGTTCTGGCCGAAAGGTTTCCCGGCTGCCCGATCGACGTCACCACTTCGGCGCTGGCCGCCCCGCTGGCGCGGCTGATGCCGCATGTCCGCAAGACCTGGATCGTCGAGAAGCATTGGAAGCCCGGGTTAAGGGAGCGGGCACGCCTGGCGCGCGAACTCCGCAAGGAGAATTACCAGGCGGCCTACATGCTCACCAGCAGCACCAAGGCCGCCCTTGTGCCATGGCTTGCCGGCATTCCGGAGCGCGTCGGCTACCCCCGCGAGTTCCAGTTCGGCATCATCAACCGCCTGCCCGCCGGCTGGCCGAAGAGCTTCCTGGCGTTTGGCCCGCGCAAGACCAGGCTGTTCGAGCAGGTCTGCGCGATTGCGATGCTGGGCGAGAAGCCTGCCGACGGAGTGCGCCTGCCCCAGCCGCAGATGGCGGTTCCGGCCGGGGAGGTTTCGGAGTGGCGCGCTCGGCACGGGATCGATCCGGCGAGGCCGGCGCTGACGCTTTACACCTCGGCATTCTCCAATTTCCGGTCGTGGCCGGCGGACCATTTCATCTCGATTGCAAAGGACCATGTCCGACGCGACTGGTCGGTGTGGCTCGTCGGCGGCCCGCGTGAACGTGAGGCCGCCGCCCAGATCCGGGCATCGGTTCCGGAGGCGGTGGATTTCACGTCGACGCCACAGCTCACCGATGCCATGTGCCAGATTGCCGCCTCGACCGTCTTCCTCGGCGTCGATGGCGGGCTCTGTCATGCGGCCGCGGCCTTGGGCGGACCGTGCGTGCTGATCTTCGGATCGAATCGCTCCTATGAGACGGGACCGGTGAACGACCATATCCGATATCTCGAGCCGCCGATTTCGACGCCGAGCTGGGTTCACGATACCCGCGGCGTCAGCTCGGAAAGAGTGCTTGCTGCTTTGGCTGACGCCGTGGCGCAGTCTCGCTCCAGGCAGGCTTGAGCTTATTCCTCGACGGCCGCGCCAAAACCAGCGCCTCTGCTGGCGCGAGCCGTGGTCGCCCACGGCGTGGCGTGATTGTCGATGCGCATCTGGAAAATGAAATAGGTCGGCGAGCAGAAGCCGATGCCCTTGACCTTGGCGGCGCCCGGCGTGTCAGGCGGCAGCGACTGGCACATATAGTCTTCTCGGCAGAAATGGTCGGCCGAGCAGGCTGGACGGTTGCCGCGATTGACCGCACCGCCGAGACACTGGTCGAAATTGTTGGTCGCCACGCAGATGTCGAACTTCTTGCCGCCGACCAGTCCGCAGATCTCGCTGGGCATCGGCTTGCCGGTCTTGAAGGCAGCGAAGGCGCGATCCCTGTTATCGCAGGCGCGATAGGCGAAACCGCCCGGAACGCCGATCTTCGCCGGCCGGCAGGTATAGGCGGTGCGAGAGATCACGGGCGCGGGGGCAGCAAACTGGCCGGTGATCTCGTAGCGGTCGTTGAAAGGCTGCGCCGCGTTGCTGGCGATCGAGCCGGTCAGGCATGGGTGGCCGGAAAACATCGCCGGACTGTCCCTGGGCAACAGACATTGCGCGAATTTGGTCCTCACGCCCGAAGCGGTCGCGATCGGCGTGCAGACGGTGCCGGCGCCGCATTGCCAGTTGTCGCCGAAGCGGCTTGCGTCTTCCGGCATCAGGCATGGCATCGCCGTTTCAGCCGGCGCATAGGCGACCTCGCCAGTGTCTTTCCAGTCGGCGGGTGGCGCGAAGGAAAGCGGGCGAAAGCGGTTGGGCTCCCTGCCCTCGGCCGTCGCCTCGAGCCAGGCTTCGCGGCGCGGGATCTCGGCATGGAGATGCGGCGAGATGCCGACCTCGAGCCGGTTGAGCGGCGAGGTCGTCGCATCGTCGAGACCGATGAAATGGAAGCCGGCGGTCGAACCCGCCTGATGGCATCCCTGGCAGGCGCCGTTGTCGAGCCGCTCGACCAGGCCTTCCGGCGTGCGGGCCAATGAAAATTTCGAATAGTCGAGCCCGGCGAACGCCCTGGGGTCGAACAAGGGCGTGAACGGATGATTGGCCTGCCTTGCGCTGCCGAAAGTCGACCAGGAGACGACTTTCCGGGCCAGGAACTCGTCCGGGATTTCGTAGACACCGAGATCAACCGCGGCGGCATTGGCGCGGACATAGTCGGCAAGCCGTGCCTTCAATTCCGCATCCTGCGCAAGCCGTGCCGTGTCCGGCGTATTTTCCAGCGGCTTCTCTCCGACCGTCGCGCCGTCGATGCCGAAGATGCGCATCAGGTAAGCGGCCTGCCCGCCGAACTCCGTTTCCTGGCCGGAAGGAAAGCGCACCACCTGCGCGTTGAGCCCGAGCTGCTTGAAGGACAGCGAGGCCTTTTCGAGCGGCCCACCTGTCAGCCAGCCAGCATCGACCGTTTCGTCGAGCTGCGGCGTCCAGCGGCCGGCAGTGCCGGCGCAGCCGCCGTCGGCGTCCTGAGCGACTCGGTATATGGCGCTGAAGTTGAATGGCAGGCGCGAGGCCAGTTGCTTGCCGTTCTTTTTGAAACTGTAAGCCAGGCGATAGATGAACCGCACCTCGCCGCAACTTTGCTCGTTGCCGAGCGCCGCGAAATCGCGGCGGTCGAGCCGGTTGACGACGCCCACAAGCCGGAAGCGCGCCGCGTTCGTCTTCAGCCAGCGCATGTCGATGATGCGGCCGACATTGCCGTCGGTCACTTCGTAAAGGGTGCGGCCGCCGGCCTTCATGTCGGTGCGCAGCGCCGCAACGTCGGCCGCCACCGTCTCAACGATGGCGTGATAGGCCGGCGCGAAGTCATAGAGGGTTTTCAGATCGTCCCTGCCGTCCACACCAAAGAGCCCGGCGAAGCCATATCCCTTGGCGTCGAGCTCCGCGAGGACGCGCGGGTCGTCGATCATTGTGACCGGATGACCGGCGGCATGCGCAAATTGCCCAGCGAAAGCCGCCAGGAGAAAGGCCGCGATCACAAGCCCCAGCCGCTTCATCGGATAGTGTTCTGCGTCAGGTCGCGAAGAACCGGCACCGTGGCCAGGGGCAGATCCTCGGCTATCAGACCCGGTCCAAAACGGCTGCCGGCTTCGGCATGGATCCAGACCCCGGCGCAAGCCGCCTCGAAAGCCGGCATGCCTTGAGCAAGCAAGCCGGCGATGATGCCCGCCAGCACGTCGCCGGAACCGGCGGTGGCCAGCCAGGGCGCGCCATTGCTGTTGATCGCGGCGCGGCCATCCGGCGAAGCGATCACGCTGTCGGCGCCCTTATAGACGATCACGGCGTTGGCGCGCCGCGCGGCTTCGCACGCCTTGGCCAGCTTGGACAGCGCCTTGTCACCGGCAATGTCCGCAAACAGCCTGCCGAACTCACCCTCATGCGGCGTCATGATCAGCGCGGGCGCGTCCGGCCTCCCGGCCGCCTCGAACAGCGTGGAGGCGGCATTGCGGAATGACGTGATGCCGTCGGCGTCGAGCACGAGGCCTTCGACGCCGCCGTCCTGACGCTTCCGGGCGAGCACGGCAAGCGTGAAATCGCGCGCCTTGTCACCGACGCCGAACCCGGGGCCGAGGACAAAACTGGACGGCCGGCGATCGCCGATAACGTCATGCACGTCCTCGATCGCGTCGACCCTGCGCAGCATAATCGAGGTGAGATGCGCCGCGTTGACCTGCATGGCGTTCGCCGGCGAAAGCACGGTGACGGCCCCTGCCCCGCTCCTTGCGGCTGCAAGCGCCGAAAGGCGCGCCGCGCCGGTCGCGGATGGTCCGCCCGAGAAGACGCTCGTGTGACCGCGCTTGTATTTGTGCGCATCGACCGCCGGCACTGGAAAGTCCGCGCCCCAGAGCCCAGGCCCGTTCTCAAAGGTTCGCGGCGCAACCTGGTCGATGATCTCGTCGCGAATGCCGATGTCGGCCAACACGGTCTCGCCGCACAGCTCACGACCGGGCAGCAGCAGATGCCCGGGCTTCTTTCGCGCGAAGGTGACCGTCAGGGCCGCCTGGAATGCCGAGCCTAGAACTTCGCCGCTATCGCCGGAAACCCCCGAAGGCAGGTCGATCGCGACAACCGGCAGGTTCATCTCCGTCACGATGTCGACCGCGGCCCTGGCGTCGCCGGATAACGGCTTCGACAGGCCGGCGCCAAAGAGCCCGTCCACTACCGGCGAGCCAAGTTCGGCGGTGAGGGCCGACAGCGGGCGCGGCTCCAGCGCGCAGTCAGCCGCGGCAAGCGCGGCGTCGCTGCCTGCCCGCGGTTCGCCCAACGCCCACAGAGCCACATCGACGCCGGCTTCGGCAAGCAGCCGCGCCGCGACATAGCCGTCGCCGCCATTGTTGCCTGGACCGCACAGCACATTGACCTTCTTCGCGCCGGGGTAGCGGGCCAGCACGACCGCCGCGACCGCCTCGCCGGCGCGCCGCATCAATCCGTAGCCGTCGAGCGGCCCGGCCGCGATTGCCAGCCTGTCGGCCTCGGCCATTTCGGCCGGCGATAGAAGTTCGTTGCGCATGGGATTGCCGATCTCCGTGCGATCAAGCATTGTCCAGTTTTCGGTTCGAAGCAAACCATCGCGGCCGCGCATCGTTTGCAATGCGGTCGCGTCCGGGAGGGGTTCTGCCTGGAAATCGCGCCATCTGCCCATTTTTTGCGCAGAAATGAGGAGGATCTATGTACAGGGCTCGGGCGTCCATGACGCATCCGACGTGGCGGATGACGCGAATTTGCATCCGAACGCGATACGGAGTCGAAAACGTCTTGTACCGTCTCCACTCCTGTGGATTGGCACGGTTCGTGCTAGATGGAGGCGCAAGCGGGGTGCATAACCCGTCTTCTTGGCAGTGGAGGCCATTTTTTGCATGAAAAAGATCGAAGCGATCATCAAGCCATTCAAGCTGGACGAAGTGAAGGAAGCGCTTCAGGAGGCCGGACTGCAGGGCATCACCGTCACCGAGGCCAAGGGTTTCGGCCGCCAGAAGGGGCACACCGAGCTTTATCGCGGCGCCGAATATGTCGTCGACTTCCTGCCCAAGGTGAAAATCGAAGTGGTGCTCGGTGACGAGGCCGTCGAAGGCGCCATAGAGGCCATCCGCAAGGCCGCGCAGACGGGCCGTATCGGTGATGGAAAAATCTTCGTTTCCAACATAGAGGAAGTCGTGCGCATCCGCACCGGCGAGACCGGCATCGACGCCATCTGACCGAATCTTCAACCCATTCCGGACGTCATCACATAGGGAAGAAATGACATGACGACAGCCAAAGACATCATGAAGCAGATCAAGGACAACGACGTGAAGTTCGTCGACC
>RXJA01000306.1 GCA_003963455.1 Hyphomicrobiales bacterium
GCCAGTTCCTTACGCAAAGGCAACGTCGTCGATAAGGACGGCAAGCTCTATGTCATCCTCTTTGCCGAAAACATCCACCCTGGCAAGGGCACGCCCGTGACCCAGCTCGACATGCGCCGCATCGGCGATGGGGTGAAGGTCTCGGAGCGCTACCGCACGACCGAAATGGTCGAGCGCGCCTATGTCGAGGAGCGCGAGCACACCTTCCTCTATTCCGACGGCGAAGGCTTCCATTTCATGAACCCGGAAAGCTACGACCAGGTCGTGGCCTCGGAAGCCGTGGTCGGCGACTTCGCGCCCTATCTGCAGGAAGGCATGGCCGTGCAGTTGGCGCAGTTCAACGGCGTGCCGATCTCGCTGGTGCTGCCGCAGCGCGCCACCTTCGAAGTGGTCGAGACCGAGCCGGTCACCAAGGGCCAGACGGCGTCGTCCTCCTACAAGCCGGCCGTGCTCTCCAACGGCGTGCGCACCGCCGTGCCGCCGCACATCTCCGCCGGCACACGCATCGTGGTGATGACCGCCGACGGCTCGTATGTAGAGCGCGCCAAGGACTGAGGCTTACGGCGCCGCAATTACCACAGCTCGCCTGCGACCCAGGCGGGCCAAGTCGCGACCGCGCCCATCGATGAGAGGCGTGTCCCTTCTGGGCGGCGGCAAGTTCAGCTGAACTACTGTCCCGATGGGGACGATATCAGCACGTATCCGCGGGTCCTGTTCTCGTTGTCGCTGTCGACCGTGTTCATCGCTCCGAACAGGTCGGCCGTCGTCACCCATACCGGCGGGTATTTGTAGCGGGCGACATCAAGGATCAGGAACCTGTCCGCTTTCTCGTCATAGGCGGCCAGCGGCGATATATGCCCGCCCTTCTCCTGGCCCATCGCCTTGCGCAGATAGTTGACGATGACGAAGTGCCCGGGTTTGGAAAGGAACGAACTGGCCTGGGTGCGGAACTGCTCAAGGCTGGCGTCCGAGGCATGGCGGACCTCGGCCTTGATCGGCTGGGTTGAGAGAATTGCCCCGATCTGGTCGAGCGTCATTCCCTGCTTGTCCAGGACCTCGCGAGGAAGAATGGCCTCCGTGCGCTCGTTCAGGACATTATCCTGCGTGAAGGTTTTATAGGGTTCGTATTCGGGCACAGCGGGCGCCGGAACGTTGAGCGCGTTCAACACCATGACGATGGTGGCCACGCCGCAATAGGCCTGCGTCTTTTGCGTGAGAAAGTTGCTTGCGAGAGGAAAATAGGATTCCTTCGCCGTGCTCTCGGCGAGAAAGCTCTCTCCGGCAGCGGAGCTGAATCCCGTCAGATTGTCCGGAAGCTTCAGCGTCTCCGAAAAGGCGCTGGGTGCAATCAATAAGAACGCCAGCAAGAGCGAATAAAAACGCGCAGACATGGTGATCCTCAGCCCGGTCGAGAAAGCATCGGAGGGATGCTATCAGCTTTCGCAAGCCATCGCACGTTGATCCTCCGGCGGGCTCAGGCGGCCTTTTCCACCGGCAGGCCGGCAGCCTTCCACTCCGGCATGCCGTCCTCGAGGCGGCGCGCTGAACGCCCGAGCGAGCGCAGCGCCGCGACCGCTTCGAAGGACATCACGCACCACGGGCCGCGGCAATAGGCGACGACCTCCCTGCCGGGATCGGCACTGCCGGACCACGCCTTGATTTCGGCGAGCGGGACATTGATCGCGCCCGGTACGTGACCAAGCGCGAACTCATCCGCCGGACGGACGTCGATCAGGGTCACCAGCCCATCGCGCATCAGCGTCTGGAGTTCGCCCCGCGTGACCGGCCGCATGTCGTCGCGCGCGTCGAAATAGCCGCGCACGATGCGGTCGACCTCGGCAAGGCGCCGCTCGGCGACGTGGCGTATCGAGGCGAAGGCCGGCAGCACGCCCGCATCGGCGAGCGAATAGTGCACGAACTTGCCGTCGCGTTCGGCCGCAACGATGCCGGCGCGGCGCAGCGCCTGCAGATGCTGGGAGACGTTGGCGACCGGCTGGCCGAGTTTCGCGGCGAGCGCCTCGACGCCGCGCGCGCCCTGCGCCAGATGCTCGATCATCTCCAGGCGCAACGGGTGCCCGAGCGCCCTGGCGACGATCGCGAACTGTTCGTAGAGCGCCTGCTTCGGATTGCGGATTGACATCGGCCTTTCTGCGACACATCGTCATTCAATAGAATAATTGAATGATAGTTCCGACTTGCTGTCAAGCTGAGTGGCTTGACCGGCGCGGTCGCCTCATCCGGAGGAAAAGCGATGATTCTCAGGCAGTTCCTGCATACCGATCCGGTTGCCGCCTCCTATCTGTTCGGCTGCGGCGGCAAGGCTTCCGGGGCTGTCGTCGATCCGGTCGGCGATATCACACCCTATGTCGAGGCGGCGCATGCGACCGGCATGCGCATCCTCTATGTCGTCGACACGCATATCCATGCCGACCATATCTCCGCCGGGCGGGCGCTCGCCGAGGCGAGCGGCGCCGAATACATGCTCTTCGAGGGCGCCGAGGCAGGCTTCCCGTTCCGGCGCGTGAAGGACGGCGAGGTGCTGGAACTCGGCAATGTCACCGCGACGGTGATGCACACGCCGGGCCATACGCCGGAGCATCTCAGCCTTCTGGTCACCGACCGGACGCGATCGAGCGAACCCTGGTTCGTGCTCACCGGGCATACGCTGATGGTGGGCGATCTCGGCCGCACCGAACTCGCTTCAAGCGCTGAGGACGGGGCGCGCGCGCTTTTTGCCAGCGTGCGCCGGCTGAAGGAATTGCCGGACCATATCGAGGTGCTGCCGGGCGCCTATTCCGGCTCGGTCTGCGGGCGATCGCTGAGCGGCAAGCCGACATCGACCATCGGCTTCGAGCGGCGCTTCAACAAGGCCTTCCGCATCGAGGACGAAGGTGAGTTCGTCGCGGCCATGACAGCCGACATCCCTCCCCCGCCGCCGGAGGCCGCCCGGAACAGGGCCGTCAACGCCGGGGCGATATCTTGAGCACAGCGGCGTCCGCTGTCGCGCTCGGCCTCAAGGCCAACTGGAAGCAGTTTTCGCTGCTGGTGCTGATCAACGCCTTCGTCGGCGGCATGGTCGGCATCGAGCGGACCGTGGTGCCGCTGATCGGCGCGGAAGAATTCGGGATCGCATCGACCACGCTTGTGGTTTCCTTCATCGTCAGCTTCGGCTTGGTCAAAGCCTGCGCCAACCTCGTCTCCGGCCAGCTTGCCGACACATGGGGCCGCAAGCGCGTGCTGATCCTCGGCTGGCTGTTCGGCCTGCCGGTGCCCTTCATCATCATCTCGGCACCGAGCTGGGGCTGGATCGTCGCCGCCAACGCGCTGCTCGGCATAAACCAGGGATTCGCCTGGTCGATGACGGTGATCATGAAGGTCGACCTGGTCGGACCGAAATCGCGCGGGTTGGCCGTCGGCCTCAACGAGTTCGCCGGCTACCTCGCCGTCGGCGCCACCGCTTTCCTCACCGGCTATCTCGCCAGCCGCTACGGGCTGCGTCCGGTGCCGATCTATCTCGGAGTCGGCTACGCGATCCTCGGCGCGGCGCTGTCGGTCCTGCTGGTGCGCGACACGCGCGAGCATGTGCGGCTGGAGTTGGCGAGCCATTTGAAAGCAGCTTCGCCGCTCGGCTTCCGCGAAATCTTCATGCTGACCTCCTTTGGCGACCGCAACCTGTTCGCGGCATCGCAAGCCGGCCTGGTGAACAATTTGAACGACGGCATGAGCTGGGGGCTGTTTCCGCTCTTCTTCGTCGCCAACGGGCTCGGCGTCGAGCGCATCGGCATCCTCAAGGCGGTCTATCCGGCTGTCTGGGGCATATTCCAGGTCGCGACGGGGCCACTGAGCGACCGGTGGGGCCGCAAGGGACTGATCGTCGCCGGCATGTGGGTGCAGGCGGCTGGGCTTCTCTTGACTGCCATGACGCGCGATTTCGGCTGGTGGTTGCTGGCCAGCCTTTTGCTCGGCCTCGGCACGGCAATGGTCTATCCGAGCCTGATCGCGGCCGTGTCCGACGCCTCGCATCCGTCCTGGCGGGCGCGCTCGCTCAGCGTCTATCGTTTCTGGCGCGACCTCGGCTACGCGATTGGCGCGCTGTCCGCCGGCCTGATCGCCGACTTCTTCGGCTTCGCCGCGGCGATCGCGGCAATCGCGGCGTTGACCTTCCTGTCGGGCGCGATCGTCGCGATAGCCATGCGCGAGCCGCGTGCCGCCGCTCCGGCGCCGGGCGCTGGTTAACGCCGCCCTCGAAAAAGCATCCCGTTTACGATGTCGTAAGCTTGTTGCTGCGGACATTCGCCGGTCCGCTAGAATTGCGGCAGTTGAATTCTCCTCGAGATCGCGCATGAGCAGCCCGAACCGCATGCCGTGGGTGGACACGGCAAAAGGCCTTTCCATCATCCTGGTGGTGATGATGTACTCGGCCTACAATACCGGTGAATACACCGGCGGCGTCGGCTTCCTGCATTATGTCATCGGCTTCGCGACGCCTTTCCGGATGCCGGAATTCTTCCTGATCTCGGGCCTGTTCCTGTCGCAGGTGATCGACCGGCCGTGGCGGCGCTATGTCGACCGCCGCGTGGTCCACTACCTCTATTTCTACGTGTTGTGGGCCATCATCTCGATCGGGCTGAAGATCGGCATCTTCAGTCGCGACCCCGCCGGCATGCTGCACGACCTCGCAATGGCTGTCGTCCAGCCCTATGGCGTCTTGTGGTTCATCTACATGCTGGCGGTTTTCGGCGTCGTCATCCGCGTGCTGCGCGAGCTTCGCGTGCCGCACTGGATCGTCATCTTGGCTGCCGCCGCGCTGCAGATGTGGGCGCCGAAGCCGGACAGCTACGCGCTTGAGCAGTTCGCGGCCTATTTCGTGTTCTTCTATCTCGGCTTCGTGCTGGCCCCGCTGATCTTCCGGCTGGTGGCGTGGACGCAAGACCGCCCGGCGATCGCCGTTACCAGCCTGCTCGCCTGGGCGCTCGTCAACGGCCTGCTCGTCTATTCGCCGGGTTACGCCATGCAGCCGGTCGGCATGCAGATGGGTCTCGCGGCCTGGCCGCCGCTGCATCTGGCGCTCGCCGTCGCCGGCGCGGTGGCGCTGTGCGTCGCAGGTGGTTTTCTGTCGAAATTCGCTTCGATGGAATGGCTGCGCTGGCTCGGCGAGCATTCGCTGGTGGTCTATGTCGCCTTCACCATCCCGATGTCGATCTTCCGCGGTGTCATGCTGGCGAGCGGCCTTCTGACCGACACCGGCATGCTGAGCCTCGCGGTGCTGCTCGTCTCGGTCATCAGCCCGGTGGTGCTCTATTTCATCGTCAAGCGCATTGGCTTCGGCACTTTCCTGTTCGAGCGACCGGCCTGGGCGCATATCGACAGGCCGAATGCCGCGAAGACCTCCAGCAAACCGATGACGCGGCCGGCGCGCGAGGCGGCCTGACCGGGCCGCCCCACCAGTCCGTTACTTGCCGCCGCCGTGTCCTGGACGCCGCGCCGCCTTGATCTTGCCGCTGCTTCCGCCGCCGCAGAAGAAGCAGCCGCCGCCGTCGGATTCCAGCCCCGACACGCCGGAGGGCATAACCAACTCCTGCAGCACATCGCCCGTGTCGGGATCGACGCGCACCAGATCGCCCTCCTCGCCCTCCCAGGTGGCATGCCACAGCTCGCCATCGACCCAGGTAACGCCGGTGACGACGCGCTTGGATTCGATCGTGCGGATCACCTTGCCCGTTTCAGGATCGATCTGGTGAATCTTGTGCGCCCGGTATTCGCCGACCCAGAGCGATCCCTCGGCCCAGGCCATGCCTGAATCGCCGCCATTGCCGGGAGCAGGAATGGTTGCGACGACCTTGCCGATCTTCGGGTCGACTTTGTGGATTCGATCCTCGGCAATCTGGTAGAGATATTCGCCGTCGAAGGCAGTACCGGCATGCGAGGCGACATCGATCGAACGCACGATCAAGCCGCTGTCGGGATCGAGCGCGTTCAGCTTGTCGCCGCTGGCGAACCAGACATTTTTGCCGTCATAAGTGACGCCGTTGACGCGCTCGACCCCGGGGAACGGTCCGTATTCACGCAGGATCTCGGCGGCGGCTCGTTTCATTTTCGATCTCCATTCGAACAACGGACGCAGACTAGTCAGTCGGCAGCGGACCCGGGAGTAACAAGACAGTCGGGAATCCGGTCACCGGCGGCATCATCCAGCGACGCGCCCGGCCACGGCCGACCGCCTGCACCTTGTGCTCGGCCGACAGTTCCTCCAGAGCGCGCTGGACGGTGCGCGCGCTGGAGCCAAGCGCGATCGCCAGCGCCGAGCTCGACCAGGCCTCGCCGTCAGCCAGGAAGGCGAGCACCGCGCCGTGCTCGTCCTCGACCGGCGGCGCCAGCACGACGACCTCGGCGGCGTTCAGCGGCGTCAACGCGAACCCGGCAGCCGTCGCATTGATCTCGGCCAGCCCGGCGAACTCGGCGCGCAGCCGCCCCAATTCGACCCTCAGCCGTGCCCGGTGCGACTCGTCGGCATGCTTCGCCCGGAAGGCGCGCTTCAGCAGCGCCTCGCGCGAGGCATCCGCCGGCCATGCCTCGGCAAGCGTGCGCGCCAGCGCGAAGAGCACCGGCCGCGTCGCCAGCGAAACGAGCGCGTCGGCTTTGCGCGCGACATTGCGGCAGGCATCGATGACGAGAGCGCCCGAACCCAGCAGCGCCTCGACCTCGTCGAGCAGCAATTGCTTCTCCGTGCCGCGCGCGATCAGGCGGCCGACCGGCGTGTTCATGACCAGCGACGCCGCTTCGACCTCCGCCTGCAGCGCCGGGATATTGGCTTCATAGGCGGCAAGCGATGCCCTGCCGAACGCCGAGCGCGCCGCCTTGGTCCTGAGACGCCGGACCGCGATACCGGCGGCGGCCAGTTCATGCGCGACGCGCGCCACCGGCGGCAGGGGCGCCGGATCGAAGTCCGACAGCAGGCGCTCGGCCTCGTCGAGGCGGCCGATCAGGATGAGGCGGCGCGCCTCGAGGCTGCCGGCATAGGCGGCGTTCAGCCGGTCGCCATGAGCGGTAAGCGTGGCGCGCGCGGATCGCAAAGCCTTCTCCGGCCAGCCAAGGTCGCGCGAAACCAATGCGATCTCGGCCTCGGCGACGACGCAGCGCGCACGCGCCACCGCTTCCCTCGGACTGAAGGAGCGGGCGGCGTCCTTGAGCAGCGCCTTGGCCTTGGCGAAGTCGCCGAGCTGCGCCATCGCGATGCCGCGCAGCGCCAGCGCCGGCGCGTCGTCGCGCAGCGCGACACGCTTCAGGGCGCCGAGCGGATCGCCCGCGGCAAGCGCGCGGCCGGCGGCGTTGATCAACGAGTCCATGTCGTCGCCTCAGGGCCTGCCGCACCAAATCGCGTCACACTTGTAACTCCCGCCATCGCGCTGCCCGGCCCTAAGTCTTTGCTCGTCACCCAAACCCAAGAACGGGACAAGAGCAATGACCCAACATATGAAGACACCGCCGGTCGTTTCCCAGGAAGCGTGGGAAGGCGCCCTCGAGGAAATGCTCGTCAAGGAAAAGGCGCTCACCCGCGCCAAGGACGCGCTGGCCGCCGAGCGCCGCCGCATGCCGTGGCTACTGGTCGACAAAGACTATGTGTTCGAAGGCCCGAACGGCAAGGCGAGCCTGCTCGACCTCTTCGAGGGCCGCCGGCAGCTCGTCATCTACCGCGCCTTCTTCGAGCCGGGCGTCTTCGGCTGGCCCGAACATGCCTGCCGCGGCTGCTCGCTCGGCGCCGACCAGGTCGGCAACCTCGCCCACCTCAACGCCCGCGACACCACGCTTGCCTATGCCTCGCGCGCGCCGCAGGCCGACATCGCCAGGCTGAAGCAGCGGATGGACTGGAAGATGCCCTGGTACACCATCACCGACAGCTGGGACAAGGATTTCGGCGTCGACCAATGGCACGGCCACAACGTCTTCATCCATGACGGCGACCGCATCTTCCGCACCTATTTCATCAATGTCCGCGGCGATGAGAACATGGGCACCGTCTGGAGCTATCTCGACGCCACGCCCCTCGGCCGCCAGGAGGTGTGGGAGGATTCGCCCGAAGGCTATCCGCAGACGCCGACCTACAAGTGGTGGAACTGGCACGACAATTACGAGGAAGGTGCCGCCCCCGACCAGAGGTGGGTCGAGGTGACGGATGTCGGCGAGGCGGCGTTCCGCAACAAGGACGCCTGAGCGCGAAGCGACTTTGGCGGCGCGGGTTTGCGTCGCCAAAGCCGATCTCCAAGCCTGAAAATCAGACCGCTTCAGAAGGTGGATATCATGAGCATCGACTCTCCTCGCCCAACCGGCGTGAGCGGCTTCGGCCTCGCCGACTGGCTCTGCCTCGCCGCCGCGCCGACCTTCGCGGCGATGGCGCTGGTCAATGCTGCCTATGACGGCCGCGACATGACATGCATGGCGGGCGCCTCGGCGCTCAGCGGCATGGCGCCGATGTATCTGTTGATGGCAGCCTTTCACCTTGCGCCCTGGCTGCGGTTGATGGCGAGGCCGGGCTGAAATCCTGCCGGTCCTGCCAAGATAGAAGCCCAACCCGCCGCCCCCTCCAGGCCTTGACGAAAACAGGCGCGCCTGTTTGAGACATGGCGGGCAAATGGAGACGTTTGCTCCAAGAGGAGAAGATTGAGCAGGCGGTGGGCAAGCTGTGAAGCGCGTTTTTCGATGGCTTGCCGCGGTGATCATGGCGTCCGGCGTGACCGGATGCACCAGCATTTCCTACTATGCGCAGTCGCTGGAAGGCCATGTCGAGATCATGGCGGCGCGCAAGAACGTTGCGAAGCTGATCCGCGATCCCTCGACGCCGGAGGCGTTGCGCGCCAAGCTGACCTCGGCCAGCGCCATACGCCGCTTCGCCACGGAAGAACTGGCGCTGCCCGACAACAGCAGCTATCGCAGTTATGTCGACGTCGGTCGCAACGATGTGACCTTGGCCGTCTTTGCCGCGCCGCAATTTTCGCTGACGCCGGTAACATGGTGCTTTCCGGTCTTCGGCTGCGTTCCCTACAAGGGTTATTTTTCGCGCAAGGGCGCGCTCGAAGATGCCGCCGGGCTGCAGCGACAGGGGCTGGACGTCTATGTGACCGGCATCACGGCCTATTCCACGCTGGGCTGGTTCAGCGACCCGCTGCTCAGCACCATGCTGCGTCAGAACGACACCTATCTCGCAAGCCTTGTCTTCCATGAGTTGGCGCATCAGAAAGTCTATGTGAACGGCGACTCGGCGTTCAACGAGGCTTTCGCGGTCACCGTCGAAACCACCGGTACGCGGAAATGGCTGCGCGCCACCGGCAATCTTGCGGGATTGCGCAGCTACGAAGCCGATCGCGAGCGCAAGGCGGACTTTCTCGGACTGATAGCGAAAACCCGGGACGAGCTGAGTCAGGTCTACGGAAGCCCCCGTCGGCCGGAGCAGATGGCAGCCGCCAAAGCCGCCGCGATCGACAGGCTGCGGATGCGCTACCGGCGGATGCGCGACAAGCGCTGGGCCGGATATCGCGGATATGACGCCTGGTTCGATAGCCCCATCAACAACGCAAAGCTTGCCGCGACCGCCGTCTATGGCGAAGAGGTTCCGGCGTTTCTTCGCCTGTTCGACTTGTGCTCGGGCGACTATCCGAGGTTCTACGCCTCCGTTCGGCGGATCGGGGCCTTGCCCGCGCCTTCCCGTGCCGAGGCGCTTAAAACCGTGGCTGCGTGTCGTTGACCGTGTAAGGAGCTCGGCGTCCGCATGCCGCGCGGGCGATGTTGGACAATTATGAGGTGGGCACGTTCGTGGTGATCCACCAGATCGACTTCACTCCGATCGAATACGACAACAAAAACATCTCGTATCAAGCCGCAGAAATAACCAGAGATCGAAGCCTGGAGGGCCGCAACCATCTCGACTGAGGACTGACAGCTAAGTGCCAGGGGCAAAGCCGGGGTGCGGAGGTCGGATCATGCCGTGGCGCGAACCTGCGCAGCGCTACGAGAGGCCCCATGCCCGGTTCGCCGTCGATTCGTAAATGGTGGCCGGCCTCCATGCCGAGGAAACGACGGGGCAGATTCCGGGACGGCCGAACGGACGACGGCGGCTGTCCGGTTTCGGGCTCCCAGCAAGCGCGGGAATGATCCGCGCATTGCCATTCCGCCCCGGCTCGCACAATAGTCGGGCCGATGCTTGACGTGATTGCGAGTCATTGGTCGACGCTTATCCTGATCCTTTCGCTGGCGATGGCGGCGGTGGGCATCGTCCATGCCATCATGACGAAGGAAGACGTGCGCGCCGCCACCGGCTGGGTGGGCGTGATGCTTTTGTCGCCTTTCCTCGGCGCGATCATCTACGCCATCGCCGGCATCAACCGCATCCGCCGCGCGACGATCAGCGCCATGCGTCCGGTCTCCAGCGAGGCGGCCGCGGCCAGGCACGACCGCGACGTCGCGCTCGAGGCCTTGATCGACGCCGAATACGGCCAGCGCTTCACCGGGCTGAAGACACTTGGCGACAGGGTGGCGCGGCGTCCGCTCACCTCGGGAAACACCATCGTCTTGCTCCGAACCGGCGACGAGGCCTATGCGGCAATGTGCCGTACGATTGACGCCGCGCAAAGAAGCGTGATCCTGGAAACCTATATTTTCGACAATGACGCCATCGGCGCGCTGTTCGTCCAGTCGCTCGGCAACGCCGTCAAGCGCGGCGTGGCGGTGCGGGTGCTGATCGATGCCGTCGGCGTGCGCTATTCGGTGCCCAGCATCCTCAAGCAACTCAGGGAAGCCGATGTCACCGTCGACCTCTTCAACGGCAATATCGTCATGGGCTTGAGACTTCCCTATGCGAATCTCAGGACCCACAGGAAGATCCTGGTCGTCGACGGCGCGGTGGCGTTCACGGGGGGCATGAACATCCGCAAGGGATTCTCGGCCCAGTTTGCCGGCACTGAAAGTTCGCAGGACACTCATTTCGAGGTCACCGGGCCGGTGGTGGCCGACCTGTTCTCGGTTGCCGCCGAGGACTGGCGCTTTGCCGGCAACGAGGCTTTGAAGGACGGACCCTGGCAGGTCGAGCGGGCAGCGCCGGCGCCCGGTCGACCGGTGCTGGTGCGCGCGGTCGCCTCCGGGCCGGATGCGTCCAACGAAACCAACCTGAGACTGCTGATGGGCGCATTCTCGGTCGCGCGCAAATCGATCCGCATCATGTCGCCCTATTTCCTGCCGGACCGGGAATTCATCAGCGCGCTGACCACGGCCGGCCGCCGCGGCGTCGAAATCGAC
>RXJA01000184.1 GCA_003963455.1 Hyphomicrobiales bacterium
GGAAGGCATCGACGTCGCCTTCCGGCTCGGCATCATCGAGGATTCGAGCCTCAGGATGCGCGGCATCATGGAATGCGAGCGCGTGCTGGTGGCCGCGCCGAAATATCTCGAAGCGCGCGGCGAGCCGGCCGAGCCGCAGGAACTGATCGGCAAGAAGCACGACTGCCTGATGCTGCGCTATGCCGGCGCGCGCGAATATGTCTGGACGCTGCAGACGCCGAGCGGGCCGCAGAAATACGAGGTGCACGGCCCCTACGACACTGACGACGGCGACGTGCTGACCGGTTGGGCGCTGTCGGGCCGCGGCATCATCAACAAGCCGCGCTTCGAGGTCGAGCCCTTCATCCGCGACCGCCGGCTGAAGGTGATCCTCACCCAGACACCGCCAACGCCGGTGCAGTTCGCCGCCGTCTATCCGCACAAGAAGCTGCAGGATCCGAAGGTGCGGCTGCTGCTCGATTTCATGGCCGAGCGCTGCCAGCGGCTGATCAAGGATATCCTGGCCGGGAAGTGACAGCCCGGTGGCCCATTTGAGCCCGTTGCCTTGCACGACGGCGGGCCTAGGTTGGGTAGCCAGAACGACTGCCGATTTCGAGGCAGCCGAATGGATCGCACAATGCATCTCGCCGTTTCGCTAAACATCGCCACGACCGACGGGCGAGACATCCTGGACTTCGGCCAAATCAGCGCCTTCGTGCGAAACCTGGAGGCGGCGGGCGTCGACATGGTCATCATCTCCGACTCTGCGGATACGCCATCAAGCAGCCCATTCGAAGCAACGACATTGCTGGCCGCCTTGGCCACCGTGACGAAGAAGATCGGCCTCGTCGCCAGCGCCTCGACGCTCGCGCATCAGCCATACAATCTGGCGCGCCGCTTTGCCTCGCTCGACATCATCAGCCATGGCCGCATCGGCTGGAACGCGACGATGGCGCAGAACCGGCGCGAGGCGGCGAACTTCAGCCGCCCGGAAGGTTTCTCCGACGAGGATTTTCGCCGGCGCGCGGAGGAATATATCGGCATCGTCCAGGGGCTATGGCAAGGCTGGGATGCGGACGCCTTGCTGTTCGACAAGGCGGGCGGTCGGTTTCACAATCCCGACCGGATGCATTTCCTCGACCATAAGGGCGAGTTCTTCGCGGTGCGCGGACCGCTCAACGTGGCGCGCTCGCCACAGGACACGCCTTTGCTGGTCATGTCTGGCTTGAGCGAAACCGATCGCGACTTCGCGAGCCGCGTTGCCGACGTCATCCTGATCGAGGAACAATCGGTCGATGCCGCCAATGCTGCGACCGCCGATTTGAAACGCCGGGCGCTTGCCGCCGGCCGCAAATCGGAAGCCCAGAAGGTACTGTTGACGGTAGAGATTGAATCCGAGCCGCCTATCGACAGGCTTCGAGGCTTGCTGGTATCGGCCGGCTGTGACGGCTTCAATTTTATTTTGCCGGCTGATGTCGCGGCACTTCAGATTTTCACCGACCGTGTCTTGCCGGAACTCCAGCCCGACGGCCTCGCCGGCCGAGGCCGGCAAGGCAGGACGTTGCGCGCACATCTTGGCCTCGGTGCAGGAGGCGCAAAATGACCGCGCGGCAGATGAGGCTCGGCCTGTTCCTGTGGGCGACCGGACACCATATCGCCGCCTGGCGCCATCGGGACGCGCATGTGACGGCCGGCATCGACATCGACCATTACATCCAGCTGGCGCGTAGGGCGGAAGCGGCGAAGTTCGACATGGTGTTCTGCGAGGATGCCGCCGGCCTGCGCGAGGCCAACGTGCAGATCGCCAGCCAGACGTCTCGCTCCATCGGCTTTGAGCCGATCAGCCTGCTTTCGGCGCTGGCCGTGCAGACCGAGCGCGTCGGCTTGGTTTCCACTGCGTCAACCAGCTACAACGAGCCCTATGGCCTGGTGCGGACTTTTGCCTCGCTCGACAGTCTCAGCGGCGGGCGCGCCGGCTGGAATCTCGTCACCTCGGCAAGCCCGATCGAGGCCGCGAATTTCGGCGCGACCGGGTTGCGGCCGCATGCCGACCGCTATGCGCGGGCACGCGAGTTCGCCACTGTGGTCGCCGGCCTGTGGAACCGGCGCGCCGCCGGGCATGACGGCGAGAGCTTTTCGGTGCGCGATCCGCTCGACATTCCGCCTTCTCCGCAAGGCGCGCCGGTGATGGTGCAGGCCGGCGCCTCCGACGACGGCAAGGACCTTGCCGCGCGCACCGCCGATGTCGTGTTTTCGGCGGCGCAGACTTTCGAGGAAGCCAAGGCCTTCTATGACGATCTCAAGGGCCGGCTCTCCGCTTACGGACGCCAGCCGGACGACGTCAAGATCATGCCCGGCGTGGCGCCGATCGTGGCCGCCACGAAAGGCGAGGCGCAGGCGAAATACGACGCGCTGCAGGAGCTTATCCCCGACGATGTCGGCGTGGCGCTGCTCTCCAGCTATCTCAGCATCTCCGACCTCGGCCGTTACCCGGTCGACGGGCCGCTGCCCGAATTGCCGGAAAGCGAAGGCATGAAGAGCCGGCAGGCGCTGGTCATCGAGCAGGCGCGGCGCGACGGGCTCTCGATCCGCGACCTCGCGCGTTACTTTGCCGGCGCGCGCGGCCACTGGCGTGTCGTCGGCACGGCCGAAGAGATCGCCGACGAATTGCAGGCGCGCTTCGAGGGCGGCGCGGCCGACGGCTTCAACGTGATGCCGTCCTGGTTCCCGGGCGAGCTTGACGCCTTCGCGACGCTGGTGGTGCCGGAGTTGCAGCGGCGTGGCTTGTTCCGCAAAGACTATGAAGGCCGCACTTTGCGCGAGCATCTCGGATTGAAGCGGCCGGTTTAGATTCAATCCATCAGCCGCGCGGTCCCGGATACCTTGATCGAACTGCCGGGCGTCGGCGGAATGTCGGCATGCAGCCGCGAGCGCATGCCCATGTCCTCACCCTGGACGATGTCGATCGCGCCGCCATGCGGCCAGCCGAGATCGCGCAGATAGCCGGCAAAGGCAGCGGTCGCGGCGCCTGTTGCCGGATCCTCGTAGACGCCGCCGGACGCGAATGGATTGCGCGTGTGGAAGAGGCGCTGCGTCTCGGCATGGGCGAGCAGGATGGTGACCAGCCCTTCGCGGCGCATGAAGGACTGGCCCTTCTTGAGATCATAGGCCATGGCCGTCAGCGCCGCGCGAGACTTCAGCGCCAGCACGAGATGATCGGCGCCGCCATGGATAAGAGCCGGCGGAATAGCGGGATCGAGATCGCCCGGCTGATAGCCGAACAGGGAGAGCGCCTCGCCGACCAGCTCCGATGAGGCCGGCCGGCTGCGCGTCGGCGGCGACTGCAGGGCGGCTGCGACATTGGCGCCATCGCCAAAGCCCTCGACAGTGATGTTCGCCTGATTGAGGGTCAGCTTGAAAGCGCCGTCGCCGAATTTCCTGACCAGCGCCGCGCCGAGCGCGATGGTGGCGTGGCCGCAGAACGGTACCTCCGATTCCGGCGAAAAGTAGCGCACGCGCCAGCCATCGCCGGCAGGCGCCGCGAAAGCGGTTTCCGAGAAGCCGACTTCGGCCGCGACGCGCTGCATGTCCTCGGCATCCGGTAAGGCCTCGCCGATCACCACGCCGGCGGGATTGCCGCCGATGTTTCCGTCTGAAAAGGCAGCGATCCTCAGTACGTCCATGTTTCTGGCCCCGTTGTCCGTGCGGCGCAACAAACACATTCCGGGCCATTTTGGGAAACGAAGAAAGCGATAAGCAGCCGTGAGTGCCAGTCACACCTGCAATTAGGGTCGTGCTGTTCGATCCGAAGCGGAACGAAATTCGGCCTGTCGCCGTTTTGACTATTGGCGGTCGTTCGGGCCGCCTCTTCAACTTTCACAAAGCGACGCAGCGCGACAGGAGCCAATCATGGACGCCATCGTCACCAAGAACGACCTCAAATCCGATGCCAAGAAGGAATCGATCGATCTGCTCAACGCCAGGCTTGCCGACGCCATCGACCTGGCCCTGATCACCAAGCAGGCGCACTGGAACGTCAAGGGACCGCAGTTCATCGCCATCCATGAGATGCTCGACGAATTCCGCGAGGAGATCGACGGCCATGTCGACATCATCGCCGAGCGCGCCGTGCAACTCGGCGGCACCGCGCACGGCACCTCGCAGGAAGTCTCGAAGGCGACAAAGCTGAAGCCCTATCCGACCGACATCCACAAGACCAAGGATCATCTGGCGGCACTGATCGACCGCTATGCGGCGGCGGCCAAGCTGACCCGCGAAGCGATCGACGAGGCGGACGATGCTGGCGATCGCGACACCGCCGACATCTTCACCGCGTATTCGCGCTCGCTCGACAAACTGCTGTGGTTCCTGGAGGCGCACACACAGGAAAAGGAATAGCCGGGAGCCTGTCCTTGCCTGGCCGGCTGGATCAGCCGGCCATCATCTTTCCAGCGCCGGCCGCGCTTGGCGCATCCGTTGCATGCGACACCAGCGCCGTCATGATCTCGGCGGCGGCAAGTGCCGCGATAACCGGCGGGCGCTTGTCCTTCACCGCATTCCCGCCGATCGGCGAGACGAGCCGGCTGAACTGCGCTTCGCTGCCATCGGCGGATTTCAGGAACCAGTTCTTGAAGGTTGCCTTCTTGGTCTTCGAGCCGATCATGCCGACATAGGCGGTGTCGTCGCGCTTCAGCGCCTCGGCAACGATCAGGAAATCCAGCGCGTGGTCATGGGTGAGGATGGCGAAGGCGGACCCGGCGGGAGCCTCGCGCGCCACCGCCTCGGGCATCGGCGTCAACCGCGTCTCTACCGTCTGCGGCATGCCTTCCAGCGCATCGCCGCGCGTTTCAACAACGACGACGTGGATCGGCAGCAACGCAAGCGACGCTGACAGCGCCTGGCCGACATGGCCGCCGCCGAAGACATACACATACGGCAGATGCGCTTCTTCGGCTTCGGTCGCGGCGATCAGCTTTTCCTCGATTGTCTTGTCGACGAGGCGGATCAGCACCTCGACACGGCCGCCGCAACACTGGCCGATCTCCGGCCCGAGCGGGACGTCGAGCGTGGCGCAGACTTCGTCGACCTCGATGCGGGCTTCCCTGTCCTCGCCCTTGCGGGGAGATAAGGGGCGCAACATCTGCCGCGCCTTGTCGATGGCCATATATTCGAGCTGGCCGCCGCCGATCGTGCCGAAAATCGACGATGCCGAGACAAGCATGAAGGCGCCGGCCTCGCGCGGGGTCGAACCTTTCGTAGCCGCCACTTCAACCAGCGCAGCCCGGCCAGCCCGGCCAAGGAACTCCTTCAGACTTTGCACCTTCGAGTTCATCGCCTGCATTCTGCCTGTTTGGCGCATGATCCTTTCCGAAATCGATACCGATTTCGGGGTCATGCGCTGCCGAAATATAGAGTTCTTCGGCCCGAATTGCACGTTTCAAGCCGGCTTCGCGGCTTCCCGCTTCAGCCTTTCGATCGCCATCAGCACCCGTTCCGGCGTCGCCGGCGCGTCGAGGCGCGGACAGGTCTTGTGATCCGCGACGCTTGCGACCGCGTCCGACAATGCATGCAGAACCGACATGCCGAGCGGGAAGGGCGGCTCGCCGACGGCCTTGGAGCGATGCACGGTCGGCTCGTTCGCCTCCGACCAGTCGGCCAGCGTGACGTTGAAGATCTTCGGGCGATCGGAGGCGAGCGGGATCTTGTAGGTCGACGGCGCATGGGTGCGCAGGCGGCCCTTGTCATCCCACCACAGTTCCTCCGTGGTCAGCCAGCCCATGCCCTGGATGAAGCCGCCCTCGACCTGGCCAAGGTCGATGGCGCGGTTCAGCGAGCGGCCGGTCTCGTGCAAGATGTCGGTGCGTTCGACCACATATTCGCCGGTCAGCGTATCGACCGAGACTTCCGAGCAGGACGCGCCATAGGCGAAGTAGTAGAACGGACGGCCCTCGCCCTTGTCGCGGTTCCAGTGGATCTTCGGCGTCTTGTAGAAACCCGCGGCTGATAGCTGGATACGGGCCATATAGGCCTGCTTGACGAGATCGCCGAAGGGTATCTCCTGGTTGCCGATGCGGACCCGGTTGGGCAGGAACAGCACCTGATCGCGCGGCACCTGGTATTTTTCCGAAGCGAAGTTGGTCAGCCGGTCCTTGATCTGGCGGGCGGCGTTCTGCGCCGCCATGCCGTTGAGATCGGAGCCCGAGGAAGCTGCGGTGGCCGAGGTGTTCGGCACCTTGCCGGTGGTCGTCGCGGTGATCTTAACCTGGTCGAGGTCGATCTGGAATTCTTCCGCCACCACCTGCGCCACCTTGAGATAGAGGCCCTGTCCCATCTCGGTGCCGCCATGGTTCAGGTGAACCGAGCCGTCGGTGTAGACATGCACCAGCGCGCCGGCCTGGTTGTAATGCGTGGCGGTGAAGGAAATGCCGAACTTGACCGGCGTCAGCGCCAGCCCGCGCTTGATGAAGCGGCTGTTGGCGTTGAAGGCGCTGATCTCGCGCCGCCGCCGCGCATAGTTCGAGCTCACCTCCAGCTCGGCGATGATGCGCTGGATGACATTGTCCTCGACCGTCTGGTGATAAGGCGTGATGTTGCGGTCGCCCTCCTTGTCACCACTCGCGCCATAGAAGTTCTTCTTGCGGATATCGAGCGGGTCCTTGCCGAGCGCAAAGGCCACCTCGTCGATGACGCGCTCGGCCCCGACCATGCCTTGCGGGCCACCGAAACCGCGGAAGGCCGTATTTGAGACGGTGTTGGTGTAGAGCGGCGCCGACTGGGCGTGCACCGCCGGCCAGAAATAGGTGTTGTCGCAGTGGAACAGCGCGCGGTCGGTGACCGGGCCGGAGAGGTCCGAGGAGAAGCCGCAGCGCGCGGCGAACATGAAGTCGACGCCGAGGATGTTGCCGTCGTCGTCGAAGCCGACCTCGTAGTCGATGAGGAAGTCGTGGCGCTTGCCGGTGGCGATCATGTCGTCATCGCGGTCGGGCCGGATCTTGACGGCACGGCGGTGGCGCTTGGCGGCAATCGCGGCGAGTGCGGCAAACTGGTTGCCCTGCGTTTCCTTGCCGCCGAAGCCGCCGCCCATGCGGCGGATTTCCACGGTGACGGCGTTGCTCGGAACGCCCAGCGCATGGCTCACCATATGCTGGACTTCGCTCGGATGCTGGGTCGAGGAATAGATGGTGACGTCCTGGTCCTCGCCGGGGACAGCCATGGCGATATGACCTTCGAGATAGAAGTGCTCCTGGCCGCCGAGGCGCATCTTGCCCCTGAGTCTGCGGGGCGCCGCCTTGATCGCCGCCGCGGCATCGCCACGCTTCAGCGTCAGCGGCGGCGTGACCAGCTTGTCCTTGCGCGGGTCCAGCGCGCCGATGTCCGTGACGAAGGGCAACTGCTTGTACTCGACCTTGGCCAGCCTGGTCGCGCGGCGGGCCTGCTCGCGCGTCTCGGCGATGACGCAGAAGATCGGCTGGCCGTAGAATTCGACTTTGCCGTCGGCGAGCACGGGCTCGTCGTGACGACCCGTGGGCGAGATGTCGTTCTCGCCCGGCACGTCCTTTGCCGTGAGCACATCGACGACGCCAGGCGCGGCGCGCACCGCGGACAGGTCCATCTTCGTGATCGTCGCATGCGTCGCGGCGGACAGGCCGAGGCAGCCATGCAGCGTGCCGGCCGGCTCCGGCATGTCGTCGATATAGATCGCCGAGCCGCTGACATGCTTGTGCGCGGAATCGTGACGCTGGTCGCTGGCGACGCCGCCGGAGATCTTCTGGGCCTTGAGGTTGGGGACGTGCTTGGTCATCAGGCCGCCTCGTCGCGTGACACCTGGAACGGCGCCTTGGTTCCGGTCGTTTCGATATAGAAACGCAGCAAAAGGTTCCTGGCCGCCAGCGCCCGGTATTCCGCGGTAGCGCGCATGTCGGTCAGCGGCGTGAAGTCACTGGCGTATTCAACCATCGCCGCCTCCACGGTCGCTTCGTTCCAAGCCTTGCCGACAAGCGCCTTCTCGACCGCGGTGGCGCGCTTCGGCGTCGCCGCCATGCCGCCATAGGCGATGCGGATGTCGGCCACAGTGCCGTCCTTGGCCAGGGTCAGGTAGAAAGCTCCGAGCGTCGCCGTGATATCCTCGTCCCGGCGCTTGGTGACCTTGTAGACGGCAAACTTCGTGCCCTTTGCCGGCACCGGCACGTGGACTGCCTCGACGAACTCGCCGGGCTGGCGGTCCTGCTTGCCATAGGCGATGAAGAAGGTTTCGAGCGGGATCGTGCGCCGGGCCTTGCCCTTGCGCAACGTCAGCTCAGCGCCGAGCGCAACAAGCGGCGGCGGCGTGTCGCCGATCGGCGAGCCGTTGGCGACGTTGCCGCCGATCGTGCCCATGTTGCGCACCTGCTCGCCGCCGATGCGATCGACCAGCGGCCCCAGGGCCGGGATGCGCTTCGACAGCGTCTCGAAGGCCTCGGTGTAGGTGACGCCGGCGCCGATGGTGATGACTCCCTCGGCCTCCGAAATGGAACGCAAGCCTTCGAGACCGCCGATGAAGATCACCGGCGAGATGTCGCGCATGTGCTTGGTGACCCACAGGCCGACATCGGTCGAACCGGCGACGATGGTGGCGCCCGGCTCCTTTTCGAGCACGGCGGCGAAATCATCGACATCGGCCGGCACGACCAGCCGCTGCTTGCCCGACCCGATCTCGACCCTGACGCCGTCATGCAATGTCTTCAGCCGCGCGGTGATGTCCTTGCGCTCCGCCGCCAGCGGGTCCTTCGCCGCCTTGCCGTAGCTCGAAATGGCGCGCGCGGCGCGCATGATGGCCTCGTAGCCGGTGCAGCGGCAGAGATTGCCCTGCAGAGCCTTCTCGATCGCGGCATTCGACGGATCGGGCGTCTTCATCCACAGCCCGTAGAGCGACATGACGAAGCCCGGCGTACAGAAACCGCATTGCGAGCCGTGGAAATCGACCATCGCCTGCTGCACCGGATGCAGTTTTTCGCCGGTGCCGCGCACATGCTCGACGGTGACCACATGGGTGCCGTCGAGCGAGCCCATGAAGCGGATGCAGGCATTGACGCTTTCGTAGACGAGACCTTCCGAGGAGAGCTTGCCGACCAGCACCGTGCAGGCGCCGCAGTCGCCCTCGGCGCAGCCTTCCTTGGTGCCGCGCAGCGAACGGTCGAGCCGCAGCCAGTCGAGCAGCGTCGCATCGGGCGCGACGTCCTTCAGGGCCATGTCGCCGCCGTTGAGGATGAAGCGTATCTCGTTGCGGGTCCCTGCCATGTTTCAACTTCCCCGGTAGGTCGAGTAGCCATAAGGCGAAATCAGGAGCGGCACATGGTAATGCCGTTCTTCCGCCATGCCGAAGCGGATCGGCACGATGTCGAGGAAAGCGGGTTGCGGCAGGTTGACGCCCTGGCCGCGCAGATAGTCGCCAGCGGCGAACACCAGCTCATATTCGCCGGTGCGGAAATCGGCGCCGGCCAGCAGCGGAGCGTCGCAGCGGCCGTCCTCGTTGGTGGCGACGGTCTTGAGATGCGTGCGGCTTTCGCCCTCGATGCGGAAAAGTCCGATCGACAGGCCCTTCGCCGGCCGGCCGGTCGCGGTGTCGAGCACGTGGGTCGTCAGGCGTCCGCCATCGGCTTTCGACGTTTCTGCCACTGGCCGCCTCCCATTTCCAGTACGACCGATCGGCCGGTACGTTTCAACGTTTTCAGGTCAATTGTGCGCCAATTAAAGGCGATGCATAAGCCCGGGTCGAGCGGAGCGTGGCAAAAAGCACTTTCAAAAATTTTCGGGGGAATGCATGCGCACCCCTTTCGATATCTTCATCCCAACCATCGGGCAGGAGTGGCAATGCGTTACGACAGGGACATGCGCGGTTACGGGGCAAATCCGCCGGACCCGAAATGGCCCGGCGGCGCGCATGTCGCCGTGCAGTTCGTCGTCAATTACGAAGAAGGCGGCGAGAACTGCGTGCTGCATGGCGACAAGGCTTCGGAGGCCTTCCTTTCCGAGATCGTCGGGGCGGCTCCCTGGGTCGGCCAGCGCCATTGGAACATGGAATCGATCTATGAGTACGGGGCGCGGGCCGGTTTCTGGCGCCTCTACCGGCTGTTCACCGAAGCGCAGGTGCCGGTGACCTGCTACGGCGTCGCCACCGCGCTCGCGCGCTCGCCCGACCAGGTTACCGCAATGCAGGAGGCCGGCTGGGAGATCGCCTCGCACGGGTTGAAATGGATCGACTATCGCGACCATGCGGCCGAGGACGAGAAGCGCGACCTCGGTGAGGCTATCCGGCTGCATTATGAAGTGACCGGCGCGCGGCCGACCGGCTGGTACACCGGCCGCACCTCGGTGAACACGGTCCGGCTCGTCGCCGAGGAAGGCGGCTTCGACTATGTCTCCGACACCTATGACGACGAGCTGCCCTACTGGTTCGATCGCGACGGGCTGGAGAAGCCGCAGCTCATCATCCCCTACACGCTCGACGCCAACGACATGCGTTTCGCGACGCCGCAAGGTTTCAACTCCGGCGACCAGTTCTTCGCCTATCTGAAGGACAGTTTCGACACGCTCTACGCCGAGGGCAAGGCGGGCAGGCCGCGCATGATGAACATCGGCCTGCACTGCCGGCTGGTCGGCCGTCCCGGACGGGTCGCCGCATTGAAGCGCTTCGTCGACTATGTGAAATCGCATGACAAGGTCTGGCTGACGCGGCGCATCGACATCGCCAGGCACTGGCGCGAGACGCATCCCTATCAGGCGCCGGCGCTGCGCCCGTCGCGGATGGAGTTCGAGGAATTCGTGCATGCCTTCGGCGGCGTGTTCGAGCATTCGCCGTGGATCGCCGAGCGCGCTTACGAATTGGAGCTTGGTCCGGCGCATGACAGCGCGGGCGGCCTGCACAACGCGCTCTGCCGGGTCTTCCGCGCAGCGACGGAAGCCGAGCGCCTCTCCGTGCTCAACGCCCATCCGGACCTCGCCGGCAAGCTGGCCAAGGCGAAGCGCCTGACGCCGGAATCAGCCAGGGAGCAGGCCTCCGCCGGGCTCGACGCGCTGACCGACAAGGAGCGCGAGCTGTTCTCGAAACTCAACGCCGCCTATGTCACCACCTTCGGCTTCCC
>RXJA01000321.1 GCA_003963455.1 Hyphomicrobiales bacterium
CGACCTCGGCAAGGACCGCGGCCTGGACGAGACCGACATAGCCAATCCCAAACACCGTCAAATTCATTTTGTTCTATTCCTGTCAAAGACCGGGCCACAAAGCGGCCCGGCCGGTTCAGATGTCCCCAGGCCAACGGCCTAGTTGCTGTTACTTATGCTGCATGCCAGCGATTCCGGAAACTGGCATGGCTGGCCCAGAGCGGTGAAGGCGACGCGCTTGACCTCCATGGTCACCTTGCTGCCGGGATCGACGAAGGCGCCCATCCAGTTGGTCAGCTTGTCGCTGCCCCAGAGGCTGAAGAAGATCTTTTGCGAATGCGTCGGCAACTCGTCTGGATTGGTTACCTCGTGGACGAGCTTGCCGTTGACGTACCAGCGCAGCCGGTCCTTCTCCCAGACGAAGCCATAGTCGTTGAAGCCCTTGTCGGCGCCGCCCTCGACGTCGACCAGCTTGCCGTTCTTCGGCTTGCCCAGGATGTAGCTGTTGACCTGCACTTTCGACGGATCCTTGGTGAGGACCTCGAAATCGATCTCGTCCCAGGGCTGTTTGTCCTGCGGGCCGATATAGGAGAAGAAGGCGGCGTTGAGGCCGGAGCCGGTTCCGGTCTTCATGCGCGCCTCGTAGACGCCGTAGCCGTAACGCTGCTTGGTCTGGATCTCGGCGCAGGCGAACTCGCGGTCCTTCAGCTTGCGCTTTTCGAAGCCCAGCGACAGCACGCCGTCGGAAAGCCGCACGAGGTCCTTCGACCAGATGCAGTTCTGATGGGCGCCGTTGCTCCAGCCGTCCGAGACGAACCAGCGGGAACGGTCGAAATTCGAGAAATTGTCGACGAAGGACGGCGCGCTTTGCAGCTCCTGTTGCGCGGCTTGCGCGTGCGCGGGGTGCAGGCTCGCCGCAAGGGCCGCGGCGGCTGCAACCAGGGCGCCGACGACGCCAAGCAGGCTGGTCAATCCATTCCCGGGCGCATGCGACGACCCGCACGCCATGGTGGAGGTGCTGGGATCTGCGTTCATAACAAACTCACCTTGTGTTGTCCGCCCAACCCAAAGTTACCCTGGCCCGCGCGAGCGAGCCGCTTTTGGTCCTCTGCCCTTTTGAACTCCTCTAATGTCTCGTACCGATGACGGCGCCCGAAGGCGCCCTCAGCCTCTTGCAGCGGTCTGCCGGGCAGACCGGTCCGAACCGTCCTCGACAATCGCCTCGAGCGAATGACGCAATTCCTTCACCAGACCTTTCTGGCGAGCCAGTTCCGCGATGCGCCGCTCGCAGTTGAGGATCGAATTGGTCATCGCGCTGACATCCGATCCCTTGCTGGTCGACGCCGAACCATTCTCCATCGCCTCGACCAGAAAAGCCGCGTTTGCAGCCGTCGACCGGTACCGGTTCTCCAGACCCGTTCTCTCCGTCTCGATCTCGGCCGCGATCTGGTCGAACAACTTGGCCAGCCGGTCGAAACGCTGGAGGTCGGTCTCCCGGTCGCGAGCCGGATTCCGAGACCTGAAGCCGAAAATCGAAGCCATCCTGCCGGCCTTTCGAAATTGCTGCATTGCAGCATAGACTGCCATCCCCGCAGCAACTAGGCAACATCATAGTTTTCCGAATACGGATTTTTTGAGGATCGGCGTCTTCCATGACGACGCGGGGTCACTCGTCCGCGGTGCTGGTTGCCGCCATCAGGAAGCGCATCGGCGGTACGTTTTGCCTCGCGGCAATCCCGGCGCGCCGGAACAGCGCGTCCAGCTTGTCGGTGGCGACGCCGCGAACGATCGGGATCAGATTCGCCTGGCTGGCGAAGGCGTAAGCGGCGGCCGACGCCAGGCCGCGCTCGGCTTTCACGTCGAGGAAGTTGCGCAGCCGGTATTTGTCGCGGACATGGCGCTCGTGGCGCCGCAGCGCGGCTTTCGAACGCTCCGGGAGGCTATCTATGCGAAGCAGAGCCAGGTCGGCATCGGCGAGACGCTTCAGATCCTGCGTCCTGTGGCGGCCGCTCAGCGAATCGGCGCGGACGATCGCGCCATAGCCGCAGGACTTGATGACCTTGAACCGCGCTCCGCGGGCGACGGCGCGCGCATAAAGCTCGTAGTCTTCGCCGAGACGCAGGTTTTCATCGTAAACCAGCCCATGTCGCTCGAGGAAAGCCCGGCTGATCACCGGCTTGAGGAAACCGAGCTCGCCGCGCAGGACGCGGCGGCGCGAGATGTTGCCGTCGATGAAGCGCTCGAAATCGAGAAATTCCGGATCGGCCGCGAAAGGCGGCGCGGCGACCTTGGCGAGATCGGTCGCGGGATCGTCGCGGATCAGCATGATGTTGTCGGCGGCGAAATCCCAGTCGGCGCTGGCGAAAAGCCGGCGAAAGCGGCCCTCGAGGAAGAAATCGTCGGCGTCGAGAATGCTGATGAACGGTGACCTGGAGGCCTGGATAGCGACGTTGCGGGCGGCGGAGGGACCGCGGTTGACGTCGAGGCGGATGACGGCAAGGCGGCCGCTGCCGTCGTCGGCGGCACGGGCCACCTCCGTGGTGTTGTCGGTGGAGGCGTCGTCGACCACGACGACTTCGGCGACTTCCGTCTCGCGCAGCGCCGAAGCGATGGCGACGGGGATCGTGCGCGCAGCATTGCGCGCGGCAATGATGACGCAGACCCCCAAGGCCGCCATCGGGCTCGTCACAGGCGTCGTCACGGGCATGGGCTTACCTTTCGCTTGCATGATTGGCCGCCCCGCCCACGATCTTGATCATTTCGCCCCGCGCCGGCTCGACAGCGGCCGGGCGCTCGAAGATGCGCCGGCTGAGATCGGCGGATGCCGCCCAGCCGGCTTCGGCCAGATAACGGACAGGCTCGCGACCGCACAGTTCCCAGAGCACATGGCGGCGCTGCGGCCAGCGCAGCGACGCAAGCCAGGGCGCGATCACCATATGGAAGAGATCGGCGTTATCGATGCGCGCCAGGATGCGGGCCGCGCGATCCGAGAGCAGGCCGCCCCCGGCGCCAAGCAGCACGTCGGCGGCGCGCAGTCCCAGAAGCAGCGTATCGGCCAAGCCCTGCCCGGCGGCGTGGTCGAGCACCACCCGCTGCTCGGCTTCGCTCAGCCGGCTGGCGCTGGCCCTGACATCGCAGACATAGCCGGCGCAAGGCTCGCGATTGAAGAAGGCCTTAGCGACGCTGATCGAGGACAAAAGCAAGGTGTCGGCTGCCGAGATGATCGGCATGGTGGCGCCGGCCACCGCGACCTCGCGCTTGCGGCGCAGGAAGCCGTCGATGTCGTGCGGGCTCGGCGAACCAGGCTGCTGCAGCCGGTGATGGAGGTCGACCGTCGACGCCCTCGCGCCGTCTTGACGAACCATGTGCTGCTCGCCGAGGAAGCGGACCCACCAGACCGAGCGTGACTTGCCGGCAACCTCGTAACCGATCGTGCGCAAGGCCTCGCGGGCCTTGGCGAACCTCGCGGGCGAAACCAGTATGTCGGCATCGCCGGAAGGCTTCATGAAGTAATCGCCGTAAAGCAGATGCTGCTGGAGCGGTCCCTTGAGGAAGACAAAATCGACCCGGCTGTCGCGCAGCACGCGATCAATGGCCACGGAGTCCCCGATGCAGGCGGCATTCATCGACATCGTGCGCCGCCGGTAACCATCGAGCCAACCAGGCAAATCGGGAGGCATCGCGCCGGTCGGCGCGCGCGCGAGCGCCTTGAGCAGGAAGACGGCGACCTTGTTCAGCCTCGCGATGTCGGCGACATTCTCTGCTGAGATTGCTGGGGCCGCCGAGATTGTCGGCGCCGGCATATCGGCCCGACCCTCGGTGACGTTGGCCCCCGGTGCGAAAAAAAGCCTCAGACAGGCCTGCACAAAGGCGACTTCATCGGCACAGCCAGCGGCGCGCAGCCTGTCATAGGAGCCATCCCGCACCGCCATGCCCGATGTCGTTCTCCGCAAAACGCCGCCCGAGGCGGTTATACCGCAACTGCGAAGAAAAGCACTGGAAAATTTGATGCGACCGCTCGGGATACCGCCGAGATCATTTCATCGATACAACCATCGCGTTTAAAATCGCCACATGCTCAATCACTTTTGAAGACAATCCCGGAGATGACCCGGCGGGACGAAAGCGGCGGTTTTCCGCAGCAATTTATCCGGATTTCCGGAACGAATTTTTCGCCCACAAAATTATCATAAATAAATCAAATGCTTATTTAAGCGGCAAACACCCATGGTTGAATTCCACGGGGATCGAGGTTTACGGTAGCGATGCTCACGGCCTGATCACCAAGGAGAGCGAGCGCAACCGAGAATTGATTAATGCTTGGTAAATCAGACTTGACTCATGAATGTTGCCGTGCAGCAATCGCATTGCAGCATAGCGATATGTTGGCGGCATTCTGCAGCCGCTTCCAGTCCTTAATTGGAGAGTAAAATGGAACAGAATGTTGAAAAGCATGAGTACGAGACCCCCAGCCTGACGGTTCACGGTTCGATTGAATCGATCACGCAGGGCGGTGCTGGCTCGACGGCACTGGACGCAAGCTTTCCCGCGCACACGCCGATCGGCGAGCTGACTTTCTCTTAAGCTTCCAGGCATCCGGGTGTCGAAGTTGGGGGTCCGGATGCCCTCTAACAGGTGAGCCGGGGGGCGCCTGTCCCCCGGCTTCCCGCCAAGGATCGCAGGCAACCGATCCAGGGCGAAGGGCGCGGTGGGCCCAACTATGAGGTTTTAGGATGCACTGGAACCCTTCGGACCATGACCGCGTGGTCGCGACCAGCGAGGCGGTGGCTTGTGAATTCGGCGCCGGACTGGCGCTGCTCCACCTCAAATCCAACGTCTATTACAGCCTGAACGGCGTCGGCGCCTTCGTCTGGGAGCAGATCCAGGAGCCGCGATCGATCCTCGATATCCGCGGGGCCGTGCTTGCGCGCTACAATGTCGACGCGGAGCGCTGCAAGGCCGATGTCGAGGGCTTGCTGAAGGGGCTGACCGAAGCTGGGCTTGCGAGGCTCCACGGTGAGGAACTGGTCTAGGCTCCGCTCGCTGAGCGGCCGGGAAATGCTGTTTCTGACGCGCTGCCTGACGGTGGTGGGCGTCGTGCGGCTCGCGCTGACGCTTTCCTCCTACAACCGTGTCCGCGGCATGGTCACGCGGCTGGACGCCAGACGCGACGCCAGCATTGCCGACCTGCGGCTTGTCGCATGGGGCGTCGCCGCGGCGGCGCGGCTGGTGCCGGGCGCCACTTGCCTCACCCAGGCGCTGGCCGGACAATATCTGCTCGCCCGCCAGGGCAATGGCTCGAAGATCAGCATCGGCATCGAAAAAGGGACGGGCAGCGAGCTCAAGGCGCATGCCTGGCTGATGAGCGGCAGCCACATCGTGCTTGGCGGCTCGATCAACGGATTTTCCCATCTGGTCGATCATGGGTCGTGACCGATGAGCGGCGTCGCCGGAATCGTGCATGTCGACAATGGCCGTCCCGCGACGGCCGACGATATCCAGCAGATGCTGTCGCGCATGCGCCACCGCGCCCGCGACGGCAGTTCGTGGTGGACGGACGGCAGCGTGGCGCTCGGCCACGCCTGGCTCGACACTACAGGCGAGGACGGCCCCGGCCCGCTGACCATGGCCGGCGGCAAGCTCGCCATCACCGCCGACTGCCGGCTCGACAACCGCGACGAGCTTCTGGCGCGGCTCGGCCTGCGCGACCGGTCGATCGCCGACGCCGTGCTGATCATGCGCGCCTACCTGAAATGGGGCGAGGCCTGCCCGACCTACCTGCAGGGCGATTTCGCCTTCGCGATATGGGACGGCGAGCGCCAGGCGCTGTTTTGCGCGCGCGACCATTTCGGCGTCAAACCTTTCTACTATCATTCGACTGGCGGGCGTTTTGCATTTGCCTCGGAGATCGGGCCGATCCTGGCGCTGGACGGCGTCGGCAGGCGCCTCAGCGAACACCAGATCGCCGGCTTCCTCGCCGGCTTGCCGGATGATCCGCAGGCCACGCCCTACGCCGAAATCTTCCGCCTGCCGGCAAGGCACGGCATGACGGTCGCGGGTCGCCAGGTGGTGCTGCGGCGCTACTGGCAGATCGAGCCGTCGCAGCGGCCTGCGCGCGGGGACGCGGCCGAGGAATTCGGCCATCTCTTCGCGCAATCGGTGGAGAACCGGATGCGCGGCACGCCGGCGGTCGGGGCCATGCTGAGCGGCGGACTCGATTCGTCCTCTATCGCCTGCGTCGCGGGCCTGCGGGCGGCCGCGAAGCGAAACCCGAAGCTCAAGACCTTCTCGTTGGTGTTCGACAAGGGCTCGTCGATGGACGAGAAGCCGTTCATCGACGCGGTGCTCGACGGCAGTCCGCTCGACTCCACGCTGATTGCCGTCGGCAATTACGCACCCTTCGCCGAGTTCGAGCGCATACTGGAGGAGCAGGAAGGCACGTTCCTGGCGCCTGGGCTGTCCTTGACCCGTGATCTTTACCGAACGGCGGGCGCAAAGGGCGTCAAGGTGCTTCTCGACGGGCACGGCGGCGACGAGGTCGTCTCGCAGGGCCATGGGCATCTTCACGAACTCGCCAATGCCGGCAGGTGGCTGGAGCTGTGGCGCGAGTTGCGCAGCGCCGCCAACACCTATGGCGAGGGCATGCTGTCCCTCTATTTCAGGTTCCTGACCGTTTACGGACCAGCCTGGCGGATCGCCAGGATGAGGGCGATGGCCAAACGCCTTGCCGGCAAGGTGCGGCACAGGCCGTCCCGGGGCGCGCGCGCCGCCTGGGCGGGCCTGGTCAATCCGGATCTCGCCCGGCGCACCGATCTTGCCGAGCGCTTTCATCGCGGCGGCTACATGCCCGCCGCCGTCAGCGCCAGCGAAGCGCTGACGCATCGCTGGCTTCTGTCCAGCGGGCTGGTGCCGCACGCCTTCGAAGTGCTCGACAAGGCCGCCGCCAATTTCGGTGTCGAGCCCCGCTATCCGTTCTGGGACAAGCCGCTCGTCGAATTCTGCCTGGCGCTGCCCGGCGAGGAAAAGCTTAAGGACGGCTTCGGCCGCCATGTGCTGCGCCGGGCCATGCAAGGCGTTCTGCCGCCGGCGGTGCAATGGCGGCGCGACAAGATCGATTTCACCGCCAACCTGGTCAAAGGCATGCTCGGCAACCACCGAGAGCTTCTGGACAGGCTGCTGACATCGGACAGCGAGCGGATCGCGCCTTATGTCAACCTGCCCGAAGTGAACGCGGTCTATGAGCGCATGCTGCGCCAGCCCGAACAGGCGACGCTGCCCGATGTCCAGCATGTCTGGCGTTCGGTTTCGCTGTCGCTGTGGTTGCGGCAAGTCGAAGGAAGCCCAGCATGAATCTTCCGATCGCCTCGCTTGCACGGCCCGAGCCGCAAACGACGGCGATGAGCGGACGTGTCCGCCATTTCTACAAGGCCTATGGGCTGATCGTCAGTTCGGAGGTGGCCTTGCCGGAACTGGAGCCGACGGCTCCGACGGCTCCGGATCTGGAGATCGCGGTCGGGCCGGTCAAGTTTCCCGACGCCGCATCGCGGGGCGCCACGGCGTTCCGGTTCGAGGCGGCGCGCCAGTATCTTTCCTGGCAGGCGGTCGGCACCTTCATGATCAGCGACGCCAACCGGATCGATGTCGACCCGGCGCCGGGGATCGACGATCCGCTGCTCGCCTTCCCGCTGCTCGGACCGGTGATGGCGCTTGCTTTGCATCGGCGCGGGCTGCTCGTCCTGCACGCCAGCGCCATTGCCGTGGGCGGCGAAAGCGTGATCTTCATGGGCGACAAGGGCGCCGGCAAGTCGACGACGGCGGGAGCGATGATCCGCGCCGGCCACCAGCTGCTCACCGACGACGTCGTGGCGCTGGATCTGTCCGATCCGGACCGGCCGATGATCCTGCCCGGATTTCCGCAGCTGAAGCTCGCCGCTGACGCGGCCGGCGCCATCCGCCTCAAGCAGGCGGAGGTGCGCCCGCAGGTGCATCCGCAGATCGACAAGGCGCAGCATCGGCTGCGCGGCGGATTTGCCGCCGAGGCGGTGCCGGTATCGCGCATCTATGTGCTCGAGCGCGGCAGGCGGGCGGAGATCTCGCCGCTGACCGGCACCGGCGCGCTGCCGGCGATCATCAGATTCTCCTACGTGACCCGGTTCGGCCGGCAGGCGCTGCCCGCCGATCTCGCCGCCACGCATCTCAGCCAATGCGCGCGGATCGCCGGGCGGATCGGCGTCAGCCGCCTCGAAGTGCCGGTCGGGCTCGCGCGGATCGACGAAGCGGTCGCCGCGATCGAGGCCGACCTGACACCCGGGACAAGGTGAGCCTCGGAATGGGCTGGTCCTCCAAGCTTCGCCTGTCGCTGTTGCGGGATATCACCAGCCTCGGCGCCATGATGGCGCATGTCGGCGGACGGCGCACGGCAACGGCGCTGGCCTTCCTGATCCTGGGCAGCCTGACGGAAGGCATCTCGATCCTGCTGCTCGTCCCGCTGCTGCGCCTGATAGGCAAGCCCGACCAGGATTACGCGGTGCGGGTGCCGGAGGCTTTGCATTGGCTGGCGCCCGGCGGAACGCTTTCGCTCGCGACGGTGCTCTCACTGCTCGTCGCGCTGGTCGCGCTGCAGGCGACGTTCAACCGCTTCAAATCGGTCTATATGGCGCGGCTGCTCTACGACTTCGTCAACCGCGTGCGCATGAACCTGTTCGAAAGCATCGGCAAGGCGCGCTGGGGCGTCTTCACCCGCATCCGCGGCTCCGACCTCGACCATGCGCTGAACGGCGACGTCGACCGCGCGCAGGTGGCAGCCTTCTCGCTGCTGATGCTCACCCAGGCCACGCTGCTGCTCGCCGGCTATCTCTTGGTCTCGCTGTTCATCTCGCCGGTGATGACGTCCTTCGCCATCCTCATCGGCGTGGTGCTGCTGGTCGCGCTGCAGCCGTTCCGGGCGCGGGCCAGCGCGTATGGCCGCACGCTGACCGGCAATCGCCAGGACCAGTACCGCACGGTTTCGGAGTTCCTCGGCGGCATCAAGGTCGCCAAGAGCCTCAATGTCGAGGCCAGTTACTTTGCCGAGCTCGGCGCGACGCTGGACAGGATGAAGGCCGACAACATCGCCTTTGTGCGCAACTCCTCGCTCGGCACAGCCTTGTTCCAGGTAGCCAGCGTGATCGGCCTCAGCCTGTTCATCTACATCTCGCTGGTCCGCTTCCACCTGTCGCTGGCCGAGATCGTCGTGCTGCTGCTGGTCTTCATGCGGGTCGCGCCGCGCTTCATGGACATGCAGCTTCAGGCCCAGCAGGTGCTGATCAACATTCCGGCCTATGCTTCGATGCAAAGCCTGCAGGCCCGCTTCGATGCCGAACGCGAGCCGGACCAGAATGCGGCCGGACAAGACGCAAGACTGTCGCTCGAGACCGGCCTCAACATCCGCGAGGTATCGTTCGCCTATGGCGAAGGCGACGGGAAGCCGGTGGTCAGCGATATCACCTTCGGCCTGCCGGCCGGCAAGGTGACGGCGCTGATCGGCCCTTCCGGTTCGGGCAAGAGCACGATCGCCGACATGCTGCTCGGCCTGCTCGAACCCACCAGCGGCCGGATCCTGGCCGACGGCGTGGAGATCACCGCGCAAAATCGCAGGGCCTGGCGCGATCAGGTCGCCTATGTGCCGCAGGATGTGTTCCTGCTGCACGACACGATCGCCGCCAATCTGCGCCTTGCCGCGCCACGGGCCAGCGACGAGGAGCTATGGGCGGCCTTGCGCAACGCCCATGCGGCCGATTTCGTCGAGCGGCTTGCATCGCGGCTCGATACGGTGGTGGGCGATCGCGGTGTCCGGCTTTCCGGCGGCGAGCGGCAGCGCATCGCATTGGCGCGGGCCCTGCTGCGCAAACCCTCATTGCTTATCCTCGACGAGGCGACAAGCGCGCTCGACTGGCAGAATCAGTCGCTGATCGCTCAATCGATCGAGGCGCTGCGCGGCCGGATGACGATTTTGACCATCGCGCACCGGCCCTCGATGATCGCCTTTGCCGACTGGGTCGTGGCCATGGAGAACGGACGCATCGTCGAGGTCGGACAATATCGGCGGCTGAAGGCAAAAGCCGGCAGCCGGCTGGCCAGGATGCTGTCCGGCGAGCAGGCCGAGCGCGAAACCGCGCCATCGGTCGAGGCCGGGCTGATCCCTCGGAACGAACGATCAGTGGAGGCTGCGTCTGGCGCTTAGCTTTTCGCCCTCGGCGACCTTGTTCAGGATCGTGCCCCGATCAGCCTCGCGGACCTTGTCGGCCGATGTCGGCGTCGCTCTGCCGATCATGGCAAAGACCAGAAGGAAATAGCCCGCCTGGATAATGACTGCACAGACCACGGCACGAAGGACGATGGTGCCCAGCGATGCGCCGTCGAAATACGACCATCCGATGACGATCGCCAACGCGAACATCATGCCTATGATGAATTTTGGCAGAGACATGATCGCCGGCCTCTCAACCGAGACGAGCATGCAGAAGCTGCGACTTACCCACCCGCGTAACTCCCCGTTGCGCCAAAGAGCTCTTTCTGGCTGCCCCAATCCGGCCGGTTGCTTCCGGCCTTCCTTACCCATGCAGACTATGACAGGAACAATTTGCGACTCTATTAAGGCGGGCCGGTCGGAGCAAGGCCCGACAGGTATGGTTTCCAACGATTTTACGAGATCGACTCAGCCATGCTGCGTCGCACACTGTGGCTCCGCCAGCTATTCAATGCTGCGCTTGCCCTCTCAGTAAAACCGGCGCCTTTGATTAGTATTTTACCCGCATAACTTACCTTAGCGAGTGCTTCCAGCGACATGCAACCGAGTTTCTTCTGCAGCAAAGAACGAACTGTCCAAAAATGGCCCAAAAGGCGGACTACATTTTCCCGATTTTCTCTCACCTTGTCATAAACGCGCCACAAAGGTGAAAATTTGGGCAGGGCAGGTTTATTATTTAGTCAATTCATGACGTGAACATTTCAGCGCGATGGGAAATTGTGTGTTGCGCTGCAGCATTTTTTTGATATCTTGCCGTAAACCATCCGTTCAACGTATGGAGCTTCTGCATGAGGG
>RXJA01000331.1 GCA_003963455.1 Hyphomicrobiales bacterium
GACTTCGCCAAGCCTCGAATCGGATGGCCGTCCGGTTCGAGGCTCAGTCGCTTCCATCGCACAAAGTCTCCTCCGTGCAGATACAAGGGGTATTCCAGCGGAGTGAGACGTCTGCTTTCCCTGGAACACCGCTCATCCCGCCGCTTCGCGGCCACCTTCCCCCACAAGGGGGGAAGGAGAGTCCCAACCTGTCACGCAACCATCACGTTCACATCCTAGACCGCTCGACGGCAAGGGCTGGTTGCATCGTCGGTGCCGCGCCCTTTTGAGCCAATGGCCGCTCTGCTCGTCACAAAGGGGATTCCATGAAACATCTCAACCGAACCGTCGCGCTCGGCGCGGCACTTGCCCTGTTCACCGCCCTCAATCCGGCGCTCGCTGACGGCGTCGCCTATGTCAACAAGGGGCTGGTCGGCGTCGGCCGCATCCCGGCTAGCCAGAAGGACAAGTTCGGCGAGACCTTCGGTTCGGGCTCGGGCATGTCGATCGACGCCAAGGGTTGGGCGCGGGACGGCGTGGGCTACAAGGGTTCGCTCTGGCTGCTGCCGGATCGCGGCTACAATGTCGTCGGCACCACCGACTACCGCCCGCGCCTCAACACGATCTCGATCGAACTCTCGCCGACCGCGCCAGGCGCGGCGCCCGCCGCCGGTCAGGAACAGTCGGGCGTCAAGGCGACGCTTGCCGACACCATGCTCCTGACCGACGACAAGGGCGCCGACGCCACCGGCCTCGATCCGTTGAACGGCGTGCGCGAAGCGGCCGGCGATATGCCGATCCTGCCGCAGGCCGACAACGGCAAGCTGGCGCTGGACGACGAAGCGATCGTGCGGCTGCCCGACGGCACCATGTTCATCTCCGACGAATACGGCCCCAACATCTACCGTTTCTCGGCCGAAGGCCGCCTGATGTCGGCGACGCAGCCGCCCGTGGCCCTGGTGCCGATGCGCCACGGCAGGCCGAACTTCGCTTCCGACAATCCGGGCCCCGGCGCCGCCGAGCCCGACCCGAAGGATCCGGAGACCGGCCGCCAGAACAACCAGGGCCTCGAAGGCATGTCGATGACGCCTGACGGCAAGTTCCTGATCGCCGTGCTGCAGTCGGCGGCCCGCCAGGATGGCGGCGATTCCGGCTCGACCCGCCAGAACACCCGCGCGCTGGTCTATGACGCCTCCGACCTCGCCCACCTCAAGCTGGCGCACGAATATGTCGTGCCGCTGCCGCTATTAAAGGATGCCAAGGGCAAGACCAAGATCGCCGCGCAGAGCGAGATCGTCGCGCTCTCCGACAAGAGCTTCCTGATGCTGGCGCGTGACTCGGGCAACGGCCAGGGTCTCAAAGGCGACGAGTCGCTCTATCGCAAGATCGAGATCGTCGACCTCTCCGCCGCCACCGATATTGCCAACAGCCCGTTCGACACCGCCGACAAGCCGGTCGCGCCGAAGGGTGTGCTCGACCCGTCGGTGACGCCTGCCAAGCTCACCGCCTTCATCGACATCAACGACAAGGGCGAGCTCGGCCGCTTCGGCCTGCACAATGGCGCGCCCAACGACAAGGACAACCTCTCCGAGAAGTGGGAAGCGATGTCGCTGGCTCCGGTGCTCGACCCGAAGCTGCCCGACGACTATTTCCTGTTCGTCGCCAACGACAACGACTTCCTCACCCAGGACGGCTTCCAGGTCGGCGCGCCCTACAAGGCCGAGGATGGCGCCGACGTCGACACCACCTTCCTGGTCTATCAGGTCACCCTGCCTGGCCTTTCTGGAAACACCACCCAGTAACAGGTTGCGCACGCTGCGGCTGCAGCGACCCGAGCGTAATCGGATGCATGAGCATCAGGCCTGCGATAGCATCGCGGGCCTGATTCATTTTCGGTGCGTGCCATGGATGACAAGAAGACCGGCCGTCAGCGTGTCGGCGACCTGACCAGCGGCCCGATCCCGCGAACGCTGCTTTTGTTCGCGCTGCCGGTGCTGGGCTCCAACGTGCTGCAGTCGCTCAACGGATCGATCAATTCCGTCTGGGTCGGCCGTTTCCTCGGCGAGGCGGCGCTGACCGCCACCTCCAACGCCAATCTCGTGCTGTTCCTCATACTCGGCACCGTCTTCGGCGTGGGCATGGCGGCGACCATCCTGGTCGCGCAGTCGGTCGGCGCCCGCGACCTGCCAAAGGCGCGACGCATCGTCGGCACCAGCGCAACCTTCTTCTTCCTTGTCTCGGTGGTGTTCGCCGTCTGCGGCTGGATCTGGGTCGACGCCATTCTCACCGGGCTCGGCACGCCGGCGGACGCCTTGCCGCTGGCGCGCGCCTATCTGCGCATCATCTTCGTCGCCGTGCCGATGATGAACCTTCTGTCCTTCGTCATGACCGTGCTGCGCGGCGCCGGCGATTCGCGAACGCCGTTTATCTTCATGGCGCTGGCGGTCGTTCTTGACGTCGTGCTCAACCCGCTGCTGATCCGCGGCATCGGTCCCTTCCCAGAGCTCGGCATCGCCGGCTCGGCAATGTCGACGCTAGTGGGCCAGACGGTGAGCGTGATCGCCATCCTCATCGTGCTCTATGTCCGCAAGCATCCGCTCAGGCTGGCGGGCGCCGACCTCGCCCTTCTCAAGCCAGATCCGGCGCTGCTGCGCATCGTCGTCTTCAAGGGCGTTCCGATGGGCCTGCAGATGATCGTCATCTCGGCCGCCGCGCTGACGGTGATGGGCATCGTCAATTCCTACGGCTCCCAGGTCGCGGCCGCTTACGGCATCGCCGCGCAGCTCTGGACCTATATCCAGATGCCGGCTCTCGCGATCGGCGCCGCGGTCTCCTCGATGGCGGCGCAGAATGTCGGCGCCGGCCGCTGGGACCGCATCGGCAAGGTCGCGGCCTCGGGCGTCGGGTTCAACCTGGTGCTGACCGGCGCGCTGGTGGCGCTGCTTTTCGCCTTCGACCGCGCGGTGCTCAGCCTTTTCCTGATCGGCGACAGCACCGCGATCGACATCGCCGCCCACATCAACAAGGTAGCGTCCTGGTCGTTCATCCTGTTCGGCATCACCATCGTGCTGTTCGCCACGGTACGCGCCACCGGCGCAGTGATGCCGCCGCTGATCATCCTGGTCATCTCGGTGCTGATCATTCGCACCGGCTTTGCCTACTTCATGCGCAGCGTCCTCGGCCAGGAGGCGCTGTGGTGGAGCTTCCCCGCCGGCTCGATCGCCTCGCTTCTGCTGGCCGCCGCCTACTATCGCTTCGGCCGCTGGCGCACGATGCACATGATCGAGGGCAGGCCGGCCGTCGGCGAGCCGCCGGACACGGGCCTCGGCGTGCCCCGCCAGCGCGCGCATATCGCAACCGAGACGCAGAACGGGTGAAAGACCGGCATCCGGAGGGTGCGATTGCGGAAAGCGACCGCTCCTGTCTTGCGCCGACACCGGCGCTCGCCGGACCGTTTGTCGGCCAACCAGCTACAGCGCGACGGCCTGATGTGACGGATTTCCAGACCGCCGCAGGTTCCGTGTCACCTCCGCCAGGTCTCTGGAAGGCGGCAGCCCGAACAGGCGCGCATACTCGCGGCTGAACTGGTTCGGGCTCTCATAGCCCACGCTGAAGGCAATTGACGTTGCATTTCCCTGCCCTGCAATCAGCTGGGATCTGGCGTGAAGAAGACGAATGCGCTTCTGATACTGGAGCGGGCTGAGCGCCGTCACAGCCTTGAAGTGGCGATGAAACGCCGAAACGCTGAGCGCCACCATCTCAGCCAGCGCCTCCACCCTGATATCCTGCGCAAAGTTCCGTCTGATCCAGTCGATCGCGACGCTGATGCGCGAGAGCGCTGTGTCCGGGCTCGCAATGTCCCTAAGCATCCACCCGTGCGGCCCCTGAAGGACGCGAAACAGGATTTCCCGCTCATAGGCGGGCGCCAATGCGGAGATCTCGTCCGGGTGCTCCAGCAACCGCATCATCCGCAGCCAGGCATCGAGAAGCTCCGGCGTCACCGGAGCGACGGAGAAAGCCGAGCCATAAAGCCCGCCGCCAGACCGCTTCGGAATATCGGCCATAAGGTTGGCGACGATTATTGGATCGAGCGTAAGGCTGACAGCCAGATAAGGCTCTCCTCTGGCGGAGGGATGTACGGAACCAACCGCGGGAAGGTCGATCGACATGACGAAATACGTCGCCGGGTCGTAGTGGAACGTCCGGTCTCCAACGGTCATGGTTTTACTGCCCGTCAGGATCAGGTTGACCATCGGGTCATAGACCGCGGCAAGCCTGTGTTCAGGAATCTCACCCTGAACCATGGCAACACGCGGAATACCGGTTTCCGTGCGCCTGTTTTCCGCCCTCGAGGCCAGAGCCCGCAATTCTCTTAGTTGTTGCTCCATGCTCCGACTCTGACCGATGCCCGGCACATGCACAAGCCAAAAGCAGAAATAGGCAAGCTTCGAGGAGGATCAGGTGAGCGCGCAACGCTTGATGCACGTAACTTCGGGTCACACCGAATGCATAAGGAAAGACAAGATGAAGATCGTCATCGTCACCGGCGGCAGCCGCGGCCTTGGAGCCAGCACCGCAGTCAAATGCGCGGAGCGCGGCATGGGCGTCGTCGTCACTTACAACAATAATCGGGCAAAGGCCGATGAGGTCGTGGCGGCGATCACGTCGCATGGCGGAAGGGCCACGGCGCTCAGGCTTGATGTCGGCGACATAAGCTCGTTTCCCAAATTCAGGGACGCGCTGACCGCACGGCTCCAGGCCGTCTGGGGCCGCCGGACCTTCGACTACCTCGTCAACAATGCAGGATACGGCCTCTACAATCCGATTTCGACAGTGACGGAAGAGCAGTTCGACGGCTTGCTCAATGTCCATCTCAAGGGGCCGTTCTTCCTGACCCAGACGTTGCTTGCCCTGATGGAAGATGGGGGCCATGTCGTCAACATGACGAGCGCCACCAGCCGCGTCGCAACGGCTGGCGTCGCGCCCTACGCCGCGTTCAAGGGCGGCCTGGAAGTTCTGACGCGCTACATAGCCAAGGAATTCGGCGGGCGTGGCATCAGGGCGAACTCTATCGCGCCGGGTGCTATCAGAACAGAACTCGGCGGTGGGCTGAACGACGAATTTGAAGCCGTGCTCGCTGGGCAGACCGCGCTAGGGCGCGTCGGCGAACCCGAAGAGATCGGCGGCTTCATCGCCATCCTGCTTTCCGAGGAAAGCCGCTGGATCAACGCACAGAACATCGAAGTCTCTGGCGGCTACATCATCTGACTGGAGGAACGGCGCAATGCTGGATCACGTCTTCATCACCGTTGACGAAATCGACCGCACGATCGCGTTTTATGATGCAGCGCTCGCACCGCTCGGTATCGTTCCTGGGCATGACTATGACGGCAAGGACGGACCCGAAGGACATCCCGACCTGAAAAGGTTTGGGCGAACGCCCGGATATTCTTCTGGCTTCGAGAAGAGGCTGCTGATCCGCGATCGGCGCATATCGGCCTTGTCGCCGGGAGCGAGGCGGAGGTGAATGACTTCTGCGACGCCGCGATGAAAGCAGGAGCCAGCGACAACGGCAAGCCAAGCGTGCGTCTTTGCTACGCCCCCCGCTACTACGCCGCAAACGTCTTCGATCCGAGCGGGTACAGCCTCGAGGGCGTCTACAAGCTGGCAGCACCCCACAGCCCTGAAACTTCGGCAATTTGCGAGGTAGGCCCGATGAAGGAATTGATCAAGAATTTCATCGAAACAACCAACGCCGGCGATGTCGATGGCGCGCTTTGCCTGTTCGCGCCCGATGCCGTTATCGACGACGTTTCGGTTGGAGACGCGTTCGTCGGCAAGGAGGGCGTGCGCCTTTACCTCGACCGATTTTTCGTTGGCTATCACACGTTCAGCAAGCTTCTATCTATCGAAACAATCGATGACCGTCACGCAGCCGTCCGCCTCGATTTCACCGGCGATTTCGGCCACGAGACCGGCACTCTGACGATCGCCATCAATTTCGATGGCCAGATCGAGCGAGCCGACGCCGACCTCGACTGAGCGTCGGAAACGATGGGATACGGCACCACGCGTATTTGACGCCGAAGCCGATCGCCACCAGCGAGAAACCCGTGATCATGCCGGCAAATGCGAGGCTTGCCGCTGTCGCGCTCGCCAGGCTCGACAGGATGCCGATGCCGATCACCGGCAGCGCGTTGCCGCAGAAGCAGCAGATGAAGAAGGCCGAGACCACCTCGGCGCGGCGGTCGGCCGGCGCGATCTGGTTCACCACTTGCAGGCCGCCGCGATAGCCGAGCGCCGCCGCCGCGCCGCAGACCGCCGTCGCCGCGATCATGAGCGCCATCGAGGCGTAGATTTGCGCTGCGATGACCAGCGCCACTGCCGGGATCATCAGGACGAGCGCCGCGAGCATGGTGGAGCGGCTGGCAAGCCAGGCGGTGGCGACGATGGTGATGGCTGCCACGATCGACAGCTCGAAGAAAAGCCCGCCGGCTTCGGCATGATTGGTCAGGTGCAGCTGCTGCGCGAGAATGCTCGGCGCCAGCGCGGCATAGAAGCCGACCAGCGCCATGGCGCCGAAGCCGGTCACCGCCGGCGCCACGAACTGCGCGCGGATATTGTCGGGCACCGAAAGCCGTGGCCGCAGCGAGACGTCCGAGAGCCGCCCCGGACTGGAGACTGTTTCCCGTGTGCGCCAGATCAGCAGGGTGACCAGCGCAAGCAGGACGAGATAGATGGCGAACGTCAGCCTGAGCGGCCGGGCGCATATTGGGCAAGCAGCCTCGAAACGAGCGCGCCGACCCCGAGACCGACAAAATTGGTGCTGGTGGCAATGACGGCGGCGCGCGACTTGTCCTTGCCTTCCATCAGCTCGGCCAGCCGGCGGCGCCCGCTCCCGCGCCGACGCCGATGCCGAGCCCACTCAGAATGCAGGCGATGTCGAGCCAGGCGAGGTTTCGGCCAGGAGGAAAAACAACGCACTGACCACGGCAACCCCCATCGCGGCGAGCGCGGCGGGACGGCGGCCGACGACATCCGACACCCGGCCGAAGAACAGCAGCGCGCCCAGATTGCCGACGACGTAGACGGCGTAAACCAGCGTCAGCGTGACCTGCGAAAAGCCGAAGGCCTGCTTGTAGATCACGTAGATCGGGGTCAGCGCGGTGCTGCCGGCAAAAAGCGCGGCGATCATGGCGGCGACGGCGGCCATTGCTGCCCCGCCGCCGAGTTCATTGTCACGCGTCATGGTCTGAGCGTAGCTGGTCATGGCGACCTCCGGCTGATTTCGGCCCCCAACGCCCCGGTTGCAGGCCCAACGCTATGTAATGACGGCGGTTCCGTTCACCGAACGCCCTCCTGACAATTCCGGCAGTATGGAACTGCGCGAAGTACTCCCGTAACGTCCGCCGAGTAGCGAGGGAGAATCATGGGCAAGGGACGGGTCGAGGCATTCACCGATGGCGTCGTCGCCATCATCATCACCATCATGGTGCTTGATCTGAAGGTTCCGCACGGCAGGGACTTCTCCACGCTCTTGCCGCAGTGGCCGATCTTCTTCTGCTACGTGCTCTCCTTCATCAATGTCGGCATCTACTGGAACAACCTGCACAACATGTTCCACACCGTGCAGCGCGTGGATGGCCGCGTCCTGTGGGCCAATCTCAACCTTCTGTTCTGGCTGTCGCTGATGCCCGTGACCACAGCGTTCATGGGGGAAAACGAGTTCGCCCCGGCGCCCGTGGCCGTCTACGGCATCGACCTGGCGCTTTGTGCCGTTGCCTATACCATTCTGGTCATCAAGCTGCGCCATCTGCATGGCGCCGATACCACCTTCGCCAAGGCAGTGGGTCACGACAAGAAAGGCAAGATTTCATTGGCGCTCTATATCGCCGCCGTCCTGCTCAGCTTTCTCAACCAGTGGATCAGCGTGGCGATCTACGTGCTTGTAGCGGCGATCTGGTTTGCGCCCGACAAGCGGTTTGAGAGACTGATCGAAAAATAGGATCTACTTGCGCATCTCTTTCAGCTTCTCGGCCGCCGAGGCGGCAAGGTCGGCATAGCGTTCCTCCAGCCGCTCGGCCGCTTTGAGGATAGGGAAGTCATGACCGAACTTCTCCAGCGCGAGCCGCAGCTTCTCGGCGAAATCCGCCTGCTTCTCCAGCGCCGCGAACAGCGTCTTCACCTGCGTCTCGCTGATATCGGGATTGGCGAGCATCTTCGGCACCTCGCGGCCCATCTGGTCGCCATTGGCGGTCTGCTCCTTCAGGATTTCGATCCAGTCGGTCAAATGCCGAGCTCCTTTTCACGACAACATGCGCGGCGAGCGCCGCGATGGTCAACCCGTTGCCGCCCTTGCGGTCAATCCATTGTCGCTCTTGCGGTCAATCCTTGGAGACAACCGGCCTTGCCTCGGCGGCGCTCCGCGTTAAGTTCGGCCCGACCCGAACAAGGATGAAAATCATGACCAGCGACGCCCGGATCCAGACCGCCCTGCCCGCTTTCGCCTCCGGCAATGTCGCCGTCATCACGGGCGGCGCCAGCGGCATCGGCCTCGCCGCCGCGAAACGGTTCGCGGCGATGGGCATGAAGACGGTGCTGGCCGATATCGGCGGCGTGCGTCTCGACCAGGCAAGAGAGGCCGTCGCGGCGATCGCAGGCAAGGATGCCGTCCTGCCTATCCCGACCGACGTCTCCAAGGCCGAGGAGGTCGACCGGCTGGCGGACCTCGCTCACGACGCTTTCGGCGCGGTGTCGGTGCTGATGAACAATGCCGGCGTCGGCAACAATCCCGGCAAGCCATGGGAAAACCGCGACGCCTGGAAGCGGTTGCTCGACATCAATTTCTGGGGCGTCGTGCATGGCGTCGAGGCCTTTGCGCCGCGCATGCTCGCAGCTGGAAAACCGGGTCTCATCATCAACACCGGCTCCAAGCAGGGCATCACAACGCCGCCCGGCAACCTCGCCTACAACGTCTCCAAGGCCGGCGTCAAAACATTCACCGAGGGCCTGGCGCATGCGCTGCGCAACGAGCCTGGAGCGAAGGTTTCGGCGCATCTGCTGATCCCCGGCTTCACCTATACGGGCCTGACCGAGGGCGCGACGGAAAAGCCCGCCGGCGCCTGGACGGGCGAGCAGGTGATCGACTTCATGCTGGCATCGCTGATTGACGGCGACTTTTACATCCTGTGCCCCGACAACGAGGTGGCGAGGTCGACGGATGAAAAGCGCATGGCCTGGGCGATCGGCGACATCATCGAGAACCGCCCTGCCTTGTCGCGCTGGCATCCCGATCACAAGGACGCCTTCGCGACCTTCATGAACCGCTGAGCAATTCCAGGAAAAGTGCGTAGCGGTCGGGCTCGGCGTCGCCGCCGTAGCCTTCCGCCCGGAATTGCGCAAGAAAATACCGACATCGCCTCAGGCGGCCACCTTCTTCCTGGAGCCGGGCTTTCCGGCCACGGCCTTCTTGGCCGCCATCTCGGCGATCTTGCGGTCATGCCGTTTCGCGGCGCGCTCGCATTTGGCGCGGATCTCCTCGACCTCGGATTCCGTCAGGTGCTCGATGCCGATGAAATGATTGTGGGCCTGGCTGACCCTGATCAGTTCGTCCAGCTTGGCCTGGATCGCCGCGCCGTCGCGATTCTGCGTGTTCTGGATCAGGAACACCATCAGGAAGGTGATGATGGTGGTGCCGGTGTTGATGACGAGTTGCCAAGTATCCGAAAACCCGAAGATGGGGCCGCTCGCCGCCCATGCAACCACGATCAGCACGCAGATGGCAAAGGTCGCCGGCAGCCCGGCCAGATGGGCTACCCGGTTGGCTATCCTGGTAAAAACCTTCTCGATCATGCAACTCCCTCAAAAACCTTGGACATGCGGGCACTTGCAAAGAAACAGCGTGCCGCCGCTTCCGGTTCCAAGAGGTCGGATTTTTCTGCCTGGACGAGCTGCAATCATCCACACGCAAAAAGCGCAGGTGCGTGAAAAAACACCTTATCCGTTTACTTGCAATAGTGCCGGTGCAGGCCAGAAAGCCTGTTCCTTCCGCTTCACGGCGGTTTACCTCCAGCCCCTTCCGCTGCGCCACCCCCGCATGGCGGAAGGGGCAACTTACCCGAGAGCCGGACTGACATCCCGACAACGCGTCATGCGTTTCGACGGTTTCCGCCGCTGGTTTGCCTCAGAGGCTGCTTTCTTCCCAGCGATCGAGGAAGGCTTCGATCGGCATGGCCTGCATATCGGGGATTGCGCCCGCCAGTTTCTCGGGCGCCCAGTCCCACCAGGCGAGGGCCTCGATGCGCGCCGCGACGGCGGCCGGGAACCGACGGCGCAACGGTTTCGCCGGAACCCCGGCGACGATCGTGTAGGCCGCGACGTCACGCGTCACCACGGCGTTGGCGCCGATGACGGCGCCGTTGCCGATCGCAACACCCGGCATGATGACCGCGCCATGACCGATCCAGACATCGTGGCCGACATTGACCGATTTCGCCTGCCGCCGCGCGCGGAATTCGGCGTCGACGCCCAGCCAGCGGAAATACTCGTTCGGCCGGTAGCTGACCTTGTGCTGTGTCAGCCGCTCGATCGGGTGTTCGAGCGCGTTGATGCGGCTGTTGGCGGCGATCGAGCAGAACTTGCCGATCGTCGTATAGATCGCCTCGCAATGGCGCTCGAAATAGGAGAAGTCGCCGACGCTCACCTCGCGCAGGATCACCCGCTCGCCGATCGAGGCATAGCGGCCGAGCTTGCAGCCTTTGAGCTCCGCGGTCGGATGGATGCGCGGCTCGGGGTCCTTGAGGACGAGGTTTTCAGGACGGTCCATGACGCGGCTTTACGCCGGCCGGAACGGTCCCGCAAGCGGCCTGTCCCGGCCTTGCCTGCCGGGAAGTTATTGCGGCTTGCCCTTGGTCCAGACCACGTTCTGACCGTAGAGCGGCACGGTCGTGACCGACATCTTCGCCGAGCCGTTCTGCACCTGGCGCGAATGCGACAGATAGATCAGCGTCTCGTTCTTCTT
>RXJA01000615.1:0-10991 GCA_003963455.1 Hyphomicrobiales bacterium
TCGGCGTCCTCCTCGCTCACCGCGATACGGGCAAGGCGCGCGACGCGCTTCACGGTCTGAAGATCAACGGACATGTTCTTTTCGCCTCGGCAAAACCAGTGCGGGCTATAGCGGCGCGGCGCTTGGCGTGCAACATGGATGATGCCGGAGCGATCGCGCGCGTTGCCCCCGACGATCGATGAGGCAACCTAGATCGTGATCGCCTTGCCGATCTCCGGCAGTGCCACATCGACGCCCGAGCCCTCCATGCCGGCGACGAACTTGTCTGCGGTCTGGTCGAGCATCGGGAACGTGCCGAAATGGCAGGGAACCACGGTGTCGAAGCCGAAGAACCGGCGGCAGGCGAGCGCCGCCACCGCGCCGCCCATGGTAAAGCGGTCGCCGATCGGCACGATGCCGATCTTCGGCTCGTGCAGCTCGTTGATCAGCTCCATGTCGGAGAAGATGTCGGTGTCGCCCATGTGGTAGAGCGTCTTGTCCTCGGGAAAATGCAGGACGAGCCCGCCCGGATTGCCGAGATAGGTGTTCGTGCCGCCTTCCCCGCTGAAAGAGGACGAATGCAGCGCCTGCACGAAGGTCGTGGTGAACGGCCCGCAATCGACGGTACCGCCGATATTGCCGGGATTGATCTTGTCGCCGCTCACGCCCTGGCCGACGAGATACATGCATATCTCGAAATTGGCGACCAGCATGGCGCCGCTCTTCTTCAGCACCTCGACGGCGCCGCTGACATGGTCGTTGTGGCCGTGGGTCAGCAGGACATGGGTCACGCCTTCCGCCGGACCTTCCCAGCCGCCCGTCCAGGACGGATTGCCGACCAGGTAGGGGTCGATGAGAATGACGGCGTCCTTGGTCTCGACGCGGAATGCCGAATGTCCGTACCAGGTCAGTTTCATGAATGCTTTCCTCGATTTTTCCGTTGCCGGAGGATAGAACCCTGGCGGCAAATTGAAAGTGGCGCAGCGCTTCCCAACGTCAAAAGGATGTATGACGCCTTGAGCAGTTCCAGGAAAAGTGCGATCGGTTTTCCGTCCGGAACTGCGTAAAAACAAAGAGATAGGGCATTTCACCGTTTCTGCGAAACGGTGAATGCTCAGATGTCAGGGGAAGCTATTGGGCATTATTTCAATCGAGGAACTACCGGAGCGGCTTGCCGGCGGCAAGACGCTCGCCGGGCTCGATCTCGGTGACAAGACGATCGGCGTGGCGGTCTCCGACCGCGGGCTGTCCTTCGCCCATCCGCGCCCGGTCATCCTGCGCAGGAAGTTTTCGCTCGATGCCGCCCAACTGCTCGCTCAATTCGAGAAGGACGATGTCGGCGCGATCGTGCTCGGCCTTCCCATCAACATGGACGGCTCGGAAGGGCCTCGTGCGCAAAAATCGCGTGCCTTCGTCCGCAACATGGCGTCGCTGTCGGACCTGCCCTTCGTGCTATGGGACGAGCGGCTTTCCACGGTCGCGGCCGAGCGCACACTGATCGAGATGGATTTCTCGCGCAAGAAGCGCGCCGGCAAGATCGATTCGGCCGCCGCCGCCTTTATTCTGCAGGGAGCGTTGGACCGGCTTCAGTCGCTTGGCCGAGGCTATCCCCGCTGACAGCGCCTTGCCGGCGCTGCCTGATCCATTCGGCGATGTTGCGCCGGCGGCGGAAGGCCCAAAGCCCCATGAGCAGGACAAAGTCGAAAACGCAGGTCCGCGCCACCATGCCCGGGATGATCGCCGGATCGACACCGAGCATCTGGCCATAAAGCTGGAATGCGAAATCGTGCACCTGTCGGCTCAACATCGCGTAGCCGAAATTCATGTCATTGGCCGAAAGGAAGAACCATCCCCAGAAGATGGCCATCGGAGCAGCCCAGAGTGTGAATATCGTGCGCATCAGCGCCTGCCTCCAGGCTTGTTTTCCGGGCGGCCGGATATGCGGGAAAGAAGCGAGCTGTGCGCGGCGCCCATCGCCATGCGCGAGGCGGCGCGCATATCGCGCTCGGGCAAGTTCGTTGCCGCAAAGCTGGACCGGCGTTCGGCCTGCACCGCGACATAGGAAGCAAGCAGCGCCGTCATCTGTATGCCGACGATCACGAACAGGCCGTCAATGCCTTGCGCCACGCCACCGAGGAGAATCAGCGACAGCACGGACGATGCGAAGATGAAAGCGACCCGTACAACGCTCTCACCCGCGTCCGGCCTCGACGCGCCGTTGAGCAGCGTTTCGACAAGGGCCCAGCAGAACAACACGGCGACGGTCAGGAGCGCAATCGAAAGCGGCGCGACCACGGCAACATTTTCGAGCTGCGGAAACTGGCTGCCCTGGATCGAGAGCCCAAGCACGCCAAGCGCGGTCGCGATGCCTCGGCTGCCGTCCATGCAGACATAGGCAAACAGGGCGAAAACCACCGCCCAATGCAAGGCCAGAACTGAGCTCAACACGTGCCGCATACGCATCCTGCTTCGCGGAGCCCAGGCTATGGTTAACCCTTCCCTACTCCAGCAAACGGAGATTGGGCTTTGCGAAGGTCCGCCGCAATGGAAACCATTCGTTAAGGTTAACGGCCATCCACAGGCCGGCAATCTGGCCTTTGGAGCATGATTGCGAAAAATGGGAACCGGCTTTCGGGATCATGCTCCAGCAAAAGAGCTAGAGCCGGATCAGGTCACCGGCGGATAGAGCGTGTCGATGATCATGCGCGCATCGTGGCGCGAATCGAGCATGCCGTAGGTCGTGCGCCACTGGCCGCCGAGCCGTGTCTCGACGAAGGCGTCGGCGATCCGCCCTGCCCCCAGCCTGCGCAGCTCCGCCGCTGCGGCCGAAAGCGCGAGTTGTTCGGTGAGCAGGCGGGCCGAGCCCTCATCGGTCGCGGCGACCTGCATGGCGGCCTTCAGCACGCCGATCGTGCCGCGCCCACCGGCGCCGAGATCGCGGTCTATGCCGGCAAGCACCTCCTCGAACAGGCCGGGCGCGCGGCCAAGCACGCGCAGCACGTCGAGCGCCATGACATTGCCCGAGCCCTCCCAGATCGCGTTGACCGGCGCCTCTCGGTAGTAGCGCGCCAGCGGCGCTTCCTCGACATAACCGTTGCCGCCAAGGCATTCCATCGCCTCATAAAGCAGCTGCGGCGCGATCTTGCAGACCCAGTATTTGACGACAGGCGTCATGGCGCGGGCAAAGGCCGCTTCGCCGCGATCGCTTGCCGCCTCGTCGAAGGAGCGCGCCAGCCGGAACGACAGCGCCGTGGCCGCGGCGACGTCGAGCGCCATGTCAGCCAGAACCCGCTGCATCAGCGGCTGGTCGATCAGGTTCGAGCCAAACACCTGGCGATGGCGCGTGTGGTGGACGGCCTCCGCGAGCCCCGCCCGCATGAGCGCCGATGAAGCAACCGCGCAATCAAGCCGGGTCAGCGTCACCATGTCCATGATCGTCTTCACGCCGGCGCCAGGGTCCCCGACCATCTCGCCGATCGCGTTGACGAACTCCACCTCCGACGAGGCGTTCGAGCGGTTGCCGAGCTTGTCCTTCAGCCGCTGGAAGCGGAATCCGTTGCCGGAACCATCGCCCAGGATGCGCGGGACGAGAAAGCAGGACAGCCCCTCCGGTGCCTGACCGAGCACCAGGAAGGCGTCCGACATCGGCGCCGACATGAACCACTTGTGGCCGGTCAACCGGTAGAAGCCGCTTCCCGTCCGCTCCGCCCTGGTGGTGTTGGCGCGCACGTCGGTCCCGCCCTGCTTCTCGGTCATGCCCATGCCGAGCGTCAGCCCGGCCTTCTGCACCGGCGGCTTCTGCGTCTGGTCGTATTTGCGCGTGGTCACGCGCGGCGCCCATTCGCGGAAAAGCTTCGGGCTTGCCATCAAGGCCGCTAGCGAGGCGCTGGTCATGGTGATGGGACACAGGTGCCCGGTCTCGAGTTCCGCTGTCAGATAGAAGCGCGCCGCCCTTACCTGATGGCGGCGGCCGATCTCGGCATCGCCGTTCTCCCATACCGAAGAATGCAAGCCGCCGGCCACCGAGCGGCGCATCAGGGCGTGATAGGCCGGATGGTATTCGACCAGATCGAGGCGCCGGCCCTGGCGGTCATGCGTCCGCAATTTCGGCGTGTCGGTGTTGGCGAGGCGGGCGAGCTCCTGCGCCTCCTGTGTCATCACGAACCGGCCAAGCCCGTCGAGATCCTTGCGCACCGGATCGGAAAAACGCTCGGCGAGCTGGATGAGCAACGGATCGCCCCGCCATGCATTGCCACCCGTCAGCGGCGGCGGCTGGTTGATCACGTCGTCGGTCACGCCCAATCCTTCAACTGGCAGAAGGGTCCTTGCATCTTCAAGGCCGCGGTCGCGAATCCGAAGCCATTGCCGCCTTATAGCCCAAGCCACGCGGCGAAAATACCGGGGAGAAAGCCCACAATCCAAAGCTGGCGCTTGCGGCAGGCCGGACCGCACCCTATAGCAGCGCCTTGAGATGACCGACGCTTCGTCCCTGCCGCTTTTTCCTTACCGCCATCTGCTGGGCATCCGCGACCTTTCCCCCGCCGATATCGAGCTTTTGCTCGATCGCGCCGACCGCGCCGTGGCGATCTCGCGCCAGCCGGAAAAGAAGACCTCGACGCTGCGCGGCCGCACCCAGATCAACCTGTTCTACGAGGCATCGACCCGTACACAGTCGTCCTTCGAACTCGCAGGGAAAAGACTTGGCGCCGACGTCATGAACATGTCGGTGGCAAGCTCCTCGGTGAAGAAGGGCGAGACGCTGATCGATACCGCGATGACGCTCAACGCCATGCGGCCGGACATCCTGATCATCCGCCATCAATCGGCGGGCGCGGCCGCCCTTTTGGCGCAGAAGGTCGGCTGCTCGGTGGTCAATGCCGGCGACGGCGCGCATGAGCACCCGACGCAGGCGCTGCTCGACGCGCTGACCATCCGCCGTGCCAAGGGGCCGCTGTCGAAGCTGATCGTGGCGATCTGCGGCGACATCCTGCATTCGCGCGTCGCCCGCTCCAACATCATGTTGCTCAACGCGCTTGGCGCGCAGGTGCGCGTCGTCGCGCCCTCGACGCTTCTTCCGTCCGGCATCGACAGGATGGGCGTGATTGTCTCGCGCTCGATGGCGGAGGGCCTCAAGGATGCCGACGTCGTGATGATGCTGCGCCTGCAGCGCGAGCGCATGGCAGGCGCCTTCGTGCCGTCGATCCGCGAATATTTCCATTACTTCGGTCTCGATGCCGAAAAGCTGAAGGCCGCCAAGGAGGATGCGCTGGTCATGCATCCCGGCCCGATGAACCGCGGCGTCGAGATCGCATCCGAAATCGCCGACGGACCGCAAAGCGTCATCCAGGAACAGGTGGAGATGGGGGTGGCCGTGCGCATGGCGGTCATGGAAGCGCTTCTTGACCCCCGTCGGAATCATGAGGGCCGCAACCATGAGGGGCGCGGCGCATGAGCGTGACCGTCCTCAGCAAGGCGCACATCGTTGACCCCTCCCGCGGCGTCGACGAGATCGGCAGCGTCATCGTTGACGGCCGCAAGATCGTCGCCGCCGGAAAGGCTGCATTGAACCAGGGCGCGCCGGAAGGCGCCACGGTCATCGACTGCGCCGGCAAGACGATCGTTCCAGGCCTTGTCGACGCGCGCGTCTTCATCGGCGAACCCGGCGGCGAGCATCGCGAGACCATCGCCTCGGCAAGTGTCGCCGCGGCGGCCGGCGGCGTCACATCCGTCGTCATGATGCCAGACACAGACCCCGTGATCGACAATGTGGCGCTGGTCGAATTCGTGCTGCGCACGGCAAAGGACACGGCTAGCATCAACATCTTCCCCGCGGCGGCGATCACCAAGGGCCTCGAAGGTCGCGAAATGACCGAATTCGGCCTGCTGCGCGAGGCTGGCGCCGTTGCCTACACCGACGGCCGGCATACGATCTCCAATGCGCTGGTGATGCGCCGCGCGCTCACCTACGCGCGCGATTTCGGCGGCGTTATCGCCCACGAAACGCAGGACGCCGATCTCGCCTCGTCGGGCGTGATGAACGAAGGCCTTTATGCAAGCTGGCTCGGCCTTTCAGGCATTCCGCGCGAGGCTGAACTCATCCCGCTCGAGCGCGACCTCGCATTGGCCCGGCTGACCGGCGGCGCCTATCACGCCGCCAAGATATCGTCCGCGATGGCGGCCGGCGCGGTGAACCGGGCAAAGACGGATGGCGCCAATGTCACGGCGGGTGTGGCCATCCACAACCTGTCGCTCAACGAGAACGACGTCGGCGAATACCGCACCTTCTTCCGGCTGACCCCGCCCTTGCGCGCCGAGGACGACCGGCTGGCGATGATCGCGGCGATCAAGGACGGTACGATAGACATCATCGTCTCCTCGCACGACCCGCAGGACGTCGACACCAAGCGCCTGCCCTTCGCCGACGCCGCCGCCGGCGCGATCGGGCTGGAGACGCTGCTTGGCGCGGCGCTTCGGCTCTACCACAATGGCGACGTGCCGCTGCTGAGGTTGATCGAGACGCTGTCCACGGCGCCGGCAAGACTGTTCGGCCTGCCCGGCGGCACGCTGAAGCCCGGCGCGCCAGCCGATCTCGCAGTGATCGACGTCGACGAGCCATGGATCGTCAGCGAAAGAGGCCTGCGCTCGCGTTCGAAGAACACCTGTTTCGAAGGCGCGCGCCTGCAGGGCAAGGTCTTGCAAACGATGGTTGCGGGCCGCACAGTGTTTTCGGCATAGCATCGCTGCCTGGCCTGCCCGGCATAGAGTTGCTTGGCGAACCCTCTCGACTCTACCATTATGACCAACTGATGCTTGAGCGAGGCCAGCTCTTGCAAACAAAGGTTGCATAACGCACATTGCTTCAACCTGAAGAGGCAATCTGTGTGACGGGAAATATGGGGGAAACAATGGGTTACGCGATCGCGCTCGTCTTCGGCTATCTGCTCGGCTCGATCCCGTTCGGACTGCTGATCACCCGCGCGGCCGGCCTCGGCGATGTCCGCAATATCGGCTCCGGCAATATCGGCGCGACCAATGTCCTGCGTACCGGCAACAAGGGCCTTGCCGCCGCTACCCTGCTGCTTGATGCGCTGAAAGGCACGGCCGCCGCCTTGATGGCCGGGCACTTTTCGCCGGACTACGGGCTTCTGGCCGGCTTCGCAGCCTTCCTCGGCCATCTCTTCCCGGTCTGGCTCGGCTTCAAGGGCGGCAAGGGCGTCGCTACCTATCTCGGCGTGCTGCTCGGACTTGCCTGGCAGGGCATGCTCGTCTTCGCCGTCGTCTGGCTCGTGATGGCCTTTCTGTTTCGCTACTCATCGCTGGCAGCACTGGCGGCGGCGGTCATCGTGCCGATCGCGCTCTATTTCATCAGCACGCCGCAGATCGCCGGCCTGTTCGCAGTGATGAGCCTGATCGTCATCGCCAAGCACCACGCCAACATCTCGCGGCTGCTCGCCGGCACCGAGGGCAAGATCGGGGCGAAGGGATGAGCGCGGCGACCGCCGGCCCGCGGCTCAGCGACCGGCAGCGGCTTGCCTGGCTTCGCCTGATCCGCACGCCCAATGTCGGCCCGGCCTCGTTCCGCGAGCTGATCAACCGCTTCGGCTCCGCTGAAGCAGCACTCGAAATGCTGCCCGAGCTGATGATTTCCGGCGGCGCCAATCGCATCGTGCGCGTCCCATCCGTCGCAGAGGCCGAAGCCGAACTGGACGCCGCCCGGCGCGCCGGCGCCCGCCTCGTCGGCATTGGCGAGGCCGATTATCCGCCCTTGCTGAAGACGCTGGATAACCCGCCGCCGCTGCTTGCCGTGAAAGGCGAAGGCGCGGTGTTCCGTTTGCCGGCGGTGGCGATTGTCGGCGCCCGCAATGCCTCGCTGGCCGGCATCAAGATGGCGCGCATGCTGGCGGCCGGCCTCGGCAGCGAAGGCTACGCCATCGTCTCAGGCCTGGCGCGGGGCATCGATACGGCCGCGCACAAAGGCAGCGTTTCGACCGGCACGGTCGGCGTTCTGGCCGGCGGGCTCGACGTCCCCTACCCGCCCGAGAATGCCGGTCTGTGCGACGAGATCGCCGATCGCGGCGGCGCCATCGTTTCGGAAATGCCGTTCGGCTGGCAGCCGCGCGCGCAGGATTTTCCGCGCCGCAACCGGCTGGTCGCAGGCATGGCGCTTGGACTGGTGGTGGTCGAGGCGGCGCAACGCTCCGGCTCGCTGATCAGCGCCCGCCTCGCCAACGAGATGGGGCGGCTGGTCTTCGCCGTGCCAGGCTCGCCGCTCGACCCGCGCGCCGCAGGCTGCAACGCGCTGCTCAAGGACGGTGTCACGCTCGTCACCGAGGCCGCCGACGTGCTCGGCGCGCTGGCGCCGCTTGCGGGTGCCCGGGCTCCTCGAGCCGCCCCGCTTGCCGCGGCGCCAGACATATCGGCCATGCCGCCGCCCGGCGAAAACGACCGCGCCGATGTGCTGGAAGCTCTCGGTCCAACGCCGACAGGCATAGACGAGATCATTCGCCACACGGGCTTGAGCGCCGCCCAGATTGCGATGGTGCTTCTTGAACTCGACCTGGCGGGACGGATCGAACGTCACGCCGGCGGAATGTATCGCTGGTTTTGGGGAACTCCTGAAACGTGTGTCTGCAGACGTTATATCCACTCCAGATTGATGTTGCGGATATTGCCTTCGGTAATTCGCTGGCGGATTCGATCCAGCCGGCGCGCAATGTCCGGCCCCATCCTGTCATGGGTCTCGACCAGGAAAGCTCCGATGGATTGCTGCAGCCCGGCATCCAAGATGGCTTCCAAGCATTCGGCCTCGGCACCCTCGATGTCCATCTTCACGATCGACGGCATATTGGGGCGGTTCTTCAGGAACTCGACCACGTCAACCACATCGACGCTAACCTGTGTGCCCCCGTCATGGTATGCGGTTCTGATCAATGACGACGCCACTGTGTTACCTTTATCCGCCTCGCGATGGCGATAGAGTTCAACCGTCCTGGCCGATCCGCCGACTGCTTTTGGAATGATCTCTACATCCGGATGATTTCCGAACCGACTGGTGAGAACAGCGAGCGCGTGCGGATCGGGTTCGAAGGCGACGACCTTGAGGCCCAGTCTCAGCGCGGCGCGGCTAACGAGGCCCACATTCGCGCCCAAGTCGAGAAAGGTACTGCCCCTCGGCGCCGACAAGGCGACATCGTAGAACATGCGTTCGCCTAGCCGCTCAGGATCCTGCTTTCTCTGCCAGCGTCGGTAGAGGTGCCAGCGCAACGTGCTTTTAAGATAGCTTTCAGAGAACATTTCCCGCATTGGAGGTACGAATCATCCTATCGAAACAGGTATTTGGCCACTTCCGGGTTGCCGCGGCGCCACATGACATTGTCGAGGAAGTAGTGGTGCACGTTGATGAAGATCAGCACGATGAAGAAGAACAGCGAGGAGCCGAGGACCTGACTGTCGTAGGGGATCAGGGCGGTCAGCACGAACGGGATCAGCCAGAAGCCGAGATAGCCGAGGGCGCCGCCGCCGATGATGAACCCCAGCACCCGCAGCCTGTAGCGAGGCCCGAGCACCGATAGTATTTTCGGCTCCGGATCGCGCGCGGCATCCGAGACGTCGCGCTCGACATTGGTCTGATAGCGCCACACCACGGCAAGATATTGCAGCGAGTGCAGCGCCGGCACCACCAGCAGCCAGAGCGGGTTTATCCTGGCGATCAGGATCCAAAGATAGAGCGAGGCGACATAGGCCACGATGCCGTTGTAAGGCAGTCCCCCGCCATTGCGCCGCCAGCGATCGGCCAGCATCAGAAGCGTGGCCGCCGTCGATCCGACGGCCGCCAGAACCGCAATGTCGGTGATCCAGTACGGCGCCGCGAAGGTGTAATATTGAAGGCCGTAATATTGCCCTCGCGTCACCGCTGTATTCGTCTGCAGCCAGGCCAGGATCCACACCGCGTAGCTGTTGACGAGCAGCACCTTCTTGTCCCGGCCGTCGAAGAACTTGCGCTTCAGCACGGCGTCCACCATCAGCATGCCGTAGCCTTGCTTGACGTAGTGCCAGCCAACGAAGAAGAACATGGCATTGGCCGCGAATCCGAGCAGCCGCGTGTTCGACGTCGCCGCGCCATAGGCAAAGAACAGGGCCATGATCGCCGGAACGATGACGCCGGCGAAAATGTAGCGAAGCTGCAGGCTCCTGTCATAGCCGTCGCCACGCGCCTTGCGGCCGAAATTGCGGTAGAAAATCTGGTAGGAGTGGGCGAAGTGCGGATAGTTCACCAGATAGGCAACGACGACCATCGTCGCGGCCAGCGGGCCTTCGTACTCGCGCGGCACGAAGAACAGCACCGGCAGGATCAGAAAGGCGCTGCCGCCCAGCATGAGGAAGTCGGCAACCGGACCGAAAAGATATCTGCCGGGCTTAGGCGCTGCCTTGGGAACCTCAGCGTCTACCGAAAGGTCAAGTGTCATCCTGGAGCCTCCCTCGGAGGCGCCGAGTTTAGCCATGACCTGTTCCAGGGACAAGGCGACGCGCCATGATCTCCCCTTGTCTTGGGAAAATCACCTCGTCAGGCTGAGGCGGTCGGCGCGATCTTCATCAGCCGTTTTCTGGCCTCCGCAACTCGCTTCTTCTCCGATCTTATGCGGCTGCACAGCGTGAGATTGATTCCGACGCCGCATTCCTCGTCCAGCATTTCTTTTGCGTGATTGAGCGAAATCTCGGCGCGCTTGACGCGCTGCCTGGCGCGGGCCAGTTCCAAGTTCAATACGTCCACTTTCGGCATCCCGAATTGCGGTCCCTTCGATAGGGAAACAGCCGCGCATGGCTTTTTGTTCCGACGGCCCGGGCGCGGACGACGATTCCTGTTTCGATCGCCCGGATGCAGAAGCATCGGCCGATCGGTTCTGGCGCATGTTTGATTGTTCAATTTAATGGTGAGCGCGATGGGATTCGAACCCATGACCTACTGATTAAAAGTCAGTTGCTCTACCGGCTGAGCTACGCGCTCCCGCGGG
>RXJA01000615.1:11041-17397 GCA_003963455.1 Hyphomicrobiales bacterium
CCTGAAATAGCAATGACTTGAGAATGATAGGGGAACCTTCACGGTCATTTTCCGTTTGTTGAAGAAAGGGACGTCAAACCAACGCTTTCAAGGAGAAGACCAATGAATAAGATCGTGTCCGGCTTGCTTGCCGCCACCTTGTCGGTTTCGTTTGCCGCCGCGGCGGCGGTTCCCGCCAATGCCGCGCAGGTGTTCGTCCCGCAGGTTTCGTCGGCTTCGTCCGACGTCCAGAACGTAGCTGAGCGCGATTTCCGCTGGAGGCATAACAACTGGCGTGGCGGTCAGCGTTTTTCGCGCAATGACGGCATGTATTGGAACGGCCATCGTGGCTATCGCGAATATCGCCACGGCTATCGCCGGCATGGCGACTATTGGTTCCCGCTAGCTGCTTTCGCCACTGGCGCGCTGATCACTGGCGCCATCGTCAACAGCGAGAACAACCGTGTCAGTCGCGGCGACGCGCATGTGCAGTGGTGCTACGATCGCTACCGCTCGTATCGCGCGTACGACAACACTTTCCAGCCCTACAACGGCCCTCGTCAGCAGTGCATTTCGCCCTACTGACAGCCTCCAGTCAGTACCCAGGGCCGTTGACTGAGCCCGTGCCTCGAGAGGCACGGGCTCTCTCGTTTTGCTCAGCTAAACCGCCGCCAGAGCAATTCCAGGAGAAGAGTAGTTCCAGGAAAAGTGCGAGCGGTCAGGCTCGGCGACTTCGCCGTAGCCTTCCGCCCGGAATTGCGGAAAAACAAAGAGATAGCGGTCAGTTCGCCCATCTGATGCTTTTTCAAACCAGATACAGCGCTCCGCCCTCGCCGCGCGGCGATCGGCAAGCTCCAAGCGCGCTGCACACCCGGACCATAGCCCCGGTCAGGTTCCAACCGAGAGCCTCCAGGTCATTGCTCGTATCGGTGACGTAGGCCTGCGCCAGGTCATCTATGCCCTTTTCCTCGCCGAAGGCCCGAACCAATTTCGCGTCGCCGAGAAGATTGCGGGGCAGGTTCGAGTTTGCCCAGGCCCACAACCAGTTGTCAGCCTTGGCGCTGGTGGAACCAGCGATCTGGATTTCGGAGACGACCTTGACGCCGACCTCGTCGGAAAAGGAGAGCGTTCCGGCCGTCAGGTCGTAGTTGTAACGCGACCAGTGGCCGAGGCGGAAATCCTTCTCCAAGCGAGCGTTCTTGGCGGTCAGTTGTTCGAATGCTTCATCGCGCCAGGCGGCATACCAATCCGGCTGCATTTCCCCCTCGCCCGCTCCAGTCTTATGACGCGCTCAACGTCCTGCGCACCGCGTCGCGCCACCCTGCCAGCTTCGCCGAGCGAGTTTTGGCATCCATCTCCGGCTTGAAGCGCCGCTCCAGCGCCCAGCTTCTGGCGAAGTCCTTCGCCTTCGGCCACACCCCGGCCTTCGATCCGGCGAGCCACGCTGCACCCAGCGCCGTCGTCTCCAGGATGGTCGGCCGGTCGACTGGCGCGTCGAGAATGTCGGCCAGCCGCTGCATCGTCCAGTCGGACGCCACCATGCCGCCATCGACGCGAAGCACCGTTTTGGCCGACGCCCCCTTCCAGTCCTTGCGCATCGCGTCAAGCAGGTCGCGCGTCTGGAAGGCGACGGATTCGAGCGCAGCGCGCGCGAACTCGGCCGGCCCCGTATTGCGCGTCAGGCCGAAAATGGCGCCGCGCGCATCGGCGTCCCAGTGCGGCGCGCCAAGGCCGACAAAGGCCGGCACGAGATAGACGGCTTGCGCCGGATCGGCGGTCGCCGCCAGCGCGCCACTCTGCTCGGCCTTGCCGATCACCTTGATGCCGTCGCGCAGCCACTGCACGGCGGCGCCCGCGATGAAGATCGAACCTTCCAGCGCATAGGTGGTCTTGCCGTTCAAACGGTAGGCGATGGTGGTGAGCAGCCGGTTCTTGGAGCGCACCAGGTCTGCGCCGGTGTTGAGCAGCGCGAAGCAGCCCGTGCCATAGGTCGATTTCATCATGCCCGGCTCGAAACAGGCCTGGCCGATGGTCGCCGCATGCTGATCGCCGGCGACGCCGAGGATTCTAATCTCGGCGCCGAAAAGGCCCTTGTCGGTAACCCCATAGTCATCGGCGCAGTCCCTCACCACGGGCAGGATAGCCGCCGGTATCTTCAGGATGGAGAGCAGTTCGTCGTCCCAGACATTCTTCTCGATGTTGTAAACCAGTGTGCGTGAGGCGTTGGTGGCGTCTGTGGCGTGCACCTTGCCGCCGGTCAGCCGCCAGATGAGAAAACTGTCGATGGTGCCGGCAAGCAATTCGCCCTTCTCGACGCGTTTTCTGGCCCCCTTCACCTTGTCCAGCATCCAGGCGATCTTGGTGCCGGAGAAATAGGGATCGAGCAGCAGGCCGGTCTTTTTCGTGAATGTCTTCTCCAGCCCCTGCTTCTTCAATTTCTGGCAAAGCGGCGCGGTGCGGCGGTCCTGCCAGACGATCGCATTGTGGATCGGCTTGCCGGTCGTCTTGTCCCAGATGACGACGGTCTCGCGCTGGTTGGTAATGCCGATCGCGGCGACATCCGATGCCGAGCAACCGGCGGCCTTCAGCGCCGCCTTCATCGTCGCAAGCACGCTCGCCCAGATGTCTTCCGGGTCATGCTCGACCCAACCGGACGCCGGGTAGTGCTGCGTGAATTCCTGCTGGCCGGCACCCGCGACCTTCATCTTGTCGTCGAACAGGATCGCCCGGGTCGATGTCGTCCCCTGGTCGATGGCCAGCACGAAACCGCTCATTCCACTTCCTCCACTCCTCATGCAACAGGGGAGACGGCCAAGCCGTCTCCCCCGCATTTCTCACGCGGGCGAGCACGCCCACGTCATGCAGTTACTTCTGCCAGCTCTTCACCAGTTCGTCGTAGTTGATGGTGATCGGCTTTTCCTTCTCGTTCTCGATCTTCAGCTGAGGAGCGAGATTGCCCTTCTTGACCGCGTCGGCGTTCCAGTAGGCAAGGTCATGCTCTTCGGCCATCTTCGGGCCGATATCGCCCTGGACGCCCGACTTCTCGATGCGGCTCATGACCTTTTCCTGCTCGGCGCAGAGCGAGTCCATCGCTTCCTGCGCCGTCTTTGCGCCCGACGACGCGTCGCCGATCGCCTGCCACCAGAGTTGGGCCAGCTTCGGATAGTCAGGCACGTTGGTGCCGGTCGGCGACCACTGGACTCGGGCCGGCGAGCGGTAGAACTCGATCAGGCCGCCAAGCTTCGGAGCACGCTCGGTGAAGCTCTTGTCGTGGATCGTGCTCTCGCGGATGAAGGTCAGGCCGACATGGCTCTTCTTGACGTCGACCGTCTTCGAGGTGACGAACTGCGCATAGAGCCAGGCAGCCTTGGCGCGATCGTCCGGCGTCGACTTCATCAGCGTCCAGGAACCCACGTCCTGATAGCCGAGCTTCATGCCGTCCTTCCAGTAGACGCCGTGCGGCGACGGCGCCATGCGCCACTTCGGCGTGCCGTCGTCGTTCAGCACCGCCTTGGCGCCGGCGTCGACCATCGAAGCGGTGAAGGCGGTGTACCAGAAGATCTGCTGCGCGACCGCGCCCTGCGCCGGCACCGGGCCGGATTCGGAGAAGGTCATGCCCTGCGCTTCGGCCGGTGCGTAGGCCTTCAGCCAGTCGAGATATTTCTGGATCGAGTAGACGGCTGCGGGGCCATTCGTGTCGCCGCCACGTGCGGTGCAGGAGCCGACAGGACGCGAATTCTCGTCGACCTTGATGCCCCATTCGTCGACGGGCAGGCCGTTCGGAATGCCCTTGTCGCCATTGCCGGCCATCGACAGCCAGGCATCGGTGAACCGCCAGCCGAGCGACGGGTCCTTCTTGCCGTAGTCCATGTGGCCATAGACCTTCTTGCCGTCGATCTCGCGGCCGGTGAAGAACTCGGCGATGTCCTCATAGGCCGACCAGTTGACGGGGACGCCGAGGTCGTAGCCGTACTTGGCCTTGAAGTCGGCCTTGTTCTTCTCGTCGTTGAACCAGTCGTAGCGGAACCAATAGAGGTTCGCGAACTGCTGGTCGGGGAGCTGATAGAGCTTCTTGTCCGGCGCCGTCGTGAACGACGTGCCGATGAAGTCCTTCAGGTCGAGGTTCGGATTGGTGACGTCCTTGCCCTCATTCGCCATCCAGTCGGTCAGGTTGCGCACCTGCTGGTAGCGCCAGTGCGTGCCGATCAGGTCGGAATCGTTGACCCAGCCGTCATAGAGGTTCTGGCCGGTCTGCATCTGGGTCTGGATCTTCTCGACGACGTCACCTTCCTGGATGACGTCATGCGTGAGCTTGATGCCGGTGATGGCGGAGAAGGCCGGGGCCAGCACCTGTGACTCGTACTGATGCGTCGCGATCGTTTCCGAGACGACCTTGATTTCCATGCCGGCGAACGGCTTGGCTGCGTCGATGAACCACTGCATTTCCTTTTCCTGGTCGGCGCGTGAAAGCGTCGACAGGTCGCCTATCTCTTTGTCGAGAAAGGCTTTTGCCTCGTCCATTCCGGCATAGGCGTGACCCGCTCCCAGCAATAGGACAAGGGCGGTCGTCGATGTTAGAAATTGCCGTCGCATGTGTCTCCTCCAGTCTTTGGTTTCAAGTGCGATCCGGAGCGGCCGCCAGCACGCGGCCGCTCCGACTATTCCCCCTCTATACGTAGCGGAACACGCCGATGGCGTAGACCACGGAGAGAGCGAGAGCCCACCACAGGCTGGGTCCTACCAGACCCAGCCAAGCGAGATGGATGAAGGCGCTGCCGAGCAACGACAGGAAAAGGCGGTCCCCGCGCGTCGTCTCGAAGCGCAGCACGCCGACGCGGGGATTGCCGCCGGGCGAGACATATTCCCAAAAGCCCATGCCGCAGAGCATCAGCGCAATCACGATGAAAAAGGCGGCCGTCGGCCACGTCCACGCCATCCAGGAGAAGTCGAGGTTCATGGTTAGACCCTCCCCAGGGCGAAGCCCTTGGCGATGTAATTGCGTACGAACCAGATGACCAAAGCACCGGGGATCAGCGTCAGCACGCCGGCGGCGGCGAGCAGACCCCAGTCCATGCCGGCGGCAGAGACCGTGCGGGTCATGGTGGCAGCGATCGGCTTGGCGTCTGTCGTGGTCAGCGTGCGCGCGATCAGCAGTTCCACCCATGAGAACATGAAGCAGAAGAAGCAGGCGACACCGATGCCGCTGGCGATCAGCGGCATGAATATCTTGATGAAGAAGCGCGGGAACGAATAGCCGTCGATATAGGCCGTCTCGTCGATTTCCTTCGGCACGCCGGACATGAAGCCTTCGAGGATCCACACCGCCAGCGGCACGTTGAACAGGCAGTGCGCCAGCGCCACCGCGATATGCGTGTCGATCAGACCGAAGGCCGAATAGAGCTGGAAGAATGGCAGCGCGAACACCGCGGGGGGCGCCATGCGGTTGGTGAGCAGCCAGAAGAACAGGTGCTTGTCGCCAAGAAAGCGGTAGCGCGAAAAGGCGTAGGCCGCCGGCAGCGCCACGGCAACCGAGATCACCATGTTCATCACCACATAGGTGATCGAGTTGATGTAGCCCGAATACCAGGATGCATCGGTGAAGATGGTGCGGTAATTCGCGAGTGTCGGATTGTGCGGGAACAGCGTCAGCGACGACACGATCTCCGCATTGGTCTTGAAGCTCATATTGATGAGCCAATAGATCGGCAAGAGAAGCACGACGATATAGAGCGTCGGCACGATCCACCACCAGCGCGATTCCTCGCCACGGCGGCGCATCAGCTTCGCCACCTCGTCTTGCGACAGCGTGCTGCCGACCTCGGTGACCGCCGTTTCGCTCACGCGCGTCGTCTCGTTGGCGCCCGCCATCTGTCAGCGCTCCGCGTCGTAGTTGGTCATCACGGTGTAGAACACCCACGACAACAACAGGATGATCAGGAAGTAGACCAGCGACATCGCCGCCGCCGGGCCGAGATCGAACTGGCCGAGCGCCGTCTTGACGAGATCGATCGACAGGAAGGTCGTTGAATTGCCAGGGCCGCCACCGGTGACGACGAAGGGCTCGGTGTAGATCATGAACGAGTCCATGAAGCGCAACAGCACAGCGATCAGAAGTACGCGCTGCATCTTCGGCAGCTGGATGTAGCGAAACACCGCCCAGCGCGAGGCGCCGTCGATCTTGGCTGCCTGGTAGAAGGCGTCGGGAATGGAGACCAGGCCGGCATAGCAGAGCAGCACGACAAGGCTCGTCCAGTGCCAGACATCCATGACGATGACGGTGACCCAGGCGTCGAACGGGTCCTGAACATAGTTGTAGTCGATACCGAGCGCGTTGACGTAGTAGCCGAGCAGGCCGATGTCGTTGCGGCCGAACACCT
>RXJA01000341.1 GCA_003963455.1 Hyphomicrobiales bacterium
GGCTCGTTCGCCAAGCCGCATGTCGTCGATGCGCATCACGACGCCGCCAAGCATGTCGGCGACGAGCCGCTGCTTCTGGCCGAACATGCGCCGGTCGCGGTGACGGCGAACCGCGCCGCCGGCGCGAGGCTGCTCATTCAGGAACATGGCTGCGACTTCCTGATCATGGATGACGGCTTCCAGTCGGCGCGAATCCACATCGACTACGCGCTGGTGGTGGTCGACGCCCGCTTCGGTATCGGCAACGGCCGCGTCATCCCGGGCGGACCGCTCCGCGCCAAGGTGGTCGATCAACTCGTCTTCACCAACGGCCTGCTGAAGATGGGCGAGGGCGCTGCCGCAGACGGCGTCGTGCGCCAGGCGGCGCGCGCCGGCCGGCCGATCTTCCTGGCGCATGTGGAGCCGGCGGACCCGTCGCGCTTCGCCGGGGGCCGCTTCCTTGCCTTCGCCGGCATCGGCCATCCGGAGAAATTCTTCGACACGGTGCGCGGGGCGGGCGGCGAGGTCGCGCTTTCGCGTGCGTTTCCGGACCATCATTTCTACGCCCAGGACGAGCTTGCCGACCTTTTGGCGCTCGCTAGGCGGGAGGGGCTGCGCCTCGTCACCACGGCGAAGGACGCAGCGCGGCTGCGCCACGGCGAGACGCCAGCCGACTTCCTCGATCAACTGGACGTGCTCGATATCGAGGCCGTATTCGAGCTCGACCACGTGCCCGAGCGCATCATCGACGAGACGCTCGACGCCTGGCGTCAGCGCAAGATGCGGGGCTGAGTTTCGAGGCGTGCTCGCCGTCAATTGCCGTTGATGAGCCGGCGGAAGTAGCGAACCGTCTCGCCAAGCCCGTCTTCGAGGGCGACACGAGGCGACCAGTCCAACGCCGAACGCGCCAGGCTTATATCGGGTTGGCGCTGTTGGGGGTCGTCCTGCGGCAGCGCCTTGAACTCGATCCTGGACTTGCCGCCGACGATGCCCAAGACGAGTTCGGCCAGTTCCAGGATCGTGACTTCCGTCGGGTTTCCGATGTTGACGGGCCCCACGAAATCATCCGGCGTCGCCATCATCCGGGTCATCGCGTCGATGAGGTCGTCGACGTAGCAGAAGCTGCGCGTGTGGCTTCCGTCGCCGTAGATGGTTATGGGGTCGTTGCGCAACGCCTGGACGATGAAATTGCTGACCACGCGGCCGTCCGACGGGTGCATGCGCGGCCCATAGGTGTTGAATATGCGCACCACCTTGATCGGCAATTTCGACATCCGCCGGTAGTCGAAGAACAGCGCTTCGGCGCATCTCTTGCCTTCGTCGTAGCAACTGCGGGGACCGATCGGGTTGACATGGCCCCAATAGGCCTCGGTCTGGGGATGGATTTCCGGATCGCCATAGACCTCGGAGGTCGAGGCCTGGAGAATTCTCGCTCCGGACGCGGACGCAAGATCGAGCATGTTGATCGCGCCGTAGACGCAGGCCTTCGTCGTCTCGATCGGAATGCGCTGATAGTGAACGGGCGAGGCCGGGCAGGCGAGATTGAAGATCTCATCGGCCTCGGCCTGGAGCGGCACGGTGACGTCGTGCCTCAGCAGCCTGAACCGTGCATTGTCCGAGAGGTGGCGGATGTTTTCATCCGAACCAGTCGAGAAATTGTCGAGACATGTCACGTCTCGGCCTCTTGCCAGCAAAAGGTCGCATAGATGCGAGCCGATAAAGCCGGCGCCCCCGGTCACCAGAACCTTCACGCCAAATCCCCCAATACCCACCACCTCTATAGCTGCAGATTCACGAGCGTGTCACGTACCGCGCACAAAGGGTTTTCGCCGCCGCGATCGATTGTACCCGATTGTGTTGCGGGGCAGTCGCTAGGTGCCTTGGCGGGGATGCCGTATCGCCTCCAGGATAGCCTCGTCGCGCTCGACGTTGAGCTTGCTTTCGAAGTTGAAATGCCAGTCCCTGTCGCGCGCCGCGGCCGTCGACGCGTCACCGCGCCGGACCTTCTGGTCGAGGTCGGCGAGCGATCGCGACCAATAGTGATTGATCCTCAGTATATCGAAATGGGGAGGCATGCCGGGCACGATTGTCCGCCGATGGGTGTCCACCCCTTCACCGGACAGGAATTTCGTCTGATGGACGCCAGGCTTGTAGACCATGCGCGGGTTCAGGATTGTCTTGACCGTCGTGATGTCCGGCCCGGCTCGCATCGTGTAGGCTTCGATCACCGGGACTTTTGGCCGTTCGACATGGCCGGAGGAGCCATAGAACGCCTGCCAGACGCAGACGCCTGGAAGGTCGCGATAGTCTCTCAGAACCGAGGGCACGTCGCGGCCGTCGGGCGCGAAAAGAAACTCGTCGATGTCGAAGAATCCGATCCACAACGCTTCACGCCAGCGTCTGCGGATGCAGTCCCTATAAGCCGACAGCTGCCCCACCGGCCGCGGCCAGTCGACCAGTGTAACCAGCCCTTGCTGGATGAACGGGTCCAATACAGCTTTGAAGTCGTCGGTCGAGAAGTTGTTGTAGAGATAGAAATGCTCAAATCCCACACTCTGGTGGAACCTGATCCATTCGGCCAGGAACGGGGCTTCCTCACGGAAGATGGCGCAGGCCGCCAGCTTGAACCGTGGGGTTTTCGATACCGCCCGGTCGCGCAATCTCGCACGCATGATAAGCGGCATGCGGACAAGGGTCTTGAGAGATTTCCTGAAGTTCTTCAATGCGATACCCTAAGCGCGGTCGAGACTGATTGCCACGGCGCCATGGGCTCGCATGGCTTACCCCCGCTTGCGCAATTCCGGGTGCATCTCGATCTCGCGGGCGAGCGAGACCGCCGCGTTCACGTAGGGCTCCTGCCGGGCGACGCTCCAATATTTGAGCTCGTCGAGGGGTATGTTCTCGCCTGTCACCGCGCAGCGCACGAACGAGCCGGGACTGGTGACCTGGAAGTCTCCGTCGAGATAGCGGATCCGGGCTTCCCTGCCGCCCGGGCCTTCGAAACGATTCATCATGAAAGGACGCTTGAGTTCATCGCGTTTCAATCGCCACAAATCGCAAGCAACGTCAAGCTTGACGCAATGCTCACGCAGTATGGCTGAGCGGCAAATGGTTTCCGGAAACCCGGCATGGACATCACCCCGACCCGCCTGAATACGCTCATCAATGAGGCGCTCACGCCGCAGGCGGTACCCTTGCCCAAGGCCGATCCGGCGGCGGCAGCCTTGATCAAGGCGCTGGTCCAGCCGCCGACGCCCACGACGGGGCAGGCGGCGCAAATCGCGGCCCAGTCGCTGCAGAGCGCGCAGCCGCGCCAGGCCGCTCAGGCATCGCAACGCCTGTCGTCCTCCGAAGTCGAGGATGCCTACCGGGCCGTCATGGAGGCCGATGCCGCAGCCGACGATGCGCCGGCAAGACCCTCGGCGGGCAGGGCCGCGACCGATGCTGATCAGGCTCCGCGCGGCCTAGTCCCGCCACCGGCAGCGGTTGCCGACGATACGTCCAGGCCCGCGGTTGCGCCGGCATTGTCCACATTTTCGCCGGCCGTCGCTTCCGCCGCGGTGCTGGTCGCAGCCAATGCCAACGCGCCCCAGCCGCGCGGCGCGGGCGGCCGCTCTGCCGGCCATGCGTCGCAATCCGATTCCGTTGCGGTGTCGCTGTGGACGATATCGGTCGTCACGGCCGTTGTCTCCGCCGTGACCGCGACGATCATGGTTCTGTTGCTTCGCTGATCCCGCTTAAACATCGTCCCGCAGGAAAGCTTCGAGCTTTTCCGGAGCAAGCCCGGCCTGTTCGGCGATGCGCCTGGCGAGGTCCGCCGCCGCCGCGCGCGGCCGTCCGACCGGACGGTCCATCCAATAAGACACCGGATTGAGCGCAACGCGGTCATCGACGGCGACGATACGGCCAGATCGGAGCTGGTCCGCCGTCAGCGGCGGCCGCGCCAGCGCGATGCCCAGCCCATGCGCCGCCGCGTCGAGCACCAGATTATAGTCCTCGAAACGCCTGTCCTGCGGGCGCGGGCGGTAATCGATATCCTGCGCCGCGAGCCATGCCCGCCATCCGGATGCATCGGAATCGTTGATCAGCGGGAACCGCAGCAGCCGGGCAGGATCGCCACGTCCGATCTCCTTGGCGAGTTCCGGCGAGGCGACGGGAAAGATCTGCTCCTCGAAAAGCTGCACCGACACGCGGCCGGGAATGCGGCCGCGCCCGCAGCGCACTGAGAGATCGATACCCTCGTCGGCGAGATCGGCCTGGCGGTTGTCGACATCGAGCACGATGCGCAGCCGCGTGGGGTGGTTCTCAAGTGCGGCCATGCGCGGCATCAGCCACAGCCCGCTGACCGAGGGGATCGAGGCCAGCCGCACGACGGCTGTGCCGCGCGGCTCGACCCAGCGGTCGGAATTGACCGAAATCAGCGCGAAGGCCTCGGTGGTGCGAAGATGCAGCCGGTTGCCCTCGATGGTCAGCGTCACGCCGCGCGCGTTGCGCTCGAACACTTTCAGTCCCAGCCAGCCCTCCAGCTTGGCGATCTGGCGGCTCACCGCGCCGTGGGTGAGGTTGAGTTTTTCAGCCGCGGCGGAGAAGCTTCCCGTTCGCGCCGCCGCATCGAAAGCGCGCAAGGTTTCCAAAGGAAGCATCTGGTCCGAGCTGTGATCCATGCTCACAGCTGACCCTTGAATTGGTCGTTTGTCAATCGGCCGCCAATGGCGTTTTCTGGCTCCATGGCACTGGAAGACAAGGAAACGGCAATGAGCGCTTGCACCGGCACGTTGAATGAGACACAGCGCATGGATAGCACGGCTGCCATTGCGGTGATGCTGACGGTCATCGGCTGGGCCTCGGCTTTCCCGGCGATCCGCGCCGGCCTTGCCGCCTTCCAGCCGCTCGAACTCGGCGCGCTGCGCTTTGGCATCGCGGCGGTTCCGGCCGCCATCTTCCTCGCCGTCAAACGCCCGGCGTTGCCCAGGACCGACGAGCTGTGGCGCTTCGCCTTCGGCGGCGCCATCTTCGTGGCGCTCTACACGGCGATGCTCAATTTCGGCGAGCTGACCGTCTCGGCGGGCGCCGCCGGCTTCATCATCAATGTCAGCCCGATCTTCACGGCGATCATGGCGATGGCGCTGCTCGGCGAGCGCTTTTCCGGCATCGCTTGGCTGGGCACGGTCATCTCCTTCGCCGGCATCGGCATCATCGCGGTGGCCGACGGGCACGGCCTGCATTTCAATACCGGCGCGCTGGTGGTGCTGGGCTCCGCCCTTTGTTCCGCTGTCAACACCATCGTCCAGAAGCCGCTCTTCGCCCGCCATCATCCGCTGACGATCTCCGCCTCCAACATGGTGCTTGGAGCGCTCTGCCTTTCGCCCTTCCTGCCGGAGGCGTTTTCGCAGGCAGCGGTCGCCAACACCGCCGGTCTCGGCGCGGTCATCTATCTCGGCATCGTGCCTTCGTTGATCGCCTACGCCGCCTGGGCAACCGCGCTGTCGCGCCTGCCTGCCGCGCGCGCCTCGAACTTCCTCTACCTCGTCTCGCCCACCTCCGCCTTGATCGGCTTCTTCTGGCTGGGCGAAGTGCCGAGCCTGCTCGGCATCCTCGGCGGCGCGCTGGCGCTGGGTGGTGTGATCGTGGTGAATTTGAAGCGGTAGATCAAAAGGTTGGAGACGTTTCCGGACTCAAGTTGATAAGTTGGAATTCAATTGGTTGCCGGCTTTTGACGGAGACGCGAAGCAAGCTATCCTGATTCTCCTTGATGGAGGGGGTCTGGATGGCAAGAGGGCTCATAGCCGTGATGCTCTGCCTGCTTATATCGAGCGGAAAGGCCTTCGCGGGTTGGTATCAGGTCAAGAACTACGAAGGCTCGATCGGGCCGGCCCCGGTGCATCTTTCGCTCCAGAGATATGACAGCTTCGGCAGCGGGATCACGGTTGAGGGAAGCTACTTCTACGATGCCAAGCAGAGCCCGATCGCGCTTTACGGCAAAGCCGAAGGAACCAAGCTCACGCTTTGCGAGATCGCGGACGACAAGGAATTAGATCGAGTGTTGGTGACGGGATCAAAGACGCCCGTCGATACCACGAGATGCCCGCTTTCGCTCGACATCAGCAAAAGCGGTGCAACGGGAACCTGGATCAAGGGGCAGGAAAAGTTTCCGGTCGTGCTTAAGCAAGTCGCCGGCCTCGACGATACGGCCGAGGGCAGGGTCAACGGAAACGTCGAGATACCCTTTTGGGCGCATACGGCCGCCCATCGGTTTGCCGGTATCTTCACCAAAACCGACGCCGGCATCTGCATGACCAAACTGCAGGTCATCAGCAAGATGAAAAAGAAAACCGTTCAGAGCATCCGGTTCGATGACGCCGACTGCAACGCGGGTATGTTGATGACGCCCATCTATATGAACGTTCAAATGCAGGACGAAGAGATTATTTCCGTGAATTTTCGCGGCGGCAATGGCGGCTATACGGTGGAGTATGGCTTCTCCCCGAAAACCGGGACGTATCACCGATTGGTGCACTGATGAGATTGCCAGCCTGTCGCGGGCGATCCTATCGCCGCCCGAACAGCCGTTCGATATCGGCCAGCTTCAACTCGATATAGGTCGGGCGGCCGTGGTTGCAGGTGCCGGATCCCGGCGTCGCCTCCATCTGGCGCAGCAGCGCGTTCATCTCCTCGGCCTTGAGCAGCCGGCCCGAGCGGACGGAACCATGGCAGGCCATGGTCGCGGCGATCTTGTCCAGCCGTTCCTTGAGCGTCTCGACGGTGTCGTTGTCGGCGATCTCGTCGGCGAGGTCGCGCACCAGTTGCTGTACGTCGGTTTCGCCGAGCATGGACGGCGTCTCGCGCACCGCCACCGCGCCGGGGCCGAAGCGTTCAAGGCCGAGGCCGAATTGGGCCAGCGTCTGCGAATGCATGGCAAGCCGCTCGGCGTCTTCCTCAGGCAGGTCAACGATCTCGGGCAAAAGCAGCATCTGCGAGGGCACGGCGCGCGCATGCAGCGCGTTCTTCAGCGCCTCGTAGACCAGCCGCTCATGCGCGGCGTGCTGGTCGACGATGACGAGCGAATCCCGCGTCTGGGCGACGATGTAGTTCTCGTGCACCTGCGCGCGCGCCGCGCCCAGCACCATGCCGAGGAGCGCCTCGGCCGGTTCGGCAGTTCCAGCACGGGCATCGGCGCTGGCCAAAGGCCCGGTGTCGAAAGCCGCTTGCTCGTTTTCCGCAAAGCCGTTCGCTCGCGGCCCTGCCTCGCCATAGCCCATGTCGAGTGGCCGCTGCGCCGAACGCAATGGATCGAAGCCGCTGGAAGCGCGGTAGGCGGCTTCATAGCTGCGATGCCCGTTGGCCGGCCCAGGATGCGAGTAAGGCGCCGCGCCCGGCCGGAATGCCGCCATCATGCCGGCCGCACCCGTGGTCGCCGCGCGGATGCCTGCGCCGGCCAGCGCCTCGCGGATGGCCCCGACGATCAGCCCGCGCACCAGGCCCGGATCGCGGAATCGCACATCGGCCTTGGCGGGATGGACATTGACGTCGACGGTCGCCGGATCGAGCGAAAGGAACAGCACCGTCACCGCGTGCCGGTCGCGCGGCAGCACATCGGCGAAGGCGCCTCGGATCGCGCCGGCGATCAGCTTGTCGCGCACCGGCCGTCCATTGACATAGGCATATTGCTGCAGGGCATTTGCCCGCGTGTAGGACGGGATCGAGACATGGCCGGCAAGATGCACGCCGTCGCGCATGGCATCGATGGCAATGGCATTGTCCGGGAAATCCTTGCCCATCACCTGCGCGACGCGGGCAAGCCGGCCTTCCGCCGTGTCGTCGGTCGCCGGCAGCTCCAGCGTCGAGCGGTCAGGACCGGCAAGCGTGAAGCGCACGGCCGGGAAGGCGATCGCGATGCGTTTCACAACGTCGCTGGTGGCCGAGCTTTCGGCGCGCTCGCCCTTCATGAATTTGAGCCTGGCAGGCGTGGCGAAGAAGAGGTCGCGCACCTCGACCGTCGTGCCGCGATTGGCCGCCGCCGGCTTCACCGCCGAGACGCGGCCGCCCTCGATGCCGATCTCGGCGGCGCTGTCGCCGGTCGCCGTGCGCGAGCGGATCGACAGCCTTGCGACGGAACCGATCGAGGGCAGCGCCTCGCCGCGAAAGCCCAGCGAGCGGATATCAAGGATGTCGTCGGAAAGCTTCGAGGTGCAGTGGCGGGCGATCGCCAGCGCGAGCTCCGGTTCGGGGATGCCCGAGCCGTCATCGGTGACGCGGATGAGGTTGAGCCCGCCGCCCGCCGTCACGATTTCGACGCGCGAGGCGCCGGCATCGAGCGCGTTCTCGACCAGTTCCTTCACCACGCTCGCGGGACGCTCGATGACCTCGCCGGCGGCGATCTGGTTGATCATCGTTTCGGAAAGCTGTCGGATGGGCATTGGGCGATTATAGGCGGATTCGTGCCGGATGCGGCAGGGGTAGAATTGCCGGAACGGTGGATCAGTTCGCAGCGCGGATTTCGCGCACGCCCTTGCGCAGCCGCCGGCGCAACAGGTTGCGCAGCGTCACCCCGTCGCTATAGCCGACCTTGGCGGCAATCTCCTCGACGCTGTCGGACGTGGTCTTGAGAAGATGCACGGCCTGCTCGACGCGCAGATCCTGGAAATAGGAAAGCGGCGTCTTGCCTAGAACATCGTTGACGCGTCGCGACAGCGTCCGCTTGCTGGCCCCGACCGCCGTTGCCGCCTCGTCGAGATTGAAACCGGCGGCGAGACGGGCGCGCGCCCAACGTTCGAAACGCTCGACCAGTGGGTTCGAATGGGCGAGGTGGTCCGATATCGCATAGGCCGATTGCAAGGGCCGGCTGTCGACGATCAGATATTTCGCGGTCAGGGCCGCAAGCTCCGGGCTTGCCTGGCGGATCACCATCAGCGCGAGATCGATATGGCCGAGTGCCGCGCCGGCGGTCGCGAACTGCCCGTCATTGATCAGCATGCGCGAGGCGTCGAGCCGCACGCGCGGGTAACGTTGCCGGAACATCGACGCCAGCCACCACGTCGTTGTCGAGGGCCGCCGGTCAAGGAGCCCGGATTCCGCCAGGATGAACGTACCGATGCAGGCGGCACCGATGCGCGTCCCGGCATCCGCCTTGGTGCGCAGGATTTCGGCCGCTTCGGCGATGTCGCTTCGCTTCAGCGCTTCGCCAAGCGGGCCCGGCATCTTCTGACCGATCGCGGGAATCACCAGCCAGTCGGGGTTTGGCTCGCTGCCGATGCTGGTGACCGGAACCCTGAAGCCCTGAGCCGTATGGACCATATCGCTCGCCCCAACGATGCTGACGGCAAAGTGGCTGGGCGGCGCTGCCAACATGGGCGCCAGTTCGTTGGCGGTGCCGAACACGTCGAGGATCGTTGCCAGCCCGGTGTCAAAGACGCCATCAAGCGCGAGGACGGAGACATTCATGGCAATAATGATATCAAAGTTGTCATTTGCGCCAATACGATTTCTGCATGATCGCTGCGACTGTTGTTTTCGACGGCCAGGCTGGCCGCGCAACAACGACCGGAGAAGAGAGATGATCAAGCTCGCATTATTCGCACGCTTCGAAGCCAAGCCCGGCAAGGAGAAGGATGTAGCAGCATTCCTGAACACCGGCTTGCAACTGGCGAACCAGGAGGCCGGGACGCCGATCTGGTTCGCGCTTCAACTCGGCCCGAGCGTGTTTGGCGTGTTCGACGCCTTCCACGACGAGACGGGACGGCAGGCGCATCTCACCGGTGAGATCGCCAAGGCACTGATGGCCAATGCCGAAACGCTGTTTGCCGGGCCGCCGACCATCGACAAGATCGATGTGCTCGGCCTGAAGAACGACGGTTCCGTCTGACCCGCATTTGGCCTTATCGCGGTCCGGCCGTGTGTCGGACCGCGTTGCCGAAGCCTATGCCTGCGACACAAGCCAGTCCCTGACCTTGCGCGCGTTGTCGCTGAGATCGCGGTTCTTAGGCCAGATGACGTGGAATCCGATGCCGGTCCGCATCGCATGGTCGGTTACCGGCACCAGCAGTCCCGATGCCACCAGACGCTCGACCAGATGCCGCCAGCCGAGCGAGATGCCTTGCCCCTCCATCACCGCCTGGATGACCAGGGCATAGTCGTTGATGCGCAGCCCGCGTTCGGCATTGCGCAGGCTGGTTCCGGCCGACGCGAACCATTCGTCCCAGTTCGGCGCCTCGCGATAGGGTTCCTCCAGATGGATGAGCCGGTGCGTGGCCAATTCCTCGACTGTCTTGGGCATGCCGAATTTGGCGAGGTAGCTGGGGCCGGCGACAGGGAAGATCTCTTCGTCGGAGAGCGACAGCGAGTGATAGTCCGGCCAGTCGCGCGGCACGCCGCCGCGCACGCCGAGCGGAATGCCCTCGGCGATGATGTCGAGGTCGCGGTCGGCGGTCTGGATGCGCAGGTCGATGCCCGGCAACTGGTCGCGGAACTGCTGCAGGCGCGGCATCATCCAGAACGAGCCGAAGGCGGTCGAGGCGGCAAGCGTCACGTGGCCGCCCGTCGCCTGCAGGCGAAGGTCCTCCGCCGACTTGCGGATATGCGACAGACCCAGCGACACGTCGGCGTGGAAACGTTCGCCGGCTTCCGTCAGGAGCACCTGGCGGTGGCGGCGCTGGAAGAGCTTGGCGCCCAGCTGCTCCTCCAGTCCGCGCACCGCGTAGGAAACGGCCGCCTGCGTCATGCCGAGCTCGCGCCCGGCGGCGGTGAAGCTGGATAGCCGGCCTGCCGCCTCGAAGACGATCAGGCTGCCGGCCGAGGGCAGGAGGTGGCGCAGGCTTCGCATAAGGTGAGCTTATACATAAGATCAGGATTTTCCAGCGTCACAGCCATATTTTGCGTCGCTAACGTGGAAGGCGGGAAGAAGGAGGCTCCATGAACGCACCGGCCGTCGAAATGACCGAACAGACCCACCGTCGCGGCGGCGGCCGCCTTGGCCGCAAGGCGCTCAGAAGCGCGCCGATCGCGTCG
>RXJA01000114.1 GCA_003963455.1 Hyphomicrobiales bacterium
TGCCGGCCTTTTCCTGTTACGAGCCAGCGGGAGGAGGTGCTGGCTGGTCACCCCGGAAACGGAGGGAGGAGGTTCCATTTCCGGGTATCTGGTTGCTCAACCCTATCGCACGACTATTTGTCTGACGAAATGCGACGTTTTGATGCATCGCAGGGTTGTGTGCGAAAATCACGCAGCCTTGACGTCCTTCATCGCCTTCTCGAAGGCGCTCTTGACCGGCTTGGAGACATCCTCGACCGCCTTGGTGGCGACAGTCTGGAACTCCTTGACCTGCTCGACAGCCATTTCAGCGCCCTTGCGCAGGAAAGCGGTCTGCAACTCGACGACTTCCGAAAGGGTCTTGGCGCCGACCAGGGCTTCGAGGTGCGAGAAGCCGGCTTCGGCATTGGCGCGCAACGCGGCGATCGCCTTGAGCGAAACGTCGCTGGAGACGGCCTTGGCGGTCTCGTAGGTCGACTCCAGAACTTTCTGGGTCTCCTCGGCGCCGGTCTTCAGCTTGGCATAGGCTTCCTTCGACTGCTCGACGCCCTTCTCGGCGAAGGCGCGGATCTGGTCGGTGGCCTTGGATGCGTCAAAGCTCGGGAATTCAACGTTTTCGATGGTCTTAGTGGTGGTCTTGGACATTTTCCAACCTTTCGGGGCAGCGGCTTTGACAGAAAGCCGTCTCGTTCATGTATGATGGCAACATAAAGGCCTTTTTTGTGCATTGCAATATCTTTGTTGCACTGCACCATAAAATCTTCCCATACGTTATCTACCGGGCGTCAGCTCGAGGGCCGTTAACCAAGAGCCCAGAGATTTCGACCTTTGCAAGCCAGGGCTTGTGGACCTTCCGGCCTCGGGCTTTTATTAACAAAGCGTTAACTGAAATGTCCGCTCTGGAGGGTTGGCCAGCGCATGCCGCCTGAAAACTACTCCTTCCTCGATGTCGCCGTGCTCGACGCGGTCCGCCAGCGCTTTGCCGCCGGCGACGCCTTGGCCATCTTGTCGGCCGACCTCGAACAGGTGATCTGGGCGAACGGTCCGGGGGCGTCGCTGTTCGGCCATCCGGATATCGAGGCCATCATAGGCGCCTCCGCGCGGCTGCCGCTGGTCGCCCGGCGGCAGATCATGGCGACCAGCGGTTTTCCCGATATCGGCAACGACCGCGCCATCACGGTAAGGCTGGCCACCGGCATGGTGAGCCGCGCCGTGGGTTTGCTTGCGAGCGCCGTGACGATGCCGGATGGCGAGAAGGCCATCATGCTGGCGGTGCCGGCGGCGCAAGCCAGTTCGCGCAGTGCCGCCGAGATCGCCAGCCGCGCCATCGGCGGGTTCACCGAGGCCGGGCATTTCATCGCTTTCGTCGACGCGCAAGGCGATGTCGAGGCGGCCTCGGATGGCTTTTCGGCACTCGGAATCGAGCGGCGGACGTTGGCCGCGCTGGTTGCGGACGTGGCAAGCAGCGGCGACCGTGTCGTCAAGCGCCTGGTGCCTGGCGCCTCCACTTCCTATCCGGCCGGTTTCGCGCGGCTCACCGATACGCGGCATCTGCTGGTTGTGATCGATGAAGACCAGCTCGAGGACACGGACAGTGACCAGGACGATCGGCCCGACGACCAACAGCTTGCGGCGGCAGAGACGGTCGCCGCCACGCTGTCGGGTGAAAGCCTGACCGTCGAGCCGGAGCCTGTCCAGGACAACAGTCCGGTTGTGACGGCCGCAGAAGAGGCCGAGGCCGTCCCGGAGGCTCCCAAAGCCGGCGCGCAGCCTGAGGCGAGAAACCGGACCGCGACCGACCAGCGGTCCACTCCGACCGGTCACCAGGCCAGCGCCCCCGAGGCCGGCCAGCATGACCATTGGTATTTCAATGCCGGAGACGACGCCGGACATGCTCAACCGATAGCGAAAGCAAAGGATGAGCCGGAGGGGGGCTCCACAGCGGAAGACCAAGGGCAAGATGTCGTCGAAGCTGCCGTACGCGGAGCCGCCATGCCGGCGCAACCCGCGCCGCCCCGTGATATCGACCGCTCGGCGCCGCCGCTGCGTTTCGTCTGGCGCACCGACGCCGAAGGCAGGTTCAGCGCGCTTTCGCCGGAATTCGCCGGAATCGTCGGCCAGCCCGCCGCCGATGTGATCGGCCGCCGCTTCAAGGACGTCGCCACCACTTTCGGCCTCGACGCCTCGGGCGAGATCGCCGGCCTGCTCGAGCGGCGCGACACCTGGTCCGGCCGCTCCGTGCTGTGGCCCGTGGCCGGGACAGGCCTGAAGATTCCGGTCGATCTGGCGGCGCTGCCCGTCTATGGCCGCAGCCGCGCCTTCGAGGGTTTTCGCGGCTTCGGCGTGGCGCGCGGCGCCGACGCCGTGGTCGATCCGGAAGCGCTCGGCTTGGCCCTGGTGCCGAATGCCGCGCCCGCGGGGGGCGCCCCGGCCACGGCCGAGCCTTCGGCCGATCAGCCACAGACGTCGCCGAAGCCGCCAAAACCTGAAGATCCCTTCCAGGGCGAAGTGCCGGCACTGACCATCGTGCCGAAACCGGAGCGGCGTTTCGCCGACAAGGTCATAAGGCTGGCCGAGCATCGCCAGCCGGCCAACGACAAGCAGCCCGCCAGCGACACTGCGGGAAATCAGAGGGGTCTGTCGATCCTCGAGCGCAGCGCTTTCCGCGAGATCGGCGAACGGCTGCGCAGGGACAGTTCCACCCCTCCCGAGCCGAGCGCCCCCGAAGCCGACAAGCAAGCCCACGCGGCCGGGACCGGCAAGGATGCGGCGACGGTGAAAGAACCGGCCGACGAAACGACGGCCGAGGCAAGCCAGCCACTCCCGCTTGACGCAGCGGAGCACGACAGTGCGGCGCGTGAAGCGAACCTGTCGTCCGCGCAGCATGTCTCGGAACCCGTCGACCTGAAGACCGACGCGGAGACCGCTGAAGCTCAGACCGAGGCCGAGGACCAGGAAGACCTGGCGCGGCTCGACGGCGTCGGTGACGCCGGGACGGGCGACACCGGCCAGGCCGGTACGCCGGCTGTTTCCGGCTCGCTGCTCGACTACGCCGATGGCGACAAATCCGCCGGCGCCGAACCTGTTTCCAGGGACGGGCATGCCGACGCGCAACCGCGGCGGCCAGTCACCGAAGAGCCTGCTCGCGATACGGCGGACGACGACAGCATGACCGCCGACGATTTCCGTGATGCGCAAGACAGCGAGGACTGGGCCGGTCCCGACGCCGATGCCGCGACGGCCGCGGAAGAACCCGAGACGGCAGCGCCGGCGCGGCCGCGCCTCGACGTGCCGCCGCTCAAGCTCTCCGGCTTTGTGCCGTCCGCTTTCTCGACCGGAGAAGAAGCCAAGGCGCCCGATACGTCGATCCTCGCCAGGCTGCCGGTGCCGCTGCTCATCCATTCGGGCGACGTGATGCACTATGCCAACGAATCCTTCCTGGAACTGACCGGCTACGACGCGCTGGACGACCTCGCGGATGCGGGGGGCCTGGGCGCGCTCTTTGCCGATCCTTACGCCGAGGACGCCGCGGCGGACGGAAGCGACCACTCCTTGAAGCTCAAGACCCGCCAGGGCCAGGAATTTCCGATCGACGCGCTGTTGCGCTCCGTGCCGTGGCGGGACGGCAAGGCGCTGATGCTGGTGGTGCGGCGCTCCGGCGAGGACGATGCGGCGCATTTCACCGCCGCGAATGACGAGCAGGCGCCGCAGCCGGACGTGCCGGAATTGAAGTCGCGCATCGCCGAGATGCGCACCATCATCGACACCGCGACCGATGGCGTCGTGCTGATCGGTCGCGATGGCAACATCCGCTCGATCAGCCGTCCGGCGGAAGCGCTGTTCGGTTTCGACAACGACGAGGTCGCGGGCAAGCCCTTTGCCTCGCTGTTCGCCATCGAAAGCCAGCGCGCGGCGCGCGACTATCTCGCGGGCCTTTCGGAGCCTGGCGTGGCAAGTGTGCTCAATGACGGCCGCGAGGTCATCGGCCGCGAGGCGCAGGGGCGCTTCATCCCGCTGTTCATGACCATCGGCCGGCTGCCCAACGACAGCGGCTTCTGCGCCGTGGTGCGCGACATCACGCAATGGAAGCGGGCGGAGGAAGACCTGACGCAGGCACGCGCCGTGGCCGAGCGCGCCTCCTCGCAGAAGACGGATTTCCTGGCCCGCATCAGCCACGAGATCCGCACGCCGCTCAACGCCATCATCGGCTTTTCCGAACTGATGGTGGACGAGAAATTCGGTCCGATCGCCAACGACCGCTATCGCGACTACCTGCGCGACATCAACCGCTCCGGCAACCACGTGCTCGACCTCGTCAACGACCTGCTCGACATCTCCAAGATCGAGGCCGGCCAGCAGGAGATGGACTACGAGGCGGTTTCGCTCAACGACACGCTGGCCGAGACGGTGGCGATGATGCAGCCGCAGGCCAATCGCGAACGCGTCATCATCCGCTCCAGCTTCGCCTCGCGGCTGCCGGAGGTGGTGGCGGATCTGAGAAGCGTGCGCCAGATCGCCCTCAACATCCTGTCCAACGCCATCCGCTACACGCAGGCCGGCGGCCAGGTGATCGTCTCCACCGCTTACGAAGCCTCGGGCGATGTCGTCATGCGCGTGCGCGACACTGGCATCGGCATGACCCCGGCCGAGATCGAGCAGGCTCTCAAGCCGTTCAAGCAGATCAATGCTTTGAAGCGCGGACGCGGCGACGGCACCGGCCTCGGCCTGCCTCTCACCAAGGCCATGGTGGAGGCGAACCGCGCCCGTTTCGCCATCACCTCCACGCCGGGCGAAGGAACCCTTGTCGAGGTCGCCTTCCCGTCGACCCGCGTGCTCGCGGAGTAAGTTGAAGACTGCGGCCGGCTCCTTTGGCCTGGAGCAAATGCAACGATAGTTCTGCGGCCGGCCGACGCCAGTATTTCGCGGCGGGAAATCGGTCTGCAACCGGAACAAAGCCCGCAGGTGCTTGTTAGGCTCACAGCACGATGTGTGCCAACAAGGACCCTATCATGAAAAATCGCCTGTTACTGGCTGCGCTTGGCGCAGCCACAGCCATAACTTTTTCCGTGCCCGCTTTCGCTGCCGACAAGGCGCAGGACTTCGTCGACAAGGCGGCCGCCGGGGGCGTGTTCGAGGTCCAGTCGAGCAAGATTGCCGAAAGCAAGGTCCAGGACAAAGACGTCAAGGACTTCGCCCAGAAAATGATCCACGATCATGGCGCGGCCAACGCCAAGCTCGAAAACATCGCCGGCGAACAGAAGCTGACGGTGCCGCCTGAGACGGACGCCAAACACAAGAGCGATCTCGACGCCTTGCAGGCCGCCAACGATTCCGTCGACAAGTCCTACATGCAGATGCAGCGCGACGCGCATGCGGACGCCGTCAAACTGTTCGAGAGCTATGCGGCCGAGGGCGACAACGCGCAGTTGAAGACGTTCGCTCAGGAAACGGTTCCGACGCTCAAGATGCATCAGGAAATGATCGAGAAGATCGCGTCCGGCATGGACGACAAAACCGCCGCCACGAGTTCCACGACCCCTGCGGTTGCCACAAAGGGTACCGCCAACCCGGCTGCTCCGGTTCCCGGTGCCAACAGTTTCACCGAAAATCAGGCCAAGGGCCGCATACAGGATGCCGGCTTTTCGGAAGTGTCGGCGTTGACCAAGGACGATCAAGGCATCTGGCGGGGTCAGGCGACCAAGGATGGCAAGAAGACCCCCATTGCGCTCGACTATCAAGGCAACGTCGTTGCCGGCACCAACTGAACACAGAATTTGGAGATCCTGATCATGAAGACAGTGACCGGACTTTTCGACGACTATCAAGACGCTTCTGATGCGGTCGGCGAACTCGAGGCCAGCGGCGTTCCGCATGGCGATATCAGCATTGTCGCCAACAACTCGACCAATTGGTACGACGATGATGGCGACGACACCAACGCTGCCGCCGACGCTACCGGCGGGGCCGGCGTGGGCGCCGTCATAGGCGGGGCCGGCGGACTGCTGACCGGACTTGGCCTCATGGCTATTCCCGGCGTCGGCCCGGTCGTGGCCGCCGGTTGGCTGGCAGCCACGGCAGTCGGAGCGCTCGGGGGCGCGGTCGTCGGCGGCGCGGCCGGCGGCATCATCGGGGCGCTGACTGATTCCGGTGTTTCGGAAAAGGATGCCCATGTCTATGCAGAGGGCGTCCGCCGCGGGGGAACGCTGGTGACGGCGAAGGTCAGCGACGAGCTTGCCGACCAAGCAAAGCGGATTCTCGGGCAAACCAACTCCGTGGATCTGGAAGAACGCCGCAGCACCTATGAGGCGGGTGGTTGGACCGGCTTCGACCCCAAGGCCGATCCGTACACCGATGTCGAGGTGGAGCGCGACAGAACGCGCAACGCCAGCCCTCTCTGATCATCGAGATCATCGAAGCCCGTCGCCGAATGGCGGCGGGGCTCAGTGACGTTCCACAGTCCGGAATGCGTGCACCGCTTCAAGGAGCCGTTAATGACCAAGTCTCCAAGCCGTCTCGGCAAGCAAGCTGTCGTCCACGATCAGAAGATGGTTCGACGCGAAGGGGGTGAGTTACACCAATTCGCTGAAGGTGCCGTTCCTGTCCTCACTACCGCTCAGGGCGGACCTGTCTCGGACGATCAAAATTCGCTGAAGATCGGCTCGCGAGGGCCGACGGTGATGGAGGACTTCCACTTCCGCGAGAAGATTTTCCATTTCGACCATGAGCGGATACCCGAGCGGGTCGTGCACGCGCGGGGCTACGGCGCTCATGGCTATTTCGAGACCTACGAATCGCTCGCCAAATATACCCGCGCCGACATCTTCCAGCGCGCTGGGGAAAAGACCCCGGCCTTCGTGCGCTTCTCCACCGTCGCCGGCAACAAAGGCTCGGCCGATCTGGCACGCGATGTCCGAGGCTTTGCTGTCAAGCTCTACACCCAGGAAGGCAACTGGGACATTGTCGGCAACAACATCCCGGTGTTCTTCATCCAGGACGCGATCAAGTTTCCCGATCTGATCCATTCCGTCAAAGAAGAACCGGATCGCGGTTTCCCGCAGGCCCAATCGGCGCATGACAATTTCTGGGATTTCATTTCACTCACGCCCGAGTCCATGCACATGGTCATGTGGGTGATGTCGGACCGGGCAATCCCGCGTTCGTTGCGCTTCATGGAGGGTTTCGGCGTCCACACCTTCCGGATGCTCAATGCCAAGGATGAATCAACTTTCGTCAAATTCCACTGGAAACCGAAGCTCGGGCTGCAATCCGTAGTCTGGAACGAGGCGGTCAAGATCAATGGTGCCGATCCCGACTTCCATCGGCGCGATCTGTGGGAATCAATCCAGGCCGGTAATTTTCCGGAATGGGAGTTGCAGTTGCAGCTGTTCGATCAGGACTTTGCCGATAGTTTCGATTTCGACGTGCTCGACGCCACCAAGCTTATTCCGGAGGAAATCCTGCCGCCGATCCCGGTCGGCCGCCTGGTGCTCGACCGAATGCCGGAGAATTTCTTCGCCGAAACCGAGCAGGTAGCGTTCATGACCCAAAACGTTCCACCCGGCATCGACTTCTCCAACGACCCGCTGCTGCAGGGGCGGAACTTTTCCTATCTCGACACGCAGATAAAGCGGCTAGGCAGCACCAACTTCACCCATATCCCGATCAATGCGCCGAAATGCCCGTTCCACAATTTCCAGCAGGACGGCCATATGGCGATGTGCAATCCGGCCGGCCGTGTCAACTACCAGCCGAATTCCTTCGGTGAAGGTCCAAGGGAATCGCCGCAGCGCGGATTCCGCTCGTTTGCCGAGACCGAACAGGGTGCCAAACAGCGCATACGCCCCGAAAGCTTTGCCGACCACTACAGCCAGGCGCGGCAGTTCTACATCAGCCAGACACCCCCCGAGCAGGGCCATATCGCGGCGGCGCTGACCTTCGAGCTCAGCAAGGTGCAGACCCCTGTCATTCGCGAGCGGATGGTTTCCCATCTTCTCAACATCGACGACGGGCTGGCGAACAGCGTCGGGTACGGCCTTGGACTGAAGGCCATGCCGAAACCGGCGGACACGGCCATTGCCCCGAGGCAGGATCTGGCCGCAGCACCCTCGCTCAGTATCCTGGCCAGGGGTCCTGATCGGTTCGAGGGTCGCAAGCTCGGCATACTGGTGACTGACGGCACCGATGCGGCGCTGCTGAAGGCGCTGACTGGAGCCATGGGCAAAGCGGGTGCTGCTTTCGAGATCATTGCGCCCAAGGTCGGCGGTGCCAAGACCAGCGACGGGAGCCTGATCGAGGCACAGCAGATGATCAACGGCGGCCCGTCCGTGCTCTACGATGCGGTCGCCTTGCTGCCATCCAAGGCGGCAATGGCCGATCTGATCAAGGAATCCACGGCACGCGACTTCGTTGCTGACGCTTTCGCCCATTGCAAGTTCATAGGCTATGTCGAGGCCGCAATGCCGCTACTCGACAAGGCGGGCATCTCAGAAAATCTCGACGAGGGTTGTGTTGTGCTCTCCGGACCTAAGGATGTCGCCGTCTTCCTTTCGGCCCTCGGCGCGCTGCGTCTGTGGGCGCGTGAACTGAAAGTGAAAATGGCATAGCCACGCTTCGCCCTACCAGCGCACGCAAGGAGTTCGACATGAACGATGACGGCGAGCGGCCGAAGGTCACAGGCAAGGCCTTGCGGGTCAATGACAACAGCGCGGACGAGCGCGATCAATCCTCGTTGCCGCCAAAGCCACGCTCACGCGAGTCGCGTAAGGTTGAAGGCAAGGCCCTGCGGGTGAACGACAACAGCGTCGACGGAGAAGACCCCGCTTCCAACCGCAAGGAATGACGTGGCGGCGAACGACACGCTCGCCCACCGTTGCTAGCGCATCAATCCTGCCGCACGCAGCGCATCCTCGATTACCTTGGTAATCCCGTCCTTCGGGCTGCTGGCGGTGACAGGTTCCGGAGCGGGATCGATACGGACAGGCAGGGGCTTCTCCTTCGGCGTAAAAGGTTGCAAAGCGGCGCCTGAGGCGGTCTCGGCTTTCGCCATGCGTCGCGTTCCCGGCTCGGTGAGCCCCCAGAAGCGGGCGACGTGGCGTGTCGAGGAGACTCCGACATCCAGCATAAACGGCCCTGCTTTGCCGAGGCTGTCGCCACCGCTCGCCTGCAGAGGCGTGCCATGGCCCATGCCGGCAATGGTGTATTTCTCCATCACCTCATTGCCATCGGCGTCGCACCAAACCTGCCGCATCTGTCCATCGACTGTTTCTTTTCGAGAGGGGCTTCCCCTCACTCCGTGAACCTCTTGCCACTGCGCTATGATGGCCTCCGCGTTGGAGGGTGCGACCGTATTGTCGGCGCTGCCCTGCCAGACTGAAATCTTCGGCCATGGTCCTTGGTGAAGCGAAGCTCTCGCCAGGTGCCGTTGCAGGTCCGATGAGGAGGGGCCGCCATGGCCACGCATACGATCGAAGGCTTCCGGGATCGTGGACGCGCAGCCATAGGCAAGGCCTGCCATGATTGCTCCACCGGCGAATACCTCCGGGTATGTCGCCAACATCGCCGCAGCCATAGCGCCGCCGGCGGAAAGACCGGTGACAAAGATCCGCTGGCGGTCCAGGCCATGCTTTGTCACCATGGCTTCTATCATCTGGCGGATAGAGAGCACCTCTCCTCGATCGCGGGCGATGTCCTCGGGCACGAACCAGTTGAAGCAGAGATTGGGATTGTTGACGCGCTGCTGCTCCGGGAACAACACCGCAAATCCTTCCTCGGTTGCGAGCCGCGACCAGCCTGATCCGTAATCGTAGCCAGCCGCGGTCTGCGTGCAACCATGGAGTACGACCACCAACGCTGCCCCGGGTGACAAATCCACGGGAACGTGGAAGCGGGCGCGCAAGGCGCCTGGATTTGACCCGAATGTCGCGAGGTCTGACAAAGTGTCGTGGTCGCGTTGTGAGGAAAGCCCCGCCCGTCCTTGCATGGCGGCAAGGCGGGCGATCGTGTCCGAGATGTTTCGCAAATCGATGTCCTAGCCCGCCGGGACGGCGGAAGCCGAGCACAATGCCCATCCACCACATCGTTGCTGCACTGCACAATGGCAAGCTTACGCGGGGGCAGGAATGCAACGGGGCCCGCAGGGCGTCGCCGAGACGATCTTTGCGTTCTCAAGCAAAACCTGATGTTCCCTACATTGCGTTGCTGGCTAGGAAAGAAAAAGGCGTCCTTGGGGGGACGCCTTGAGAAATGGGATGCTGTCACAACGGGGGCTTGAGCTGAACCTCAGGGGACGAGGAACGGGATTTCTCAAGTTACACGCGACTATCGGGGTCGTCCCTTAACAAGTCCTTACCGGGCTGCGGAAAAATTTACGAATGTGTACCACCCGTGAAATCTAGGTAAATTCGCCCGATAGATTTCGTTAACCACGTGATGCCGTCAGTCCGCCAACTGCGACAGATCGCGGAACAGCTCCAGCGCCTCGGGATTGGCAAGCGCTTCCTTGTTCTTGACGGCGCGGCCGTGGACCACGTCGCGCACCGCGAGCTCGGTGATCTTGCCGGACTTGGTGCGCGGAATGTCGGTGACGGCGACGATCCTGGCCGGCACATGGCGCGGGCTGGCGCCGGTGCGGATCCTGGCGCGGATGCGCTTTTCCAGGTCCTCGCCCATGGCCACGCCGGCGGCCAGCCGCACGAACAGCACGACGCGCACGTCATTGTCGAAGTCCTGGCCGATGCAGAGCGCCTCGAGGATCTCCGGCATCTGCTCGACCTGGTTGTAGATCTCGGCCGTGCCGATCCGCACGCCGCCCGGATTGAGCGTCGCATCCGAACGGCCGTGGATGATCATGCCGCCATGAGCCGTCCATTCGGCGAAGTCGCCATGGCACCAGACATTGTCGAAACGCTCGAAATAGGCCGCGTGATATTTCTTGCCCTCGG
>RXJA01000181.1 GCA_003963455.1 Hyphomicrobiales bacterium
ATCTCGGCGTCATGCTGCCGCTGTGGTCGAGCTATCTGGTCAAGATCTACGCCTGGAAGCTGATCCTCGCCAAGGAGGGCATCCTCACCTGGCTGCTCGCCAAGCTGAACCTTCTGTGGCTGCTCGACGCCTGGCTGTCGCTGCCGATCGTCGGCGGCAATTCGCTGTCGGTCTCCTTCACCGGCACCTTCATCGTCTTCGTCTATGTCTGGCTGCCTTTCATGATCCTCCCCGTGCAGGCGGCGCTCGAGCGCGTGCCCGGCAATCTGGTCGAGGCCTCGTCCGATCTCGGCGCTTCGCCCGGCCAGACCTTCCGCAATGTGCTGTTTCCGCTGGCGCTGCCCGGCATCGTCGCCGGCTCGATCTTCACCTTCTCGCTGACATTGGGCGACTACATCATCCCGCAGATCATCGGCACCTCGCGCCTCTTCATCGGCCAGGCCGTCTATTCGCAGCAGGGCACCGCCGGTAACATTCCCTTGGCCGCCGCCTTCACCGTGGTGCCCATCGTCATCATGGGCTTCTACCTCTGGGGCGCCAAGCGCATGGGAGCTTTCGATGCGCTCTGAACGTGGTCAATCCGCTCCGCTCGGCTTGAAGATCGCCGCCGCCTGCGGCCTGCTCTTCCTGCACCTGCCGATCCTCCTGATCTTCGTCTACGCCTTCACGACGGAGGAAAAGAGCTTCGTCTGGCCGCCGCCTGGGCTGACCACGCAGTGGTTCGCCGTTACCTGGAACCGTCCGGACGTCTGGGATGCGCTGTCTTTGTCGGTTCGCGTCGCCGCCATCTCGACGGCGATCGCGCTGGTGCTCGGCACGCTCTGCGCCGCCGCCGTCTCGCAGACGCGCTTCTTCGGCCGCGAGGCGATCTCGCTGCTGGTCATCCTGCCGATCGCGCTGCCCGGCATCATCACCGGCATCGCGCTGCGCTCGGCCTTCGCGCTGGCCGACATCCCCTTCTCGTTCTGGACGATCGTGCTCGGCCACGCCACCTTCTGCGTTGTCGTCGTCTACAACAACGCCGTCGCCCGCTTCCGCCGCACCTCCGGTTCGATGATCGAGGCCTCGATGGACCTCGGCGCCGACGGCTTCCAGACCTTCCGCCATGTCGTGCTGCCGAACATCGCCACCGCATTGCTCGCCGGCGGCATGCTCGCCTTCGCGCTGTCCTTCGACGAGGTCATCGTCACCACCTTCACCGCCGGCCAGCAGCAGACCGTGCCGATCTGGATGCTGGAGGAGCTGATCCGCCCGCGCCAGCGCCCGGTCACCAATGTCGTGGCCATGGTCGTCGTGCTGGTGACGCTGCTGCCGATCCTCTTTGCCTATTACCTGACCCGCGACGGCGACCAGATCGCCGGTTCGGGCAAATAACCGAATTGATTAGGGAGTGACATCCATGGACACCCAGATGCTCATCGGCTCGAAATTCGAGATGGGCACCGAAACCGAGGAGCCAATCCTCAATCCTAAGACCGGCGCGACGATCCTCAACCTGCCGGAAGCGAGCCCGGCGCAGATCGAGGCCGCCGTCAGTGCCGCCGAACGAGCGTTCGTCAGCTGGTCGCGCACCACGCCGGCGCAGCGCTCGGGCTATCTGCTCAAGATCGCCGACCGCATCGAGGCCGAAGCGAAGGAGTTCGCCGCGCTCGAGGCGTTGAATTGCGGCAAGCCGATCAACGCCGTGCTCAATGACGAGATACCGGCGATCGTCGACTGCTACCGCTTCTTCGCCGGTGCGGTCCGCTCGATGCCCGGCCAGGTCGCCGGCGAATATATTGCCGGCCACACCTCGATGGTGCGGCGCGATCCCGTGGGAATCGTCGCTTCCATCGCGCCCTGGAATTATCCGTTGATGATGATGGCATGGAAGCTGGCGCCGGCGATCGGCGGTGGCAACACCGTCGTCTTCAAGCCGTCGGAACAGACTCCGCTGACGTCGCTGAAGCTGGCGAAGATCCTCGCCGAGGTCCTGCCCGAGGGCGTCGTCAATGTCGTGCTGGGCCGTGGCGACAGCGTCGGCAACACGCTGATCAACCACCCCAAGGTCAACATGATCTCGATCACCGGCGATGTCGCCACCGGCAAGAAGGTGCTGCAGGCGGCCGCCAAGTCGGTCAAGCGCACGCATCTGGAACTCGGAGGCAAAGCGCCGGTCATCGTCTTCGACGATGCCGATCTCGGCGCTGTTGTGGGCGGCCTGCGCGCCTTCGGCTACTACAATGCCGGCCAGGACTGCACCGCCGCCTGCCGCATCTATGCCGGCAAGAAGATCTACGACAAGCTGGTCGCCGACCTGTCTTCCGCCGTCTCGACCATCAAGTACAACCAACCGGACGACACCCAGAACGAGATCGGCCCGCTGATCTCGCGTCGCCAGCGCGATCGCGTGTCGAGCTTCGTCGAGCGCGCCTCGGAGCTGAAGCACATCGAGATCACCACCGGCGGCAAGCCGGGCGAGGGCTCCGGCTTCTATTATCAGCCGACGGTCGTCGCCGGGGCGCTGCAGGAGGACGAGATCGTGCGCCGCGAAGTGTTCGGTCCGGTTGTCTCCGTCACCCGCTTCTCGGATGTCGACGAAGCGGTGACATGGGCGAATGACAGCGACTACGGCCTTGCCTCGTCGGTGTGGACCAGGGACGTCTCGCGCGCCATGGCGACCGCCGCCCGCCTGCAATATGGCTGCACCTGGATCAACACCCACTTCATGCTGACCAACGAGATGCCGCATGGCGGCCTCAAACAGTCCGGCTACGGCAAGGACATGTCGCTCTACGCGCTGGAGGATTACACCGCCGTTCGCCACGTGATGGTGGCGCACGGCTAGGCCCCTTCGCCGACCACCTTCTCCTCAAAGGGAGAAGGAAGACGAAGGCAAGCATTCAACCAGGGAGGAAGACAACAATGCAACGCCGCCAGTTTCTAGCATCGGCAGCCATCGCCGCCACGCTTTTGAGTGTGGCTCCATCCCTCGCCGCCGATACCGCGCAATCGGTTGTCGAGGCCTATGTCGCGGCCTGGAACGCGCATGACTCGGCCAAGGCCGCTGGCTACTTCGCCGATGACGTCACCTATTATGACGCGTCCGTCGGCAAGCCGGTCACGGGCAGGGATGCGGCCAAGACCGGTGTCATCGACAATTTCCTGAAAGCCGTTCCCGACGCCGTGTGGACGATGAAGGGCAAGCCGCTCGTCGACGGCGACCGTGTCTCCTTCGAATGGGAGTTCTCCGGCACCAACACCGGCGCCTGGGGCGATGGCACGGCGGCGACCGGCAAGAAATTCTCCTTCACCGGCGCCTCGATGTTCTCCATCAAGGACGGCAAGATCGCGACCCAGAGCGACTATTACGACGCGCTCGGCTTCTACAAGCAGCTTGGCCTGATGTAGGCGGCGTCGGACACCTCTTCTCCCCCTTGTGGGCCTGTTCGCGCTAACTGCGCAACGGGCCCACAAGGGGAGAGGTAGAGGTGCTACTCCACGATCCGGAAAATCTGCCATTGGCTGGTGCCCGACACGACATAGGGCTCCAGTTCCTTGCCCCATTTGGCATGGGCCTCGATCTTGGCGATCTTGGCGAAGAATGCCTCCAGCTGCGCGAGACTCTCGACCTCGTGATGGGACTCGATCGTCGCTTCTCGTGCGCCGATCGAGCCGGTCATGAGGCGGAAATTCAGGTCAGCGAGCCCGACCTGTGAGCCGATCTCGCGCTCCCATTTCCGCATCAGCTCGAGCGCTGTCTGCTTATGCCCGAACTTGGCGTCGATCTGCCATCTGGCGCTGAACATGTTCGTTCTCCCTCACGATTGCGGCCGAGGCCGCTGTTGATTGTGCGCGGTTGATCTTATTCGTCCCAGGCCTGCACGACGGTCTGCCGTGCGATGCGGCCGTTCTTGAGCTCCAGCACCGCCGCGGCGAACACCTTGGTACCGTCCGGATAGCTGCACGCCTGGGTGAAGGCGAGGCTGTCGCCGTTGGCGATCGTGGTGTCGACCTTGTGGGTCATCGCCCGGCTGCAGATGTCGTCCCAGAAGGTGCTGATCGCCGCGCGGCCCCGGATTTCACGCGGCTTGCTCGGCGGGTTGTTGCGGTCGATCACCCGCACCACGGCATCATCGTTGTAGAAGCTCGACAGGAGCTTGCCGTCACGGCCTTCGATCGCCTTCTTGATCGCGGCGCCGTCCACGGTTTGGGTCTTGGTCAGCATGTCGTCCTCCATATTGTTGACAAGGGAAGGGCTGCCCGACGTTCATCGCCGGGCAGGATTTTCGTTCACTGCGACTTGGCCTTGACGGCGGCGAACAGGTCGTCGGTCTGCTTCTTGAAGGTGGCGAGATCGACCTGGCTGCCGTTGAGCATCGTCGACCAGTGGCGCACGATAGCCGCCATCGCCACGGCCTCCTTGATCTCTTCGTCGCTCGCGCCGTTGGCCTTGGCGGCCAGCGTGTGGAAATAGATGCAGTATTGGCAGGGGATCTGCGAGGCCACCGCCAGCCCCATCAACTCCTTGGTCTTGCCGTTGAGGGCGGTGTTGGGGTTGAGCTGGACGCCCTTGATCTCGGCCCAGGCGCCGGCAACGGCGACGTCCGGCAGCGTCTTGAACATGTCGGGCACCGAGCCGAGCGTGGCCTGGATATCCTTGTAGGCGGCGGTGGCCGAAGCGTCTTCGGCATGCGCCGGAGTGATGGCCAGCAATGCGCCCGCGGCAAATGCCAGCAATCCGATCTTGCGACTGAGTTTCAGCATTTTCATCCTCCGTTTCGCAGGGCCCTTCCGGCGACATCGCCCGGCCTGCATGGGGAGAATTGGTATCGCTTGCGGCAGGCCCGGCGCTTCCCCCGAAAGCGCCATGGCTCTTATGGCCCGTCCGGGCCAGCATGCCTCGCCGAAAAGGCCGCCGCCGCCGCCCGTGACGGCAGGTCGAGCTTGAGCAATATGTTGGCGACGTGGCGCTTGACCGTGTGTTCGCTGAGGTCGAGCTCGGCGGCGATCGCGGCATTGCTCTTGCCGTCGGCAATCAGGTTGACCACCTCGCTCTCCCGCGCCGTCAGCGAGGCCGGCTCGGAGGGCTTTGCCCGCGGCCGGCAGGCCGGTTCGAGATGTTGCTCCGACGTCGCCTGAACCACGGAAATGGGCTCATCCAGCTCATCGAGGCTGACGCGGCCGGCGTCGACGAAATGCAGGCCGGAACCTATTGCGAGGTCGGCGACCAGCCGCGAGGCGAGGATGTCGCCGCGCCCGGCATGCGCGGCGAGCTGCATCGTAACCCGCGCCGTCAGCCCGACCGGTTGGCCGCGCATTTCGATCTCGCCGACATGCGCGCCTTGCGCGCTCGCCACGCCGATCTGCTGCGCCGCCTCGCGCAGCGCCGCGGCGCAGCGAATGGCGCGCGCCGGCCCGTCGAAGCGCGCCATCATCAATTCGCCATGCGTGCCGGCCGCGCGTCCGCCGTGACGCCCGACCAAGAGCCGCCAGGTTTCCTGGAAGCGCTGGCTGCGCTCGCTCCACATGCGGTCGCCGAGCTTGGCCGTATCGTAGATGCGCGTTACCAGCAGCGCCGCCAGCACGCGCTCGGTGTCGGTCACGGCGGGCTCGCCGGTCAGGCACTCCTCGATCAGGTCAGCCACGCGATCGACATCGCCGGTCCAGATCGGGTGATCGCGCCCGGCTATCTCGACCAGCCGGGCATGCGGGATCTTCTTCGCGAGGAAGCGGCTGGCATCAGGGTCGACGCGGGCGTCGTTGCGGCGATGGATGATAAGCGTCGGCGCGCTGATCATCGCCAGGATGCCACGCACGTCGATGCTGGCGTTCATGCGGGCAAGCGCTGCCGCGGCCGTCGGACTGGCCGACAGTCGCTCGAACCGGGCCCACCACTGGGCGAAATGCGTGTCGTCCACGCGGCCGGGCGCGAAATTGGGCAAGGTGGCGCCGGTGCCCCAGCATGTCTCCGCCGTCTCGATGAAGGCTTCCAGCCTTTCCGGCGGCATCACCCATTTGTGGAAATCCGCATAGCCGCCGTAGAGCACCAGCGCGCGCGTCCGCTCCGGATAGGTGGCGGCGAACAGCATCGCCATCGGCGCACCCTCCGAGGCGCCGAGGATCGCTGCCCGGCCGCTGCCGGCGGCGTCCATGACCGCGCGCACATCGTCCATGCGGGTCTCCAGGCCGGGCAGGTGATGGGTGTCGACGCGGTCGGAAAGTCCGGTGCCGCGCTTGTCGAACAGGATCAGCCGCGAGAAGGCCGAAAGCCGTTTCAACAGGCGACTATAGCCTTCATCCTCCCACTGAAGATCAAGATTGGAGATGAAGCCCGGCACGAAGACGAGATCGAACGCGCCCTGGCCGACCACCTGATAGGCGATCCGGACATCGCCGCTACGCGCGTATCGGGTCTCGATCGGCCTCACGAGTTCTTCCGCCCGGCCTGACGATTTCTGATCGTCAAACATAGCAGAGCCGCGTCGATAGCGGCAGCCTAAACTTTAGCAGAAAGAAATATAAGGACACCTAAAGCGCGTCGCGCTGAAATGGATTCAGGCGACGCGCTTTAAGTCCTTGTTTTGATGCATGTCGTTGTCCCAGAACCGCCGCACACTTCTGGGCGACATGCATTAGAGCCGGATGATTTCAGGTCGAATCGACCTGAAGTCTGAATCCGTGTCCAAATCAAAGAGATAGAGCATGATGCCGCCCGCAGGGCGCTTCACGCTTTTCGGCATCATGATCTAATCGCCGCGGCTATTTTTGCGAAGCGGCGATGTCGGCCGGGAAAGCCTTCAGCCCGAGCTTCGTATCGGCCTCGGCGGGGGTGATCGGCCTCCTGATCTTGGCCGAGGCGGCAACCACCAGCTCGTCGAAATCCTCCGCGTCGCCGTCCATGAGCTCGAACAGTTGCCGCCGCATCCTCGGCTCCCAGAACTTGTTGATGTGCTCGGCGACGCCGGCGATGCCTTCCTCGCGCGGCTTCGAATGGAAGAAGGTGGCGATCTGGTTCGCCATGCGCACCAGCTTTTCCCTGGTGCTGGCGATGTGGTCCTCGTCATGCGACATGCTTGGCAACTCCGGAGGCCACCCGTTCAGGGTGGGTGAAAATATCGAAATCGTCGCCGCGCACCAGCGCCACCAGCGTCATGCCGGCGGCGTCGGCCGTGCGGATGGCCAGCGCGGTCGGCGCCGAAACCGCGATGATGATCGAGGCGCCGATCGCGGCCGTCTTCTGCACCATCTCCACCGACACGCGCGAGGTCACCACGACGGCGCCGCTTGCGCCATCGATGCCGGCCTTGGCCAGCGCGCCGGCGAGCTTGTCCAGCGCGTTGTGGCGGCCGACATCCTCGCGCGCCATCACGATGCCCTTGCCGGGAACATAGAAGCCCGCGGCATGCACCGCGCCGGTCTCCGCGTGCAGCGGTTGCTGCTTCGACAGCAGCCTTACGGCGCTTGTTATGTCTTCCGGTCGAAGCGTAAGCCGAGACGCACCAACCGGGTCGACCGAGCGCATCGCTTCCTCGATGGATTCGATACCGCACAGCCCGCAGCCGACTGGCCCGGCCAGCCTGCGCCGCCGTGCCTGGAAGCGGGTGTTGGCCTGATCCTTCAGCCTGATCTGGATATCGATGCCGGCGCCGAGGTCCTCGACCTCGATCGCCTCGATCTCTTTTGGATCCGCGATGATGCCTTCGGTCAGCGAGAAGCCGAGCGCGAAATCCTCGAAATCGGCGGGGCTTGCCATCATCACCGCATGCGTGGTGCCGGCAAAGGAGAATGCCACGGGCGTCTCCTCCGGCACCATGCGGTTCGCGGCCGCGGTGCCGCCGGCGCGATGCGCGAGCCGCGTTATTTGCGTCGTCGCTTTGCGGCGCGGAGCCAAGGCTACTCCGCCGCCTGCAGCGGGGCGATGCGCCGGCTCTGCTTGGCCTGCTCGTTATAGTCCTTCTGCCAGTCTGTCGGGCCGTTGGACGGCGCCACCTGCACGGCGGTGACCTTGTATTCCGGACAATTGGTCGCCCAGTCCGAGAAGTCGGTCGTGATCACGTTGGCCTGCGTGTCCGGGTGGTGGAACGTCGTGTAGACGACACCCGGCGAGACGCGGTCGGTGATCAGCGCGCGCAGCGTGGTTTCGCCGGAGCGGCTCGCCAGCCGCACCCAGTCGCCTTCGCGCACGCCGCGGACTTCGGCATCATGCGGATGGATTTCCAGCCGATCCTCGGCATGCCACATCGAATTTTCGGTGCGCCTGGTCTGCGCGCCGACATTGTATTGCGACAGGATACGGCCGGTGGTGAGCAGCAGCGGATAGCGCGGGCCCGTGCGCTCGTCCGTCGCCACATATTCGGTGCGGATGAACTTGCCCTTGCCGCGCACGAAGCCGTCGACATGCATGATTGGCGTGCCGAGCGGAGCCTTCTCGTTGCAGGGCCATTGCACCGAGCCGACTCGGTCGAGCAGCTCGAACGAGACACCGGAGAAGCTCGGCGTGGTCTTGGCGATCTCGTCCATGATCTGCGACGGGTGGGTATAATTCCAGTCCAGCCCGATGGCGCGGGCGAGCTCCTGCGTCGCCTCCCAGTCGGCATAGCGCGCCTTCGGCTCCAGCACCTTGCGCACCATGTTGATGCGGCGCTCGGCATTGGTGAAGGTGCCGTCCTTCTCGAGGAAGGTCGAGCCCGGCAGGAAGACATGCGCGTAGTTGGCCGTCTCGTTGAGGAAGAGGTCGTGCACGACCACGCATTCCATCGCGGCAAGGCCGCCGGCGACGTGCTTGGTGTCGGGATCGGACTGCAGGATGTCCTCGCCCTGGATGTAGATGCCCTTGAACGAGCCGTCGACGGCGGCGTCGAGCATGTTGGGAATGCGCAGGCCCGGCTCGTCGTCGAGCTTCACGCCCCACAGGCTCTCATAGATGTCGCGAACGGCTTCGCCCGAGATATGACGATAGCCCGGCAGCTCATGCGGAAAGGAACCCATGTCGCAGGAGCCCTGCACGTTGTTCTGGCCGCGCAGCGGGTTCACGCCGACGCCCGGACGGCCGATATTGCCGGTGGCCATGGCGAGATTGGCGATCGCCATCACCGTGGTCGAACCCTGGCTGTGCTCGGTCACGCCGAGCCCGTAATAGATCGCGCCATTGCCGCCCGTGGCGTACATGCGCGCGGCGCCCCGGATGGCTTCGGGATCGACGCCGGACAGCTTGCCGACAACCTCCGGGCTGTTTTCCGGGAGCGCAACGAAGGAAGCCCAGTCCTGGAATTCGGCCCAGTCGCAGCGCTCGCGGATGAAGGCTTCGTTGAATAGGCCTTCGGTGACGATGACATGCGCCAGCGCCGTCAGCACCGCGACATTGGTGCCGGGCTTCAGAGGCAGGTGATAGTCGGCCTCGATATGCGCCGACTTGACCATCTCGGTGCGGCGCGGATCGATCACGATCAGCTTGGCGCCCTCCTTGCCTGGCGAACCACGCAGCCGCTTCTTCAGCCGCGAGGCGAAGACCGGATGGGCGGACGCCGGATTGGCGCCGATGATGACGGCGACATCGGTGAATTCGACCGAATCGAAATCCTGCGTGCCGGCCGAGGTGCCGTAGGTCTGGCCGAGCCCATAGCCGGTCGGCGAATGGCAGACGCGCGCGCAGGTGTCGACATTGTTGTTGCGGAAGCCCTGGCGAACCAGCTTCTGGACGAGATAGGTCTCCTCATTCGTGCAGCGCGAGGACGTGATGCCGCCAATGGCGGTGCGTCCATACTGGTACTGGATGCGGCGGAATTCCTTCGCCGTGTGGGCGATCGCCTCTTCCCAGGTCACTTCGCGCCACGGATCGGAGATCTTCTCGCGGATCATCGGCGACAGGATGCGGTCCTTGTGCGTGGCATAGCCATAGGCGAACCGGCCCTTGACGCAGGAATGGCCGTGGTTTGCCTTGCCGTCCTTGTAGGGCATCATGCGGATGACTTCGTCGCCCTTGACCTCGGCCTTGAACGAGCAGCCGACGCCGCAATAGGCGCAGGTGGTAACGGCCGAGCGTTCCGGCATGCCTTTTTCGAGCACGGTCTTCTCGCGCAGCGCGTCGGTCGGGCAGGCCTGCACGCAGGCGCCGCAAGAGACGCATTCGGAAGCGATGAAATCCTCATGCATGCCGGCGACCATGCGCGACTCGAAACCGCGGCCCTCGATCGTCAGCGCGAAGGTGCCTTGCACCTCCTCGCAGGCGCGCACGCAGCGCGAGCAGACGATGCATTGCGCCGGATCATAGGTGAAATAAGGATTGGATTCGTCGCGGGCGATGTAGTCCACCGCCAGCGAGCCATGGCCGGGCGCCACGCCGCCTTCTTCCTTGACGTGGTTGCGGCCCTCGACGCCGTAACGGTTCTCGGAGAGACCGACAGATTTCGCCACCGCATCGAATTCGCTGGCTCCGGTGCCGGCCTTCTCGTTCCAGCCGGTCGGGTGATCGGAGACATAGAGCTCCATGACGCCGCGGCGGATGGCGTCGAGCCGGTCCGACTGCGTACGCACCACCATGCCTTCGCCGACCGGCGTCGTGCAGGAGGCCGGCGTGCCGCCGCGTCCTTCGATCTCGACCAGGCAGACGCGGCAGGAACCGAAGGAGTCCAGCATGTCGGTGGCGCAGAGTTTCGGGATCTCGACCCCGCCTTCCATCGCCGCGCGCATGATCGAAGTGCCTTCCGGCACCGTGATGCTTTGCCCGTCGACGGTCAGTGTGATCTGCTTCGTCGCCTTCGACTCAGGCGTTCCGTAGTCGATCTCTTCGATGAGTGTCGGGAAGTCGGCCTTGATGTTCATCTGCCAGCTCCTATTCAGCCGCCACGCGCGCCGGCGCGGGCTTGAAATCCTCGGGGAAATGCGTGATCGAGCTCATCACCGGATAGGGCGTGAAGCCGCCCAGCGCGCAGAGCGAT